>JAAUTG010000002.1 GCA_012031785.1 Saprospiraceae bacterium | reverse complement strand
AATGTGCGGCGTTCTATCAAGGACTAAATTATCCAAAAGTCCATTTAAGCCTGTCATAAAATCTCCATCAAGGTAATGAATGTACCAATCCCAAAGGTAACTCCTAGTGCAGCAATGGAAGATTGCTTAATGCGCGAAACCAGATGTGTTCTCGCAATATTGAATAATATCTTGATATTCATACTATTGAGGTTTTAAGATAACCGTAGCCGTATCAAGTGCCGAAAGCACTTCCACTTTATCTAAGCTACGCAAACCAGTTTCTACGAGCATTTCTCCTTGTTCTGTTAACACCTTATTGCCATTCATCAAATAAGCCAATGGAATAGTTAACGCTTGTTGTTTTTGGGCAATAATAATATTGGCTTCTCCTGAAAGTCCCATATATAGACGAGTAGGTGCTTTAGTGAAGCGGCTTTCCACTAAAAAAGTTTGTGTTCTTGGCTCTACTTTAGGTGCAATTTTGGTGATAGTCGCTTCAAAGAGTTCACTTTTTTGAGCATCTAAACGAATGAGGACTTTTTGGTCAAGTGCAATTTTGCTCACATCTCGCTCATCCACTAACAGTTCAATTATAAAATTATCCCTACTGCCAACCACTGCTAGAGGTTGTTGTGGAAGTACCAATTCGCCTAATTCTTTGGCGACTTCATACACGATTCCATCCATTTTACTTTCAATCGTAAAATCTTGTTTGGCAACACTTGCTCGCTGAATCTGATTTTGAGCAATTTTGAGTTGATTGCCAAATTCTGTTCGTGTTCGTTGAATTTGGTTGTTCAGCGCATTGTACTCGCGTTGGGACACCTCGTAGGCGAGCTTCCTATTTTGCAAATCATTTTGTGCACCAATGCCTTGCGCCCACAAACGCTGCTGTTTGGCATACAGCAAAGAATCGTTGCGCAATTTTAATTGCACTATTCTAGTTGTTTTGCAACTCCTTCAACACATTCGCTTCTCCTTGAGCATTATCTTTCAGCAATTCGTAGTTGAGTTGTGCGTTTTCTATATTCAAATCGCTTGCGGTACTTCTTATCCTGAACAACACTTGTCCCTTTTCCACCACATCTCCTTCCACTATTAATTTTTGCTCTATCATGCCACCTGATTCTGCAAAAACGGTGTATGATGTAGCGGGTTGCACCGTAGCGGAAGCATAAACTGCCTCCACAATGTTACTAAATTGTGGCTTCGTGGAAACTACTTCTTCTTTACAAGAAAAAACAACTAGCAGCATGAAAACCAACAAAATCAAAGACTTATTCATCATGTTTAGATTTTTGTTTAATACAAATCATAATGCAAGTTTTACTATAAGTTAATGAAATAGAGCGATTTATTAAAGAAATAGTAAAATTTTGGTTGCCAAAATGACTAAAAATAATAAACTTTCACAAACAGGTTAGCCACAATATACGTAGAATTAAGAGATTTTTGCAAAAAATTATTGCTCAAAATCAATAAATCTATTTTGCTACTTATTAAAAAAATATTATTCATTTTCGTTACTTTTTGATTTTTGATGTTTAGTTTTCACTGATTATTTATTGATTTACAGGTTTTTATTGCTTTTTTATTTTCAATGTTTTCATTAAAATGTGTACGTTTTTTTTCTGCTAAACCGACTTTCAGTTACTTTAATCGTTACCTATCTTTGTGTTACTGAAGTAAAATACCTCCATAATCAACCAAGACGCAGATGACTTAATACTGTACATTTTTTTAAACTGGTGTTACTACTATAAAGAATTCGTTATCATCTAATTGTGATGCGATTCTATCGTTTCTGTGAAATTAGCTTTTAGACTTTACGTTCAGAAGGCAGCTTTACTGAGCATTATTCCAATAGAGCTGCCTTTTCTTTTCCTACTTATGTTGACTTCTATTATTAATCAAGTTGGGTATTAAACAATTGATTTACTGATTCTATTTCAAATGGTTGAGCAGCATGGATTCGAATTGCTTTATTGTAGGACAAGTTATACTGGGTGAAATTTCTAAAAAATGCCAAGGTGCAGGTATCTGCAAAGTACTGGTAGATATGGAAAAGTTAGTGTTGAGTAGTGGTTATTGTCAAAAATACCAAGGGAAAGCAAAAATTACGAAGGAGTACGAAGATAGGCTTGTTTTTGCTTTTGATAAAAGTAGTATGTCCGAAGAAACCATAGCCCGTTTTTTTAGTAAGCCCAAATTTGTGGTAGGTACGAGCTATCTACTCGACCAAGAAATATGCAGGCAACTTGATGTGAAGAAAGGATTGATACGAGAAGGCGAATACATTATCCACGACCATGCTTCAACTTTTGAAATCCGATTCAAAATCCATTTTTTAGAAGAAAAAGTGCCTTCTAGCGATTTGTTTAGCAATAAGCGTTGGATAATCAATCAATAGGACAATCTGTTTTGTGATTGTATCGCTTTTGAGCACGAGTAAAAAATAGCAAGTTTCGGATTTGTTTATTACCTGTAATGTGCTGATTTTTGTTGTACGAATCATCACAGTTATCATTTGAGTGTGCGGTACTTGCTAGTCCCTAGTATCATTTGCCACCACTCAAGACAAACATCAAAATCAGACAGAGCATGGAAATCTTGAACTGCATACCCAGCGACGCGGACGCGATTTTAAATTTGTACCAAGCAGCCCGTAACCTTCAAGCGGAAAGAAATATGGTGGTTTGGCCCATTTTTGAAAAATCCTTTATCATGCGCGAGATTGAAGCACAGCGTCATTGGAAAATCGTTGTGGACGATACTATTGCTTGTAATTGGGCAATTACTTTTGAGGATAAAGACATTTGGGAAGAAAAAGATAAGAACGATGCTATTTATATTCATCGTATTGCTACTCATCCAGATTTTCGAGGCAATAGGTATATTGATGCTATTGTAGGATGGGCGAAAAATTATGCTGCATCTTCAGGTAAAAATTATGTTAGATTAGATACATTGGGTAACAACGTGAAACTGATTAATCATTATACTTCTTCAGGATTTCGTTTTTTGGGTATCTACCAATTATCTAACACCGCTCAATTGCCTGCTCACTATCAGCGAGAACCTGATTGTTGCCTTTTTGAGTTATTGGTCTAAGTGCTTTGGCGGCTGTTTGGATTGGTTTAAACAAAATTAGTTGCCGTTTAAAGGATTGATAGTCAAATAAATATTTGTGCATCTTGGGTAAAAAACTACGCTGATTCTTTTCAAGAATTAAAGTTTACTAATTCAATAGGTCATAAATAGAACGCTAAACCTTTGACCTTTATGAAGCGTGATAGCTACATAAATACCTGCTGGTAAGTTACTTACATCTATACTTTTGGGACTAGGATGGATGGATAAAATTTTACCTTGACGGTCTGCAATCTGTATGTAATAATCAAGCAAGTCTGTGATGATGTTGATTTTTTGTTCTGCTGCCGAGTAATCCACTTTAATAGGCATAGATTCTGTTGAAGAAACGCTTGCACTAACGAACGAAGAGGCGATAAGAAATGGATTGAATGCAAGACTTTGTATTCTTAATTCTTCCCAATCGCCTTGAAAAAAGCCGCTTGCAATAATTTCCTTAGAAGTACCAAAAGCAACATCTGACACCAATAGAGTACTAGTAGCGACAAGTGATTTTGCCCAAGTAGGAGTCCCATTCAAGTCAGTTTGTAACAAAAAGCCGTTAAATTGACCTATGTTCCCTATTAAAGTATCTCGATTTAACGCCAATCTGTCCAGAAAATATCCACCTAAGAGGAGTTGTTCTCCATTAGTAGTTAAAGCATTGACGTGTTCCAGTTCCACGCCACCAATAGATTTTGCCCACACAGGTGAGCCGTCTGTTTGATAGCGCAATAAAAAAATATTGTCGTTAAATCCAACGGACTGAATTTGTATGCCTTGTTCAATAGCTAACACTCCAATAAAATTACCAGTTAAAAATAGATCACCCGCTGCTGATGTTATATTTTCTACTTCATCTTTAAATACGCCACCAGCTTTTCGTAACCAAATTGGTGTACCGTCCTTTGCCATCGCAGCTAAAAAATATCTGTATCTGTGGTATTGGTCACGATGGTATCCTTTCCCCAGATGAAATCCCCTTCAAAATTACCTGTAAAAACGATGCTGCCATCTGTCATACTCACTATTGATTTTCCGATATTTTTTAACCGATTCATTCCCTCGAAAAGCAGTTATCATTTTACCTGTTGAATCAAAACATAGCAGCATAAAGACTTCTTGCATAGTAGAGAACAATAAGCTATCTCCAAGCAACAAGTTGCCTGAAAAACTACCAATCATCCAAATATTTCCACTGGTGTCTGTTTCAAGGGTTTCAACTGTGATTGCTCGACTGGCAGAAATGGATTTTCCCCATTCTACTTTCAAGGCTTCATCGTAGCTGACTAAAAAAACACCTTGTGCGCTTCCATTTGAAGTCAAGATAAGGGTATCAAATTGAGCTTCTAACCAAAATGTCCCAATGACAATTAACTGATTATTAATAGTTTGTGCGATGTCTGCTAGATGGTCGTCTAGTCTGCTTCCGCCGGACACCAATTGTAATAAATTACCTTGTGCATCCGTTTGTCCGACTAAAATGTCTGTTCCACCAAATGTTGCTAACGAAAAGCCTGGAACGTCAAGTTGTTCTTCAAAACTTCCCCCCACCCCATAGTGTCTGGTTTGGCTGTACCTCAATAGCGTCAAGCGTTGCGTTAAAAGGGCTTTTCAAGTGCGCGAACCACTCTAAAGTTTGTGCTTGTAAGGAAATGCTACTAAAAAACAAAAAATATATGGGATACAGAAAATCTTTTATCATTATGAACAGTTGATAAAATGAAAAATAACTAAAGTGAAAACAAAAGTCAAACTGTTGGTTTGTGAAATCGTTTTATTAAAGTCACTGTAACAAACAAATCAACGCAATAACAAATTAATATGCCATACAAACAGTTTTTCATGGTGCTAGTTCTGGTTGGTCTGCTGTGGAATTGTGGAGAAAAGCAGTCCACCTCCGAAACTTCATTGGAAGCCACCGGCAATCCTGCTATTGACAATATAAGTGCTGCCATAAAAATCAATCCCGATGATCCTACTTTGTTTGCGGCAAGGGCAGCGTTACTTTATGAAAATGAAAGCTATGATAATGCCATCAATGATTTGAATAAAGCCTTGAGTATAGATTCTATGAATGTGGATTATTTACACTTGTTGGCAGATGTTTATTTGGACTATTTCAAATCTCGATTGGCGCTAGAAACACTAGAGAAGGCAGCTAATTTTTATCCTAAAAACACCCCTACGCTTTTGAAGTTGGCGGAGTTCCAAATGATATTGACCAAATATGAAGCCTCTTTGCAGACCATAGATCAAATTTTGCGACAAGACCGTCAAACACCGCCTGCGTATTTTCTGATGGGTATGAATTTGAAGGAAATGGGGGATACGATAAGGGCGATTAATAGTTTTCAAGAAGCTGTGGATATGGACGCGCAACTGATAGAAGGATGGTTACAATTAGGACAATTGTATGCTACTAGGAAAGACCCTTTGGCGTTGCAGTATTTTAATAATGCAGTTAAAATTGCACCAAATAGTGTTGAGGCTAATCATGCGAAAGCTTATTATTTAACTAACACACTTAACGATTTGGAAGGAGCTATCGCTATTTACAGAAGTATTAATTTGATTGACCCTCAATACGAAGAGGCTTATTACAATGCTGGTTTACTTTATCTGGATTTGGAGAAACTGAGCGAGGCGTACCAGCAATTTAATTTAGCTATCCAATTTTCACCTACCCACATCCGCGCTTACTACTATCGTGGCTATACCAATGAGCTATTGGGTAACTCTGATGCTGCCAAACTGGATTATGAACAAGCCCTTCGCATGTCTCCAGATTATGAAGCTGCTAAGGAACGCCTAACTGCACTACAAGGCGGTTAGTTTAATGGACATCAAACTAGAGTGTTACGCAATAGGCTATCCGCCTTTTTGAAAACAAGTAGCGAATTGCGTAACATTACTATTTTACTAACCTTTTGACGCTTCTCCACAAACGCCATTTGGACAAGGAACACCTACGCAGTTACAATTAGCATCATAGGCATCACTGTGAGTGCTGGCGTTGCCATCATTGCAAGGCGTACCTTCTGGAATACAAGGCACTTCACAAGCGTAGCGATACAAATAAATTCCATCTATGAGTTTCCAATCGTCTGTTCCGTAAATAGAACTTTTCCAATAGACATTGAAATAATCAGTACCTTCATTATCTTTATGATTGATTTCTATGTAGCAAAGTTGACCCTTCTTTAAATTGTAAGTTTTGGATTGCTGACCAATAAATTTATTGAATTGCGTAATTCCTGTGTTGCTAGGCACTTGAGCGATTACCGTAGCACTGTCAAAAGATATCCCTGGATAAAAATACAACCAAGTTTCATCATCCCCTGTAACATTAAAGGTATATTCTCCTGTGGCAGGAATTAATAAAACTGCTCTCGTCCTCGAACCGTAATAGTTTACTTGATTAGAAATGGTTGGTCCTTTAAATTGTGTTACAATTTCTTTACGATTTGGAGATAAAGGATATTTTGGGTGTTGATGTAAGTTATGAATACCAATACCAGGAATGGAATCCCAATAAAAGACTTCAATACTTCCTCTGCTCCCTAAGCAATCGTTTGTACTGGCAGGCGTACCTAGGCAGTTACAAATGCCATCTTCCATATCTTCAATGGTATTAGGATTATTATCGTTACATGGTGTTCCCTTTTTTGGGCAGGTTTCAAAACAATCATAATTGTAAAGATTACTGCCTGGTATAATCGTCCAAGTTGCGGTGCTTATTGTACTTGGCGTTTTCCATTGTACGCGCACAAAATCCCCTATAACACCTTCTTTGTGCTGCACCTCAAAGTAATAATATTGCCCTGCCACCAACTGCAAAGTATCGGAAGTCTGTTCAGGATATTTAGTATATTGAGCGGAACTAGAATAACCGGGTACAAAAGCAACTCGATTAGTATCCAAAGGATTTTCGGAGGTGCTGAGAAAGAAGGTACTTTGGTCGTCCCCTGTAATATTAAAAGATAGCTCCCAGTGGCTGGTGCTTGAATGTACCCCTTAATCATAGAGCCAAAGTTTTCGGCAAAATTGTAAGGTGATTCCAAACGAGTTAATACCCTAACCGCTGTCTGAACTCTTAGGAAATTGATGCAAGTTGGTCAGCGCAGAAAAGTTATTACCGCTCACGCCTACCCAAGCGTACCACTTCACGCTACCTTGTGGACCTGCACAATCGGGTTGGGCAAGTGCTTTTCCGGTAACCAAAAAAAGCAGCATAATTAGAATGATATATGTGTTCGCTTTCATTATTAAATAATTAAAACTGAATAAATAAACAAAACGGGAATAGAGACTTTGCAATACAAAGTCTCTATTCTA
The DNA here is from genome assembly GCA_012031785.1 of Saprospiraceae bacterium. Classification (GTDB taxonomy): domain Bacteria; phylum Bacteroidota; class Bacteroidia; order Chitinophagales; family Saprospiraceae; genus JAAUTG01. The sequence goes on along the minus strand of JAAUTG010000002.1, from coordinate 48,751 downwards.
CCTCGTACTACAAAGTACCTACCACAACCAATTGCTTAGTCAGAATGGTTGTCTCCGTCTTGAGTAGGACAAAATAAATCCCAGACGGTATGCGATGGGCAGGAAAACTTTTCTGGTGGATGCCTTGCTCAAAAAACTGGTTGTTCGCTAGTGTTTCTACTAATCTTCCTGCACTATCCCAAAGCGATAAATTTACTTTAGTATTAGTAGGTAAGGTAAAATTAATACTCGTCCAAGTATCTGATGGAGAAGGACTTACTGTTAAATCCGTTACTTCTGATGCAATGGTTGTCTTGGCTTCTTCCAATTGCAATCCGATAGTGGGTACTTCGTCGTTAAGCGTAGCCAGTGTAGCATCTTTAGCATTATTATCAGAAGGCGCGCAAACAATAATCACGGCAGTAAAATTGCTACCATTTGCGGCAGTAAAACCTGGCAAAAGGGTAATAGATTCTCCTGCCACCATATTTACAGTTGCTGTATTTTGAATAGTTCCCGTAGAAGTAATGGTAAAAATTGCGCTGTAATTACCTGTGGTGATAGGATTGGCATTCAAATTTAATTCACCAGCTATACAGTCGTTAAAAGGCACACTTAATGGCACACATTGGCAGTTAATGTTGTAAACAGCAAGTGGCTCGCCTTGACTACTACACACTTGTCCCGCCTGTGGACATTCAGGGGTGACTGTAGAAAATTCTATTTGACTGAATCCCATACAATTGCTACCATCCCAATTACTCAATGCCGTAATTAAAACGTATCTTGCATTTACTCCCCCGAAGTCAGGACCTACAAAGCCCTCATATCCGTCCAAACCTGTCGCTTGCGCCCAATTATAGGTACCCAGTTGTGTCCAATTAACACCATCTTCTGAATAGTCAATTGCCACTTCTCTGAACCCTCTACCCAAGTCATCATTCACGTTATAGTTCCAAATTTGGGTTTGGCTTAAACCTACGATATTCCCAAAGTCGTATTGAATCCAGTGAGTAGTTCCTCTGGCAGTATTTGGATTTGGAGAAGGCGAACAAGATAGCCAAGCATCTTCTGGGTTGTTGGAGTGCTTATCAGTTGGCGCACATTTGTCGTAAGCTGGGAAACTTGGATCGCTACCCAGTCCAGTACAATCTCCGTTGGGGCAGGGTGTACCAGCGCAAGCACAATCCGTATTATATATATCGTTGTAAGTCAGTGGATCATTATCGTCGCATGGTGTACCTTGCGGAATACAAGCAATTTCACAATCGTAAGCGTGTAAGTAAATGCCATCAATTACTTTCCATTGGTAGTTGGTAAAAAAGGTGTTTTCCAATGTACTGCAAAGTGGTCGCCACCCGTACCTTCTTTATGATTAATTTCTAGGTAACAAAGTTGCCCAGCTTGTAATTGAAAGGTATTAGAAGTTTGTCCGACATATTTGTCATGCTCTGTTTCATTAGTCCAGTTCGAAATTTGCGCAATCACAGTAGCGTTTTCAAAGCTAGGCGTAGGGCTAAAATAAAGCCAAGTTTCGTCGTCGCCTGTAATGTTAAACGTGTAAGCACCTGTAACAGGTACAATCAAAATTGCCCTTACTCTTGAACCAAAGTTATTGGCATGGATAATAGGTCCTTGAAACTTATCCAGAGATTCTATTCTATTGGGTTTTAGCGGATAGTTGGGCGAAGATTGCAGGTTGTAAATTTTATTTCCAGTAATATCGTCCCAATAAAGGGCTTTAATAGTCCCTCGTTCACCCACACAAGCGTCCGCATTGGAAGGTGTTCCAATACAATTGCAAATACCATCCTGTACATCGTTCACTGTATTCGGGTCGTTGTCATCGCAAGGTGTTCCTTTTAGAGGACAAGTCGTAACACAGGTGTAGCCAAAAATATAGACATTAGAAATAATTTCCCAAGTAATGCCTGTAATCGTATTAGGTGTTTTCCAATGTACCCTTGAAAAGTCAGAACCAGTGCTTTCTTTGTGGTACCACTCAAATAGTAGTATTGACCAGCTACTAATTCTAAGGTGTCGGAAGTCTGTTCAGCATATTTAGTGTGTTCTGTGGAGTTAGTGAAGTCTGGTACCCTCGCTATTTTTGTAGTATCCGATGGGTTTGATGTGGTACTCAAAAAAAAGGTACATTCTTGGTTACCAGTCATATTGAATACATATTTCCCCGTGAGTGGTGCTTTGATAAACCCTTTCGTGAGTGCGCCATAGTTATCGTTATAATTGCTGGGAGATTGTAATTTTGCTAATTCTACAAACCCATTCGGACTGAGAGGAAAACTATGAGCAGCATATAAAGAACTTAGTCCACTTCCTGAAATATTTTCATAATAATACCACTGCACTTTGCCTTGTTCACCTAAACAGGCAGGCGTTTGAGCTGCTACGTATTGCGTACTAAAAAGTAACGTAGCGTATATAAAGTAGAGATATTTTCCCATGATGGTTATTTTTTTGCTTATTGTAATGAATTGACTATTAAAACATCACTCAAAAACTAAATTCAAATTAAATCATTCGGACAGTTCAATTTTACTTTTTTCTTAGTGCTACGACTATTGACCGCTTAGTATTTGTCTAAATATTAGGTTGTCAATAGTCGGTGAGCATAACGTCATATATCTAAAAATCCAATTGGCGGTGTAGCTGAACCAGGTGTGTAGAAGTTACCAATATTGGGTAAAATCTTAACTAGATCATTCGGCGATACTCCAAACCAAAGTGCCATTTCTGCGAAAAAAGAATCTGTGGAAGTCGTTGGAATCATTACCCCTCTACCAGAAATGTTGAGTGGATTATTATCTAACTTCAAGTCAGGATATTGTCCCAGTATGCGTTGCCCTTGTACTGCACCACCCATGACAATTTGGTTCCCGCCCCAAGCATGGTCAGAACCTCTACCATTAGAAGTAAGCGTTCGTGCGAAGTCGGAAATTGTAAAAGTAGTAACTTTATCAGCTACATTTAATTCTTCTAATACCTGATAAAATTCATTTAGGGCGTTATTGACAATACCTAACATGTTCAATTGATTGTTCAGCACTTCGTCGTGGTGATCCCAACCGCCAAACGTCATAAAAAAAGTTTGGCGTGAAAATCCAAGTCTTTCTCTAGCCGCAATTACTTTGGCAGCCATTTGCATATTTTTGGAAAGATAATGCTCAGAAAAAGTGGTGTTAAAAGGCGCAACTTGAGCAATAGCATCTGCAAATTCCTTTTGAGCATCTATGGAATCTTTTGTCAAAGAAGAAATCGTGGACTGAAAAATATTAGCATATACGTCTTCCAATAAATTATTCACTGCTTGGTCCCGAATGCGCTGCAACAGCCCGTTATTACCATATCCTGATACTGGTGTGATACCTTCAGCACCATTACCTTGATTAGAGATAGTATATTCCAAACTCATGTTACCTGCTTGAAATACGTTGCGACCAGAAAGCGAAATGTTCATCGAGATACGCTGATTAGCATTGGTGGACATTAAGATATCGGCTAAACGACCACCCCAACCTATTGCCTCTCGACTTTGCGGTACAGAAGTCTGCCAGTGTTGAATCTGGTCAGAATGCGAATACAAACCCAATGGTAGTTTTTTGATGCCTGACCTATACTCGCTATATCCAGCAATTGGCTCAATTAAAGTACCAATATTAGCTAAAAAAGCTAGATTACCTTGTGAAAAGAGTTGTTGAACACCTGCCATACTTGGGTGTATCCCAAAACCTCTACTTTCTGTATTTAAGGGACTAATCGGTAGCAACTGTGCCTCTAATAGCGACAAATCCGAACGAGTGGCAGTGTATGCAGCGTATTCATCACTTTCTGTTGGTACTAGTAAATTGAACGAGTCATTACCACCTGCTAATAGTACACAGACTAAGGCTTTGTAATCATTGTTAGTCGTGAGGGGCGGTTGAGCTAGTGCATTGAGTAATTTTAAATTCATTAGGGAAGACATCATGTCATTGACCCTAAAGCCGCGCAACTGGCTTCTCCTAGAAAACGTCTTCTCGAATATGGTTGATGTGCCATTTTTTCTTTTTTAGAATGAGGAATTTAATTTGACAATTGCGAAATGAGTAAATCTGTTTTATCGCATAATCAAGTAATCGGGTGAAATCATAGTCAGGAACAACGCTAAGTACATTTTATATTCCAATAAATTGCTAGGCACTTCTAATACTGCATCTTTGATAATGGTTTTGGTGCGTTCTGTCATCTTACCATGTACTAAAATCAAGTTGAAACGCTCTATCAATTCTTCTATTTTCCCTTGTTGCACTAAATCATACTCTGTATCTAAGTCCAATTGTACATCTGTACCAGCCGGACGTTGCTCGTAGGGATAGATGCCACCATACTCCATCAAATCTTCGTCAAATGTCCAGTCGTAAACCTCATTAGCGTAACCAATAGTGGTCAAAGAGTTGGAAATCTGAAATTCAGGTCCGAACATATCCATCTCCGCAATCGGTCCAATCGGTTGAAACTCTGGTTGGAAGAAATTAAATACGCTAGGCGATGCCAAAGGTCGCTGCTGAGTTTTTTCATAAAAACTTTCCATGCGGTTCTGATAACGTGTGGAGTTATCCGCAGCAGCGTTAAATGCTCTCGCCAATTGCGTGTATCGCACCATAGGTTCTCGCAGCATTCCGTTCACTACATCATCAGCCAAAGCACAGTCTCTAGCTTCTGGATCAAGTAAAATGGCTTTCACTATTGCTTTCAGATCACCACGCACACCTTGTCCATTATCGTTAAAAGTACTTGCCACCCTAGCCACATAAGCGGGACTAGGATTGGATTTCACCAATCGCTGAATCAGACGAAAAGCTAAAAACGGTCCTACATTAGGATGTTGAAATAAATTATTAATTGCATCTTCCAAATCCGCAGCACCATTTACAGGGTTTCGATTTGGCGCATATTGGCCATTTAGTAAAAACTTGGCACCTGGTTCGTGGTAACGATTATCTATTTTCATCGGGCGTGTGTAGCTGGTATCAGCTCTAGCTCCTGATCCAAAGGAAGGGCTATCTGTCCAAGTGAAGCCTGTAAATATCTTTGCTAATTCTCCAATATCGTCGTTGTCATAAGAGGGAATAAAATTGCCTTGAGCGTCCAGTTTTCTTGTGCCATCTAAATTCAATTCATATAAACCAATGGAAAATAACTGCATTACTTCACGGGCATAATTTCATCTGGAACTGATTATCCTCTACATCCGTTTTAGAGTTGTTCATAAAAGTTAGGTAAATTCCCATCGTAGGATGCGTGGAGATATCGTATAAAAGGTCTCGATAATTCCCAAAACTATGTTTTAGTAACAAATCGTAGTAGCTAGCTAAACCTTTGGTTTCACCATCTAAGGGGGAGTTTTCGGAAATGACAAAAATCTCGCTCAGTGCTAATGCGACTCTGCTCCTCAGCACATCTGGCGCACTCATGACATATTGCCACCAAGCGAATCTCCAATACTCTGAACGCGCGTAGGCTTCTTCAGGGTCTTCCCCGTTAGCAGCTAAAGAATCTCGATAAATTTCTACTAGCTCATCCACATAAGTCTTCAAAGAAAACGCTATGGGTAAGCTGGTTTGGGCATCAATCCATTCGGAAAAGCCCGTTTCTGAAATAGCTGTAATAGTTTCTAAATCAGCCCCTAAGGTAGCTTGTCCTAGAAATCTGGAAGCAGCATTAAGGTTAGGTTGGAGACCTGCATCGGAGATGGTTCTTTCGCCAATCGCTTTACCCTGTGAATTACTGGTCGTGATTTTGACGTTAGTAAAATTCGTTCCACCTATTACATCTTGTGCCAGCAATGAATGACAATTCCAAAAAACAAAAATCACTCCAAAGAATAAAATGAAATGTTCTGTACGCATTAGAGTCTATATTATGCTAAGTTATGAAATCGCAAACAAGTAGCCATTAGTTGCTTGCTATTTTACATCAAGAAACCGTACCTTGGCATGAGGCATCCTATCTGTGATGTAATACAACAAACATCATCCAGCTATACTCTTGCGTATAATCTTGATTTACAAATTAAGTAGCTCAGAAAACGAACACGAAGGAAACTATGCTATAATTAGGTACAAAGGTATGATAATAAAATTAAATACAAAATAGATATATATATTATTTTACGCCTACTTTAGTTAAATACCTTGGTTGGAAAGTGAGGAGATAGGCTTTAGATATTAATAGCCTAGTATTATTGTTTTCATCAAAAAGATTAAAAAGTGGTTTTCTGAAACCAATCTCTAAAGATTAATCAATTCACTACAGCTTAGGAAAATCCCTTTTTCTTTTTTGCAGTATCCACTAATTTAGTCACTGAATAGTGTGCATTGATGCGCAAGTAAAGGTCACATAATATCAACACCACTAGCCCTAGGCTAAAAATGGCAATTCTTGAAATCGCCACCATATCTCGGTAAGAGCTCCAAAACGATTGAACTAGAATAAGTTCAAAGGCAATAACTAGAGCGGCAATTAGGAACAGCGATACTGCAATAGCTCTGTATGTTTTAATGAATACAGTTTTTGACTTTCTGGTTACTCGTTTAAGCAATATAATAGCATCGCCATAGTTGGGGTCAATCTTTATCAATTCCTTTAGAACATGCGCCGCTGCTTGGTATTCCATTAAATTATAGTGTGCAGCAGCCTTTTTGAATAAGATTTGACAAAAAATATCCTTGCCCTGAAAAAATTGAACATTATTGTCAATAGAAACAACCAGTAATTCGTTAGCATATCGCATGTACTTAGCATAAGCACCTATTTCAAATACAGCATGGCTATAAATGACCGCTATTTCAAAGTATTCTTCAAACTCCAAAGCCTTAATCTGCGCTTCACGCTCTTCAAAGAAACGAATGATTGTACGAAATCGCTCTCGTAGTAATACTCTTGAAATCTTTGTAGAGTTTAGAATGATAAGTTATCTGCGAAGGCATCATCATATAATTAGACTAATAATCAGCTCATAAAATTACAAACTTAATTCCAAATCGTGGAAATAGTTGACCACAAAAAGGCATCATTTTGTCAAAAAATATTTTGTGTAGCTTTTTGGGCTAACGCTTGTTTGTAAGTTGATAAGCAACGTTCTCGTGCAGCAGCATGCTCCACATGGGCTTCGGATAAGTTGTACTTTTAAATTCTGGCACCCACTTTCTGACATAATCAAAGTTTTTATCAAATTTTTCCTGCTGTGCTTGAGGACTAAAAATTCTAAAGTAAGGTGCTGCATCTGTGCCAGAACCTGCTGCCCATTGCCAACCTCCATTGTTACTTGCCAAATCAAAATCAAGCAGCTTTTGTGCGAAATAAGCCTCGCCCCAACGCCAATCTATGAGTAAATGCTTCGTCAAAAAACTGGCAGTAATCATGCGCGCTCGATTGTGCATAAAGCCTGTGGCATTCAATTCACGCATTCCTGCATCCACAATTGGGTAGCCTGTACTGCCCTCACACCAACGCTGAAAATCTTTTTCGTTGTTTTGCCATTCAATTCTATCATATTCTTTTCTAAATGCGCCTTGCGCGACGTGCGGAAAATTAGCTAGTATCATGGCGTAAAAATCTCGCCAAATCAATTCATTCAAGAAAGTTTCATTTAGTTCAGATGCTTTTCGAGCTTTTTCTCGGATGCTGATAGTCCCAAATCTAAAGTGAATCCCCAAACGTGACGTTCCTTGAATAGCAGGGAAATTACGCTTCTCGTCATAAGATTTAATCAGGCTTTGAGCCACTGTTTTGCTAGGAATTTCGATATTTGTTAATTGAAATCCCATACTTTCTAGGGAAGGGAAGGTTTGAACAGGTTGTTTTACAAAATGATTAACGTACTGTTCTGATGGGTGGGAGGTTAAAGGCATAGCCTTAAAAGAAGGAGTATTTACCAGTTTTTTCCATTTTTTACTGTACGGAGTGAAAACTGTGTAAGGTGTACCATCGTCCTTTGTAACTTCAAGGTGTTCAAAAATAACGTGGTCTTTAAAAGATTTGAAAGTAATTCCTTTCTTGGTGGCTAATTGTTCAATGCTTTCATCTCGCTGCTTGGCATAGGGTTCATAATCGTGATTTGTAAAAATTGTATTTATTTCATACTGTTGCGTCAATTGCTCCCAAATTTCCTTTGGTGTACCATAGTGTACAATTATTGTACTTCCTAGTTCTTTCAGTTGTGCTTGCAGTTCTAGCAATGTGTTGTAAATAAATTCCACCCTGGCATCTGCTTGCCATAACTTATCCAAGATATATTTATCAAAAATAAAAACTGGCAATACAGGTAGCCCAGATGTAAGAGCCTGATACAAGCCTGTATTGTCTTCTAAACGCAAATCTCTTCTAAACCAAAAGCAATTGACCTTCATGTAAGGAATTTTTTGGATTAACAGCAAGTATAAAAAAATGTTTGAATAGAAAATACTACTTTGAATTACATTTGTGGGGTCAAAAAATAAGATATAGGTTTTGTTTCCAGTACAGGCAGATGAATCATTGGTTAGCACACTGGTTAGTTGGTGTGTGAATGGTACAAGTCAAGCTCTGTAAACGTAAATCAATCATTAACCTGTTCATTTTTTGATAAAAGTTGAATTTCAAACAATTACGTATTCATGCGCAGATTCGGAGTTATTAGCTTCTTTATTATATCACTATCAGTGGCTTGTCAGCCCACTACTACGGAAACTTCTAGTTCAAGTATTACGGATTTAGAAACTGCATATTCTAGTCAACCCACAGAAGAAAATTTGGCAGCTTTGATTGCTGCTTATAAAGCAGACACCACTGGACAATACTTACTTTCAGCAGCTCATCTGGAATTGGAACACGACCAATTTGAAGAAGGTATTAGTACCCTCAAAATGTTACTCAAAAAACAACTGACCCCAGAGCATGTCTTGGACTTGGCAACTGCTTACGAAGATCAACAAAGATTAACAATTGCGGCTATTGTTCATAAAGCCTATCTTGCCGCTTTTCCGCAAGATGCCCAGAATCAAGCAGTTAAACAACGCTTACTAGGCGATGCAGTATCTTTAGAAAGTCAAATGAAGTCTTTATTCAAAGGTACGTACATAGATTCCTTGAGTAGAATGGATACGCGAGTAGCCAAACAATATATTGCTTCCAGTGAAGCCTATGCCCTTATTTTACCTGATTCAGATAGTGCCGTGATTCACTTGCGACAAGCCGCAGAAACCGCTAATAGTTTAGGTGATTTTGAAACTGCTTTGCACTTGCAGGACTGGATTATGGAAAGTTATCCAAACACTGCGGACGCACAAATGGCATTGTTTATGAGTGCTTTTCTTTACGAAAACCAATTGGGAAATATAGAAGAAGCAAGAAAACGTTACGAAAAATTCTTGCAATTTTATCCCCAAAGTGATTTTGCGGATGATGCCAAAATCTCTCTAAAATACCTCGGGGAAGACCCATCTAGTGTGTTGGATAAAATACAAAACAACAGCAGTCAATAACTGTAAATAATATGAACGAAAAACAACGATTACTTTCTTTAGACGTGTTCAGAGGGTTAACAATTGCTGCCATGATGCTTGTCAATAATCCTGGCGATTGGTCAAATGTATATGCGCCATTGCTGCACGCGGATTGGCACGGCTGTACACCTACTGACTTAGTTTTTCCATTTTTCTTATTTATTGTAGGAGTTTCTATTGCGCTGGCACTTAGTAAGCGCGTGGAACGAGGAGACGCTAAATCGTTGTTGGTACGCAAAATTTTAATTCGTACCTTGATTATTTTTGTAATTGGAATTTTTTTGAGTGGTTTTCCCTTTTTCAATTTTAGTCAAATCAGAATTCCTGGCGTACTTCAACGCATTGCTTTAGTGTATGGCGCAACAGCCACGCTATTTGTTTATACCTCATGGCGCACCTTGCTTTATACTGGTGTAGGACTTTTATTGAGTTATTGGGGCATGATGTATCTAATTCCTGTGCCAGGAGGTTATCCACCTAATTTGGAGCCAACCACTAATTTGGGGGCGTGGCTGGATAACACTTTGTTGCACGGACACTTGTGGAGTCAATCCAAAGTATGGGATCCAGAAGGAATTTTGAGTACTTTACCAGCTATTGTTACTGCTATTATTGGTGCATTGGCAGGGCTTTGGATGAAAAATACAAAAGAACCCTACCAAATGTTAGTAGGTTGGTTTGGAGTAGGCGCAATTCTAGTATTTCTAGGGTTGCTTTGGGACTTGGGCTTCCCGATTAATAAAAAAATATGGACTAGTTCTTACGTGCTTTACACAGGTGGTATTGCGCTTCTGATGTTGGCAGTGGTTTATTGGATAGTGGACGTGTTGCAATATAAATGGTGGACTAAACCTTTTGTCGTGTATGGCACTAACGCTTTGATTATTTTTGTGCTTTCTGGAATAATTGGGCAAACTAGGCTATTACATTAAATGGCAGCAAGATGATACAACTATTACCCTACAACAATGGCTCTATCAAGGATTTAAAGTTGTCTTTTCAAATCCTTTGAATGCCTCTTTGGCTTACGCCTTGGCGAATGTTTTGTTTTTACTTGGAATTGCTTGGATACTGTACAGCAGAAAAATATTCATAAAAGTTTAATTCAACATGATAAAATACACAGAACAACCTTCAAAATACCGACACCTAGAACGAATGAGTGTACAAGAACTCTTGGAAAACATCAACCAAGAAGATAAAACAGTGCCTCATGCCGTTGAACAAATTATTCCACAAATAACTCCTCTAGTGGAAGCAATTGTAAGTCGCATGGAACGAGGCGGACGATTGTTTTATATTGGGGCTGGTACTAGTGGAAGGCTCGGTATTGTGGATGCTTCAGAGTGCCCACCTACTTTTGGCGTACCAGACGACTGGGTAATCGGTTTAATTGCAGGAGGGGATGCCGCTATTCGCAAAGCGCAGGAATTTGCAGAGGATAGCGAAAATCAGGCATGGAAAGATTTGCAGGAATATCTCATCAACGAAGGTGATGTGGTTATTGGTATTGCAGCCTCTGGCACTACCCCTTATGTGGTACATGGGTTAAACAATTGCCGCGCTCATGGTATTTTGACGGGTTGTATCACCTGCAATGCTGCTACACCTGTCGCAGCAGCAGCAGATTTCCCAATTGAAGTGATTGTAGGTCCTGAATTTGTGACAGGTAGTACGCGCATGAAATCTGGCACTGCCCAAAAACTCGTGCTCAATATGATTAGCACCAGTGTTATGATTCGTTTGGGAAGAGTAGAAGACAACAAAATGGTCAATATGCAATTGACTAACAATAAATTAGTGGATCGTGGGACGAGGATGCTGATGCAAGAACTAGACCTTGACTACGATACAGCACAAAAACTGCTACTGCAACATGGTAGTGTTAGAAAAGCGGTTTTGGCGGTACGCACTGCTTGATACGCTACATATTACCAGTTTGCTATTCGGTTAATATCTGTAATTGCAACCCTCAGACCATTGTTGAACCGATGTTGCAAAAAAACTAACATTTATTGACAAATAGCAAACTGGGCAAGGTTGTAAGGTGACCCTAGTTGAATATCTTACTGCAAGTAAGGTTTAATTTTCTTTAGCAAGGCATCATAATCTTCACCATCTGTATCTCTGATATTACTTTCAATTTGATGTATGCGATGAGTTGCTAGATGGTCTATGTAGCTTTTACGTACTTTCTCATGTTGCTCGCGCTCGTGAGCGTGGGTGAATTGAATAATAACCTCATCTTCCTTAGCCAATCGTCGGTCATATTCACCGTACTTAGTCACTACCTTGAAAGTAACAGGTAGAATATCCACGAATATGAAAAACAAAATTAAAAACCATTTAGTCTGTAACACTACTTTACCAGATGGTGGTCTAGATTCAAGTCTTTGCAGGGCAATTTCTCTAGCCAAATAATTGGTACTGAAAGTAAATTCAGCTAACTTTTTATCTCGATCTGCCAACAATTGGGTTAACTCTTGCTGATTTTTAGTAGAAATAATAGCATTTTGCTCCCGCAACATGGTAATATCTTTATTGATGCCTACGATTTCTTCTTTAATTTCTGTAGCTCTTGGTCCGTATTTTTTGATGCCTGAGCTAGTTCCACAAGCTAGAGTAGTATCTTTTCCGCTCATTTCAAAAAGTAACAAACGCTCCAAACACTGGCGGTATTCTACTTTTTCATTCACCTGGCTAACTAAAGTGTCTTCACGTTGGCGAATAGTGTCCAACTTTGACTGATAAGCATTGCGTAATTCATTTTCACTTTCGATGCGCATGGTGGTTAATTCTTGCTCCAAACTATCATCGAATACTAACAACACAAGTGGATGGGAAACGATAAAACCTATACCTACTGCAAAAAGCAATCGAGTAAAGAATGTGATAGAAAGTACATCCTTCCACCATACTTCCGACTTGCGAAAAGTAGAAAGAATAAATCGGTCAAACATCAATACAACAACTGACCAAAGTACGCCGCCACCCACGTAAATAAGAGGACTAGTAGTTAAAGTAGAAAGTGCGTAAGTCATAGAACACGCTCCAAGTAAAGCAGGTACAATAACCAAACCGCCATAACCTGCGTGTTTAATATGTTCTGATTGCCCGCACTGATCAAGCACTGCTCTATCGGAGCCAGCGCACCACACGAAAAAATCGTAGAGAAAGTTTTTCATCGGATGATTATTACATTATGTAATGTAACGCAGTAGATTAGACCAGATTCTCGCAAATAGTAACTGAAATTGGGTAGCTCTTATGTTTTTTTTAGTCTAATTTTTAACTGAGTTGCTGCTATTAGGTGTTTGGCTTCGTCTTCAACCATGATTTAAGACTAGCTTCTTTTTAAATCTTGCTTGCTGTTCGCTCCTTCATAGAAATGATCTCATAGAGTAGAGTGTGCAACATGAGTTCTAGCGACTCAAGCGACTTGATGGGCGTAAAATTATTCATTACTTTGGCTAACTATCTTCAAACTCAAAAAAAGTATTTTGATGACAACTTTAAGTTTGGTTTGTTGTTTTGCTTTCCATGAAAATCATAGAAAAATACAACCTTACAGAAGAAGATATTGATCGCATTGTTCAAATGGCTTGGGAAGACCGAACGCCTTTCGAAGCTATTGAATTTCAATTCGGTTTAAAAGAATCAGAAGTAATTGAATTGATGAAATACGAAATGCGTTTAAACAATTGGAAAAAGTGGCGTGCTAGAGTGCAAGGCAGAAAGACCAAGCACGAAAAGTTGCGCTCCGAAGAAGTAGATCGCTTTCATTGTGCCGCTCAGCGTACCATCACGGGTAATCGTATTGCTAAGAAAAAATACTAAGTATCAGTAAATTGTTGTTTTATTGCAACCGTGTGATACTTCAAGTTGTTATGGAATAAAAAAGCGATATGTTTGGAAAAATGTTTGGTAACATCGAAGCACAACAAAAAGAGATACAGGAAAAACTAAGCAAAATAAGTGCAGAAGGTCAAGCTGGGGATGGTGCAGTAAAGGTAATCGCCAACGGAAATAAGGAAATTACTAACCTGAATTTAGATGCCACCAAAGTTAATCTTCAAGACCACGAAGCATTAGAGGATTTGATTCTAATTGCAGTCAATCGCGCGCTTCAGGCAGCAGGAGAACTAGCAGCGGCAGAAACTCAAAAAATGCTTAAAAGAAATCCTTCCCTCTGGCTTAGGAGGTTTACTTGGAAAGTAGTAATTGCGCTAAGAGATAGCTCCGTTGCTGAATCTTATGATAAGATAAATTGTTTTTAGAAAGGCTGCAACCTTTTTTTATCAGTGGCGTAAATCTTTGTAAGATAGGTTCTAATAATGAATATAGGGGACAAGAGAAAATACCTAAATGCAGCTAAAATATAAATTTTAAGCTGTTCTAAAGGGAACTTTCTGTACTGTTTTATCATTATTACAACAGTCATAATTCGCAGACAAGAAAACTAATCAACTACAAGGTAAGGGAAAATTCTAAAGCAAGATTAGACGTTGTGCGTCAAGCACATCGCTTGCTTATATCGTACTATGAGGTTGAATGGCGATTAACCAATAATTAACTATAATCATTTGTTACTTTTTGGCTAAATAACCATCCAATGGTGTATGAGTTATGAAGTATAAATTAAGAGTGATGGTTTTGTCATTTGATGGTGAACAAGCTACAAGAAGTTGACACTTTATTGATTGCTTACTCTTAAGAAATACAACCCAAAAACAACTAGTAAGGAATAAACAATATCCCGTAACATATTAAAATTGCCGTAAACAATGAGAGCCAGTTTCAGCATTAAGTCAGTATTTTCCAAATTTCGCGGCACTTTAAAAAACATAAGTGCCAACGTTAAAGCCTTCAGAAAAAAGCGTCCCTTTTTGATGTGGAGTATTTATTCATTTTTTGGGTTAATAGGTTTAGGTGCCTTGACAGTCAGCGTATTTGTAGCTTTGATTGGTTTTGGATTTTATGGTAAAATTCCAACCCATCAAGAATTGCTTGCTATTCAAAACCCAGTAGCATCGGAAGTGATTTCTTCAGATGGCTTGCTGATGGGTAAGTATTACGTGCAAGACCGTTTGAATGTAGAGTTAAAAGATATTTCGCCAGCAGTTATCAATGCCTTAATTGCTACTGAAGATGCTCGTTTCTTCGAACACATGGGCGTGGATCTACGTTCTTGGTTTCGCGTTTTCTTCAAGTCTGTGCTGATGAAAGATAAAGCCTCTGGCGGTGGAAGCACTTTGAGCCAACAATTGGCTAAAAACCTTTACCCAAGAAGAGATTATAAGTATTTTTCGTTGGTTGTCAATAAATTGCGAGAGGTATTTATTGCAAGAAGATTGGAACAACTTTATTCCAAAGACGAGTTGTTGCAACTGTATATGAATACGGTTGCTTTCAGTAACAATACGTATGGCATTAGAGTGGCTGGTAAACGTTTTTTTCAATAAAGCGCCTTCTGAATTGAATGTAGAAGAAGCCGCAGTGTTGATTGCCATGCTTAAGGCAACTACTATTTACAATCCACTAAATAACCCAGAAGGCGCAAAGCAGCGTAGAAACACAGTATTAGATTTGATGTATCGCTATGAGTATTTGACTCAAGCACAGCGCGATTCTTTTCAACAGTTGCCAATTCGCCTTCAATACACTCGCGAATCGCACAATGACGGTATTGCTACTTATTTTAGAGAATCCTTGCGTGTAGAGTTAAAGGAATGGTTGGATGCTTACAATAAAGAACATAAAACCAATTATAATCTTTACACCGATGGTTTAAAAATTTATACAACAATCAACGCACGAATGCAGCAAATGGCTGAAAAGGCTGTCATTACTCATTTAAAGGGGTTACAAACTGCATTTGACAAGCATTGGGAAGGCTATGAAAAACCTTGGGAAGATGAGCGTTTGTTGAAATTAGCGCGCCAAACTTCCACGCGGTATCAGGAATTAAAATTGGAAGGCTGGGATGAAGCAGCTATTGATTCCATTTTCAACGTACCAGTACAAATGACCGTATATGATTGGGAAAAAGGTTCAAAAAAAGTAAAAATGTCTCCAATGGATTCCATTCGATACTACTTTCAGTTACTAAATGCTGGCTTTTTGGCGATGGAGCCTAACACAGGAGTAGTAAGAGCTTGGGTAGGAGGTACGGAATATAAGTATTTCAAATACGATCACGTTCAATCATTGCGTCAAGTAGGTTCTACTTTTAAACCTGTGGTGTATGCGGCGGCGATTCGCAAAGGGATTCACCCATGTAGTCAAATTAGTAATCGTTTGGTAAGTTACCCACAGTACGAAAATTGGCGACCAAAGAACTCTGATGGAAAATATGGTGGATTTTATTCAATGGAAGGTGCATTAAGTAAATCTATTAATTCAATTACCGTGAATTTAATCATGCGAACTGGTTCAAAGCCAGTAGCAGAGTTAGCGAACAAGATGGGTGTAACTAGCGAAATTCCAGCCGTACCTTCAATTGCTTTAGGTGCTGCGGAAGTATCTTTGTTCGATATGGTTCGTATGTATGGCACATTTGCCAATCGAGGAAAGAGTGTAAAACCCGTTTATATTTCCAAAATTGTGGATAGAAATGGGAATGTGTTGAGAAAACATAACGAAGAAGTAACATCTACTCAAGTAGAAGCCTTGACAGAAGATGAGGCAGATATGATGAATAAAATGTTACAAAGTGCCATAAATACTGGAACAGGAATCCGTTTGCGCTATCGCTACGAATTTAAAACGCCACTTGCAGGCAAAACGGGTACAAGCCAGAACCATTCTGACGGTTGGTTTATTGGCTACACTCCATCTTTGGTGGCTGGTGCTTGGGTAGGGGCAGAATCTCCAGCTGTTTATTTTAGAGATTTGACGCTTGGACAAGGTGCTAATACTGCATTGCCTATTTTTGCAGAGTTTTGGAAACAAATGTTGGCAGAAGCACAGTACGACCGCTATACGAAAGAGGATTTTCCAGAGCTTTCTTTGAGTGCAAAATCTATGATGAATTGCTCTACTTTTGCAAAAAGTGATAGCTTATATAAAGTTAACAGAGCAAAAGCGCAGGAAAATTCAAGAGCCGTTGAAGTAGGAATGAATGGGGTTCAGCCAAAAGCAACGCTCATCTCTAATGAAAAAATCATACAATAAATTGTTAACATTAGGTCTCATAAGGGTGTATGTACAGGGAAACAATTGGTTTCCCTGTTTTTTTAGTAAAATTTACACCACTTCAGTTGTTTGTTATCAATTTTCAAAGCCTGAAAGTGTTAGTTACAATTATTCTATGACCACTAATTTTTCTGTAATTGTTTCATTTCCAATATGACCGCGAATAAAATACGTACCAGCAGCAAGGCTCACATCAGTAAGGGAATAGTTATGAACACCAGCTTCTAGCTCATCTGACGCCACTAGATTATACAAAAGTTTCCCACTCAAATCAAACACTTGCAGATAAACTCTACTAGGTGTGGAGGTAGAGAAAGTAACCGTAGTGTTGCCGTAGCGTGAACTCGGGTTTGGATAAACCTGAAAGTTGGCGTTAACATCAGATTTAGCTTCCTGTTTGGCTTGATTTGAGTTATTCGACAAACAGTTCAAGGCAACTGGATTAGAACGATAAACTTTACCACATCTTCTATCGGTGAGTGTCACATAAATTACGTTCGGCGGGCACTCGCCACGTCTGACACTGAACCATATACGCTTTAAATCTTCATTTTCTCCAAGTGCGCAAAACCCATAAATATAGTTGTTATCTTGATCGTAAATACTAACCCAAGTACGTGCTGAGTTATTATTTAAACCGCAAGCAGGTAAATCTGGAGCAGCCTCAAACAGATAATCGGGAAAAGCAAGATAATTAGTAACAGGTATTTCATAGCGCGTGTATTCTTGACCATTCACTTCATATTGTTCCGTACCAGCAAACATAATGGAAGGGTTGGGTAATTGAATATCACATGCTCCATCGGCGTAATATTGAACCGTTAAAGTACCATAAATGGAGGCTTTACCATTTCCATCGCGTTCTACATAATTGTGGGCAATGGCGTAAAAATGATGTGTCCCAGGTGCAACTTCATAGACTCTAGTGTGAGAAAAACTATTGCTATTAAGGTCAGTCGTGATGGCTTCTGTATTCACATTACCACTATTGACGTGCCAGTTTTCATCATTACTGGCAGCTAACACTATACGATCTCCAGGCGTAGAAATACAATTACCGTTGAACCGTACTACCACCTTACCTTTCTTTGAAACATAAAGCGATTGCTGAGCTAATTCTACAGGATTATTTCGTACTTCTAAAAAAGTTTTATTGATGGTTTGGTGTCTAGTAACTACATCAGGAATACTTGCGTTCGGGATAAATTCTACGGTTAAGGTACCATATATAGAAGCCTCGCCGTTGCCATCACGCTCTACGTAGTTATGTGCCACAGCGTAAAAGTTGTGCCAACCTGCTGCCACTTCGTACACTCTCGTATGAGAAAAGGGTTTATGATTGACATCGTTGTTGGTTGCTTCCACTGCAACGTTGCCATCATTGACGTTCCAATTCGGAGTGTTGCTTGCTGCCAACACAATACGATCACCAGGTGTAGCATGGCAACTACCATCAAATCGAA
This sequence comes from Saprospiraceae bacterium, assembly GCA_012031785.1. Lineage (GTDB taxonomy): Bacteria > Bacteroidota > Bacteroidia > Chitinophagales > Saprospiraceae > JAAUTG01. The sequence goes on along the minus strand of JAAUTG010000002.1, from coordinate 30,573 downwards.
CTACTACTTTACCATGAGCAGGCACGTAGAAGGTTTGTTGAGCTAATACCTTTGGCGTACTTCTGACTTCAATACGGGTTTGGCTAATGTTTTTTGATAACACAATAGGCGTAGGTTGACTAGAGTTTGGAAAAAACTCGGCAGTCAATATACCGTAAATGGAGGCTTCTCCATTGCCATTTGTTTCCACGTAATTGTGGGCGATAGCATAGAAATTGTGGTTGCCTGCCGTCACTTGATACACTCGACTGTGTGAGAAAGAATTTTGATTGACATCGCTGTTGGAAGGTTCTACACTTGTGCTCCCATCATTGACGTGCCAGTTAGTATCATCGCTGGCAGCTAACACAATTCGGTCACCCGCACTGGCGATACAATTTCCATCAAATCGAAGTATCACTTTTCCTGAAACAGGCGCGTTGAGGGAGATTGAAGCAAGTGTAACTCGATTTGTTCGTACATTAATGCGCGTTTTTTCAATGATTTGATGCTTGACAAAAGGGGTTTGTGCCTGAGCTAGGCTGTAAATAGCACATAAGAATACCAGTAAATGAAATACGTTTTTCATTAGTTGTTAATTTTTAAGTAGTAAAAAATAAAAAAATGTTAGTCGCTGCTTTTCACAAGAATATGGGCTTAGCTGTATCTATCAGCACTAAGTATATGCCTGTAAAAACATGATTTAGGTAAGTTATTGCTATGGCTGAAATGTTGTACAGTTCGCTGACTCTACTGAGTTGTCTGCTTTTTAAAAAGATTTAGGTTACTTGACTATTTTTGTAGCTTTGAAATTATAACCGAATAAACTATTGGGTACTAGGTTTAATTTAGCGGTTGAGCTACAAAATTTGTTAAAAACAAAAATATTTTCATTTGGCATTTGCTATTAAGACGTAGAATCAGAAAAATATCAGAAGTCGTGAATAGATTTTTTATTTCAACGTTTGGTTAGTTGTTGGGCTAGGAGCATAGATGCGCTACTGAAAGACGTAAAGTCGCTAAAATACTTCGCTTTTGTAGCAATTAGTGATATCCCATTTGTCTCTTTCTGTGATTTAGTGTTGTAATTTTGAATAAAGCGTAGTAATTTCGTGATGAAGATATTTAAGGCATAGAAATATAAGTGCTAAAGGCACACTAATTGATTTGTTGACAAATTTTGACCTTATGCGTGAGACCAGATTTATAGAACAAATGAAGGATAAATGGCAATCTTTTGAAACCATTTTGAAAAGTCCTTACAAAACTCCCGAGAAGCTTTATAACCTTTTTGTGCATATTTTAGATGATTTGTCTTTTGCACGTACTTTTTATCCCAACCGTTCGGTGCGTGTCTATCTGAACGGAGTGGCGCAACAAATCTTTACAGATGTCTATAAAAAAAAGGAAATCTAGTAAACGCAAATTATTGACTTTTTGGACGGAGGATATGCCACGTGTGATGTATGATGCGCGAAGTGAGTTATTGGTTTCTTTTTTAGTCTTTGCGGTATCTATGGCAATTGGGATGCTCTCTTGTGCAATGGATGAGAACTTTTTAGAAGTAATTCTAGGAAATGATTATACAGAAATGACCCGTGAGAATATCAGGTCTGGAGACCCGATGCGCGTCTATAAACAAAGAGGAGAGTTGTCCATGTCCTTAGGGATTGCGGTTAACAATTTGACAGTCGCCTTTCTAACTTTTGTCATGGGGGTGTTTTACACATTAGGAACTTTCATCGTTTTGATTAGCAATGGTATCATGGTGGGGGCTTTTCAATTTTTCTTCATCAAGGAAGGGGTGTTTGTAGAATCTTTTCTAACCATTTGGATACATGGTACGCTAGAAATTTCGGCAATTATTATTGCTGGAGCGGCAGGTATAGCTATTGGTAAAGGAATTGTATTCCCTAGCACTTACTCCAGGCTCAAATCATTTCAGCAGTCTGCGCGTAGGGGGTTAAAGATTATGATGGGAATAGTACCTATTATTATACTAGCTGCTTTTTTTGAAGGCTTTTTGACGCGCCAAACAGAAACCCCAGACTTGATTCGAGGATGCTTTATTCTTATTTGTTTGGTTTTTGTAATCAGTTATTTTGTGATTTATCCTAGACTTTACGTGCAAAAATATGGCTTTACACCCAACAGTGTGGGAAAATTAGTAGCAGATAAAAGTTTATCCGTAGAGTGGTTAAAAATTAAAACAGATAGCGATATTATTGGGGATACTTTTTTGTTGTTTCGCAAGAACATTACACATTGGCTTTTATTAGTGCTTATTAGTGCAGCAACTTATACTACGGCAGCTTTTTTGCTGACTGAAAATTTTTCTATCACGTTCCTCTTTCCAGCCAACGTGTTTGGTACCTTTTCCGTGTTTTATCAGTTTTTTATTAATGATATTCCTTGGATGGCTTTAGTGGTTATGATTCCAGTGATATTACTTACTTATTTAACTTTTTTACATATTCATCCGCCTGTGCAAGCTCATGGGCTGGGGGTCTTGAAATTAGCCGTAGTAGTTGCAGTTTGGTATAGTATGATTGCTTTCACAGAAGCCTTTTCTTATATATTAGTGCCTTTTTTAGGTCCTATCGTACTCCTTTGGGCAGTTACTTCGTATCAAGAAACAGGCAGCGTATTTAAAACATTAGGTGAAACTTTTCAACTTTTGAAAAAGCAATATGGGAAAATGGTAGGTTTGTTCCTTGCCTTATCCCTAATTGGATTCATATTTTCAATGTTTTAGATACAATTGTGATTAATCTTTTTTTGAAAAACTTACTTGGGTGTTACCTTTTGAAGGAGAAGCACTTGAAAATGCGAGTACTCTGATACTGACTTTTATTACAATGACGGTCGTTTACTTTGTTTTTTTATTATTTATTTTGTCGAACGTTGTACTTTATTATTCTTGCTTAGAAGCCAAAGAAGCGATTCAACTGCTTCAAAAAATTGAACAAATTGGAAATACCAAACGTATTCGAGGCATCGAACAAGAGGCTTTGTAGGTAATCGCGACTAAAATTTTGAGCGTTACTGTAACTATAAATACTTTTTACAGATTTTGTAATTAATTACAAAATCTGTAAAAAAATTAATTTTGTTTTACCCCATTTTGATGAAAATCAACTTTAAATTCTCCGAGCACTTGAAATACAAAGTATTCTACTAAAGTGGTCACTTCGCTGTAGTCATCATTTTTAACATTAACATCCGTTAGCCTAGGTAAATGAATAGCACAATAGATATTGTTTTGTGCCATTTCTATTGTGTTGGTAGCTAAAGCTCTAGGATATTTGAAATCTGGTTTAATCTCTAAAATAATATCTGCAATTTTTGACAAAGTAATTTATAAGATTTAAAATAACCTTGTCTATTTTGTTCGTCCACTGCTTTATTATGATAGGCTTTAGTTCCTTCCGTAATGATAATCTTATGCAACACATCCTCATCTACAAATTCGATGGAGGCATCGCGCCGTGCGGTGTTGACGATACAAGCAATCGCAGTGCTCAATTTTTTCTTCGGATTTTTTATATTAATACAATGATAATCAATTAGGAAGTTCATCCACTCCCAATACCAATTAATAAGATAGATGAGCAGGTTCTGTTTGTTGTCAAAGTAGCGATACACGGTGGCTTCGGTAGTCCCCGTTTTTTTAGCTAATTTTTTTGAAAGTGAATTGCTCAAATCCGATTTCATCAATCAGTAAAATACTGTCCCTCAGAATACCTTGACCAATTTTGGTACTCACTGGATCACGTACAAACAGATTTTCGTTGATAGTTAATTTAATGGAAACTCCCATATCAATAGTATTAGTTCAGAAATTCAGAAAAATTAGATGCTTCAAACTTATTTCGTAACGTTTTTTGCAATTGTTTCCGTGCAAAGAAGATACGACTTTTCACTGTACCGAGCGGAAGGTCCAGCACCTCTGCTATTTCATGGTACTTATACCCCCGATAACTCATCAGGAATGGTATTTTGAAGTCCTCACTCAATTGATCTACAGACGCATCTAGCTCCTGCATGGTAACTGTAGATTCCCCTTCATTATTCACAGTTCGGTCTTGTGAACCAATTAAATGATTGTCAACAGCGTGTTCAAAAATATGCTGTCGCTTTCGGCTTCTTCGATAATTATTGATAAAAATATTTCTCTGAATGGTTAAAAGCCAAGCCACAAAATTAGTATCTTGTTGATATAATCTCAAGTATTTGTAAGCTTTGTAGGCAGTTTCTTGTACTAAGTCTTCCGCTTCATCGTGAATTATTAATTAAACGCATGGCAGTTGCTTTTAGCACACCTCGAAAAGTATTGAACTGACAGATAAATTCATTGCTGTTCATCATGGAGATAAATGTTTAATATTAGTGCATTATTTTATAATAGTAAAGCTATAATAAATAGTAATACAGCTATTTTAATTAATAGTTTTACAAACTAAATATTTTTTTTAAAAAGATGTTACGCCATCATCACTTCTACGTTTATTAGGAATAGGAGAACTGGTGAACAGGATCAAATTTATTTAGTTGATGTTTTAAGATTGGTAAAATGGCATCAAAAACCGAAACATACTATGAAAAAAGTATTGCTTTATAGCTTATTGCTACTATCTTGTTTTTGCGCGAACTCACAAAATTTGGTTTCTAATCCTGGTTTTGAGCGTGCTAAAAAAATACCTAGAAACTGGTCATCCAATGAGCATGAATTTCATGACAACATTTATGACTGGACTTCACCCAATGGAGGTTCACCAGATTTGTTTTTTGTGGGGAATATGGGATCGTTCTTCAAACGTCCAAATGTGGACGTAAAAAATCATGCGCCGCGTTCGGGGAAGTACATGGTGGGTATTAAAACGTATGGCTGCGCTAACACCATGCACTGTAAGGAATACTTACAAACCAAACTAAAAAGCTCCTTTAGTTCTTGGAGAAGAATATTATATCGAATATTGGGTAAACCCGATTGTAACTTCTGTAAAAGTAAATAATTTTGGCATCTATTTTTCGGATGAACCTTTAGCAGGTGGCGATGGCGAGGAAGCAATTTGGAAACGCCCAGAATTTCAACTCAAAACAGTAGTAGATGTACCAACCAATGAATGGGTGCGCGTGGCAGGAAGATTTGTAGCCAGTTGTAATTGTAATTACATGATTATTGGTAATTTCAATATGGATGAATTTACTGAAGCCAAACGCGAACCTACTGATTTGGATTATTCTTATTACATGGTGGACGATGTGACAGTTAGAATGCTAAATCCTAAACCCAATGACTTGAAAAACTTGGATTTAGAAGTTGGGAATACCATTCAGTTGGATCGTGTGTACTTCGATTGGGATAAGGCAGTTATTTTACCAAAGTCTGCCACACAATTGAAAGAACTAATCACAATTCTGGCGCAGTATCCGACCATGCAACTTGAAATTCGAGGTCACACAGATGCAACTGGTGAACACGATTACAACCTCAATCTCTCCCAACAACGCGCCAGCGCAGTAATGAATTATCTTACCGAGCGCGGTATTGCTTCCAGTCGTCTTCGATGCGTAGGGTTAGGAGAAACCCAACCAATCGGAGACAACGAAACTGAAACAGGCAGGCAACTGAATCGCCGCGTAGAGTTTTTAATACTCGACAGATAATATTTTTACACAAACCAGTCAAAAAGCATAGGGCTATTGTTCAGTTCCTCAAAATCAACACCATGCTCCTTCATTCGTTGTAGGAGCAGTTGATAATCTTCTTTTTGCTTCACCTCAATACCCACTAAACTTGCCCCTGCCCCTTTGCTATTTTTTTTATCGTACTCAAACCGAGTAATGTCGTCATTCGGACCGAGTACGTTATTCAAAAATTCCTTCAAAGCGCCTGGTCTTTGAGGAAATCTGATGATAAAATAGTGCTTCAAGCCTTCGTATAGTAAAGAACGCTCCTTTATTTCCTCTGTGCGCGTGATGTCGTTATTACCACCACTAATGATGCACACCACGTTTTTACCTACAATTCTATCCCTGTAAAAATCCAACACTGCAATAGACAAAGCACCCGCAGGTTCCACGACAATACCTTCTTCGTTGTAAAGCTGAAGAATAGTAGTACAAATTTTGCCTTCTGGCACAAGAGTAATTTCGTCAACTACTTCTTGACAAATACGAAAATTTTTATCTCCCACTTTCTGTACGGCTGCACCATCCACAAAAGGGTCAATATTTTGCAACTTTACTACCTTTCCCTGTTTAAAGGATTCTTTCATAGAAGGTGCGCCAAGCGGCTCAACCCCAATTATCTTTGTTTCAGGACTCATTTGCCTGAAAAAACTACCTACACCGCTGATTAAACCACCACCACCAATTGGTGCGAATAAATAGTCTATGGGGACAGTAATATCTTCCAGTATTTCTAATCCCACCACACCTTGCCCTTCTATCGTGCGTTCGTCATTAAAGGGATGAATAAAGGTTTTTCCGTTTTCCTCTGCGTCTTTAATGGCTTCTGAATAAGCATCATCGTAAGTGTCTCCCACCAGCACGACTTCTACTTGATCCTTTCCAAATAGCTTTACTTTATTGATTTTTTGGCTTGGAGCTACCGTAGGCATAAAAATTTTCCCTTTCACCCCCATTTTAAAACAAGCAAAAGCTACACCTTGCGCATGATTACCGGCACTTGCACAAACAATACCCTTTTCCAAAAGGCTGCGCGGCATAGTTGCCATTTTATTGTACGCGCCTCTAATTTTGTAAGAGCGTACTACCTGTAAATCCTCGCGTTTTAAATACACATTACATTCGTACTGCTCGCTCAAGCTGGCGTTGAGCATTAAAGGCGTATGCTCTGCTATGCCGCTTAACCTAATTTTTGCCCTGTAAATATTTTCCACAGAAATAGGGTAGTAACGCGCTTGCTCCTCTTGCAAATACGTATCTTTTGCTATTCCATTTATGACTTTATTTTCGAGAAGTTTATGTTCCAAAGCTATGAGTTTTTATTTCGTATGATTTGCTCTTTCAACTTCAATATTACGACAAATTGAGGAAATACTACTAAAATATTTTCAATTACTTGTTAAAAATTCTTGTAATCCTATCCATCGCGCCATCCAATCGCCTTTAGTCAACTTGATAAGATTACTGATAATTCTATGTTTTGTCAAAAAAAAATACTTTTTTATTCAAAAAAAATAAAAATTTTTCTCATTTATTATGCTTAAATTTTATATTTACAGAATTATTATAAATACAGCTTAATCTAAAAATTATCATTAAGTATTTTGATTTCTCAATAGTTTCTGCGGTTATTCCACCATAAAACCTGTTAAAAAGTAAGTTTTTTTACTAAAAAAAAGCGATTTGTATGTATTTGTACCATTTTATATACTCCCTTGCACTTTTAGTAGCACTTTGGATGCTGCCTTCGGACGGTACTAGATTTATCTCTTACACTGAAAATTGTGAAAATGGAAAGGACGATGACCAAGATGGGCTGATTGATTTGAATGATCCAGATTGCAGCTGCACAGTGGCAGAGCCAGTTTCTTTTAATTCCAAATCCCTCTTTTGAGGAACGAAACTGCTGCCCAAGCAACAGAAGTCAACTTGGTTGTGCAGGCACTTGGATACAGGCTTCGGAAGCTACTACCGACTACATTCACACTTGTGGCTGGATGGGTTGGGATAATTTACCTCCTCCACTTCCTTTCCCAGACGGACAAGCATGTGTTGGATTTCGAGACGGTCGGTTTGGTAATAATCCAGAACCAAACTGGAAAGAATATACAGGGGCTTGCTTGAATTCTCCTTTAAAAGCTGGAACTACTTATCGCTTCAAATTCCATATTGGCTTTACTCATCCACAAAATTCGCCTAGCCTAAATGTCACTTTTTTTGGTACAACTGATTGTGCTAACTTACCTTTCGGACAAGGCAATTCAGGACATGGTTGCCCTACTAATGGAACTGGCTGGGTAGAGTTGGGTAAAGTTTGGGCAAGTGGTACGAACCAATGGTTAGAGTATAGCGTTACTTTCACACCTACTCAGGATATGTATGCCATTGCTATTGGACCTGACTGCGCCAAACTTGAGGCTTCTAGAATATCGGATACTTATTATTTTTTTGACAATCTTATCTTGGACGACCGCCGTAATTTTGAATACAAAATCACGCCACAAGACCATCCTTGTAGTCCATCCTATACTTTGCAAGTTCCAAAAGAAGAAGGCTTAACATATCAATGGTACAAAGATGGTGTTGCTTTAGTAGGGCAAACCCAACCTGCTTTACAAGTGGATGGCGTGGAAGGCAAGTATCAAGCTGTCCTAAAAAATAGTACCTCCTGCTGGTTAACCCCTATTTTTAAGCATGAAATTCCTGTATTATACGCTGATTTGGAAGCTATTACGTGCCCTAATGAAGCATTTCAATATCATGGTAAAAAGTATTATCAGGAAGGGATTTATTCTGATACTCTGTCTTCGATACACGGCTGCGACAGCATAGTTAATATTCGCTTGACAGTAGCTCCAAATGAGTTTACGAGTGTGGATGCCAAAATATTTAAGGGGGAACAGTATAAAATTGGGAAATTACGCTTTAGCGAAATAGGAAGCTACAAAGTAGATTTTCAATCTATTTATGGTTGTGATAGTATTGTAGAACTCAATTTAGACCATTACTACGCTTATTTCCCAAACGCTTTTTCTCCTAACGGCGACAACAACAATGACCGTTTTACCATCTACGCTAACAGCGATTTAAAATCTATTCTTTCCTTACAAATTTTTGATCGTTGGGGTGAGGTTGTTTATGATAAAAATACCATGAGTGATGAGGATGGTACAATAGGTTGGGACGGTACGATGCATCGAAAGCCTGCCCCAAATGGGGTTTACATTTACACCACCATATTACTGATGAGTGATGATAAAGAGCGAACTTACAGAGGGACTTTTTTATTGATGCGGTAAAGATATAACTGGTGGCTATTTAGCTATCCTTCCGTGCTTTTTAACGGTAGAAATTCTCCAATCATGTTCATTGAAGTTCATTTTAAGAACTTTAGGCTTGTCACTTTTGTAGAAATAATCTACAAAAAGGCAACTGTGGTGGTGTGGTTTTCTTGTATGCCAACCATTCCTGTTTGAAATTCAATTGCGGACATCAACCAAAAGCTAAAGACGAACAACATAATATTTTAGTTTTATTTATTCGCTCTTGCTTCACGATTTCCCAAGTGGTCGAACCCTCTTTCGCGCTCATACTCAATCATAGCTGCGGGCCGAAAGTTGAGAATAAAAGCCCTGCGATTACCGTTGGTAGAGTTTCCTCTGCTGTAATGCACCGTCCTGCCATGATGAAAAGAGCAAGAACCTGATTGCAATGCCACACAAACTGCTTCTGCTTCGCTCGCCTCGCAAACTAGAGGTCCTCCTTCCACCTGCTGCTGATGTTGACGAAGTGAATGCAAGTGAGATTGGGGAATAAACCACATCGCACCATTTTCTTGGGTGCTTTCATCTAAAGCAACCCAACAACTCACTGCTCGTTTGTCTGGCATATTAATCCAGTAGGCTTCGTCTTGATGCCAAGGTGTAGGTGCTTGTGTATGAGGTGCTTTGTTGATGAGCATATCAAAATCGAGCGCCATATCACTGCCTAGCAATAGTTTTGCCCACTGCAAGGCTTTTTGATGTAAAGGCATCTCTAATAAATTTGGGTTTAAAAGCGAAGGACGCATAATCTGTGTGATTTTTTCTGTACCCACTTTTGTCACTTGTCCTGACAAATCAGAGCGAATGTCAGGACGATGTTTAGTAGTTTCCAAAAGTTCATCGTACAATTCTATATAGTGTCCGATTTCTACTTCGTTTAATATATTTTTTACTACGCAAAAACCTTCTGCCTCAAAGAATATTTGTGATGTCATGGTTATTTAATTGTTGATGTAAAAATTAGTAGCTGAACGATGAATTGATGATAAATTTATTTGTTAAAAAAATATTTAAGTAATTGATTATTAATTTTTTAAAAATTTGATAATCAATCTTAAAATCTTATATCATACCTATTTTAAGTGGGTATGATTAATTAAGTGATACTAGTAAAATTGAAAAGCTACCAGTATTTATGAAGCTCATGTTTTAGAAACGGCGATTTAATCGTTACACCTATTTAGTCGTCCAGCTTCTAAAATTAGAGACTTTGCACAATCGGTCATTTATTTCATCCAAAATTCTAACACACCACCATCCGCTATCGCTTCATGCTCAAAAAAAGGACGAATAAGTGGCTTTCCGTTAAGTTCCATCCGCTCAATGAGTTTATTTTGACGGCTGTTATTATTGACTTTGATGTGAATGACTTTCCCATTTTCCAAATAAATAGTAGCTGCTTCCACCAAAGGTCGCCCAATAGAATAAGTGCTACTTCCAGGACAAACGGGATAAAATCCTAAAGCATTCAAAATATACCAAGCAGACATTGCACCACAATCCTCATTGCCAGAAATACCTTCTGGCGTGGGAGTGTATAAATTATACAGTACCTCGTCGAGTCGAGTTTGTGTTTTTGCAGGTTGATCAACATAATTATAAAAATGAGCAACATGATGACTAGGTTCATTCCCATGCGCATACTGCCCAATTAAACCCGAAATATCTGCTGGCACAACTTCACCTGTTATTTCAGAATCTGCACTGAATAATTCGTCTAATTTTTGAGCAAATGCTGCTTTGCCACCCATTAGCGCAATATAACCTTCCACATCGTGGGGAACAAACCACATCCATTGCCAAGCATTGCCTTCCACAAATTCGCTACCCTCCAACTCAGAATGGTAAGGATCAAATGGGATTTTCCATTGTCCGTTTGCTAGTTTACCTCGCATAAATCCAATTTTAGGGTCGAAGTAGGCTTGATAGAAGGTGGAACGCTTTTTATATTTTTCAGCGATGACTGTATTGCCAGCGCGCTCAGCGATTTGAGCAATACACCAATCGTAATAAGCACATTCCAAGCCGTAAGAAACAGATTGACTAATGGAGTCCGTAGGTATAAAACCTATTTTTTCAATAAAATCAAGGTGTTTGGGAAGCACTTCTAAAGCTCTTGGTTCTACTAGCCGAGCGGTAATTTCTGGATGGTAGTTGGAACTTATAACAGCTGCCTGTAGAGCCAACTGGACATCAAACTCATCAATTCCTTTAGCCAGTGCATCTGCAATTACGGCTACGGAAGGATAACCCACCATTGTCCCAGTGTAATTAGAAGCCAATTCCCATTTTGGAAGCACACCACCTTCGCGGTATTTTTGAAGCAGCGTTTTTACCCATTCGTTACTGTGTTTTCTATCAATCATGTTCATCAATGGATGTAGCGCGCGAAATGTATCCCACAAAGAAAATACAGTATAATTAACATAGCCATCAGCAGCTTGGTGAATTTGTTTATCCATGCCTCGATATTTTCCGTCTATGTCTTGTGCCAACATGGGCGCAAGCATGGAGTGGTATAAAGCAGTGTAAAAATTTTCTTTCACTGCCTCATCGGAGCTTTGAATTTCAATTTTGCGCAGCTCAGTTTCCCAAATCCCTGTTGCTTCTTGTTGGATAGCATCAAAATCCCAGTTAGGGTTCTCTGCTTTCAAATTCAGCATAGCTCCTGACATACTCACTGGAGAAATACCTGTTTTGATAATCAACTCATTTTGAAGGTCTGCTTTGAACTGCAAGTAGGCTTTTAATTCTTTGCCACTTTTATAAAGACTGGATAGGTTCTTTCCTCTATCTGTGGCTTTGATCAAGTTAAAAGGTTTAGAAAACTGCATCACAAAATAGACAGGGTGGTCATAAGCCCAACCAGAAGAAACGCGCTTACCTCTAATGGTAACGCTATCCACTAATTCTAGTTCGCCTAGTAAGCTTTGATGCCCCCAATTCGCTTGCAATACATGAGCTAAATCAATCAGTAATTTCGGGGTGGCGTTAGGAAGGAAGGTGTAGCGGTGCATTCCTGTTCGGAGCGTCGCAGTAAGTTCTGCTTTCACGCCGAAATTGTTGAGATATACTTGATAGTAGCCAGCACGAGCAGTTTCTTGACTTTTACTGAAGGTAGCCAATAAAGAATCGCTGACTTCACCTGTAAATGGTAGCAAAAGTATATCTCCCATGTCCCCAATGCCTGTTCCGCTTAAATGGGTATGCGAAAATCCATATAAGGTACTATCCGAAAAATGATAGCCACTAGACGCATCCCAACCTGGCAAACGAGTATCCGGGCTTAATTGTACCATACCAAAAGGTAAAGTGGCACCCGGAAAAGTGTGGCCATGTGCGCCTGTACCTATAAATGGATTGACGTAAGCCGCTAAATTGGTCGTGGAATTTACTTTATCAGGCTTCTGGCACCCCCAAAAACAAATAGCAGTAAACAACAAGAATGGGTATTTTTTCATAGTAAATAGTGATCTATTTGACTTTGTATTATTTTTTTGGGAATAAATGACAAAACTCAGCTAATGATGCGTTTTGGTATTTTTCATTTACTGATCATTCTTTAGAGGCAGTTACGTTGGTTCTTCACTTCCTAGTCAACCAATTTCCTGCGCTATTAATTTCTTTTTTCCATGGGTTGAGTAATTTATCAAGTAGAACAGCAAGTTCAATGCGTGTGATGGGGCGTTGAGGCTCAAAGTTATTTAATTGCCAAACACTTGTCCAAGCAGTTTCTACTTGGTGAGTAAGGGTTTGTAAGTCTGAACTAGAAAAGTCATTTTCCAGTTGTGTGTTTTTAAATAGAAAGTCAATGGCATCAGCAATAGTCAATGGAGTGGAGGTCTTTATATCGTGTGAAGCGTCAATTCCGTACTGCTTCGCGCCATGTAAAAAGGTTTCTAGGCTAAGGGTGCTATCAGGGTCAAACCAAGTTTGATTTGCCCATTTGTAAGGTACACCTCGACCCTGTAACCAACCCGTTGCACCTATTTTTTGAATAGTCTCAAAGTGTGGATGCGTTGGCGATACGTCTATGAAGGGCAATAAATAGCCATCAATAGCTAACAAGTTTTCCTGTATAGCTCTGACATTTAGTGCTTTTGGAGAAGTTTGTGTTTGGACTGCCATTGCCGCAACCAGCCCTGCTACTTGTCCAATTTGAATGACAACGGGTTGCAAACGCGATGCTCCATTGACGATATTGGTGACGGAAATGGCTTTGTCCGCAACGAGTAAATGGTCTATATCTTTCGGTATTAACGCGCCAAGAGGAATGCTAAAAGAAGGTACTTTGGGAAAATCAATTGTTGGTGCATCAGGACGCTCGTAGTGATGGTGGTCAATTGGATAATCTCCTACTGCAATGCCTGTGCGGTACAAATTATAATCATAAGGTTGCAAAATGTGATTCACGTTTAATTGTACTAAGCCATGCGTTCGCCGACCTTCTCGGTGGTAAGGCATCAACGCCAAACCATCAGATGTGGGAAATTCATCATCGGCAATACCCAAGTAATTGAATCCCAATTCAGTTTGAAGGTAGTAAACGAATTGTAAGGTTTTATTTTTAGCTTTTTCTAGGGCTGCTGCTCGCGCCGCGACATCTAGCTCAATAATATTTACATAATAGTCATTCCCTTTGATGGGCCAATTAATCATGTATTTATTGTTGGGTAACTTTGCATAAGTCAGCATGGTTTCGCAAGGATGTGGTTTGGCGAGCGTATCTTCACAATGAGTTTGGCAAGCGCAATGAAACTGTGCTGCATTGTAACCCATTGGTTTAGCAATCGTTTTATCGGCTTGTGTGCCATAATCTTTCAAGATAACTGCATAGGTTAAATCCTGTATAATATCGTTGGCTTTCTCTGGTGCCATGGTTTCGCCTGTTTCGGCGCGTGCATCCATCCCCACGTCGTAAGTTACTCCTGCTTTTGCTGCCACGTCACCTAAATCCGTGCCATCAATCAAAATATACGCTGAAATGGTTTGTTTTTGTCCATTCTGCGCTACCTCCACTAGCCATTTTTTTTCTTTTTGAATTGAAGTGTAAGTAGCACTATATAAGATAGTTAGGTTAGGCTCTTTTTCAGCCATTTGCTTCCAATAATACGCTCCTACGTGTGGCTCAAACAAAGTATAACTCACCCAGCCTGTGGAAAGGGCTTCTGCGCTACCATAATATTTGCGCAAAGAATCCCTGAACTCGCCCCAAAGACCTGATGGTAATTGATGGTTGCCATCAATTGCACTTACTCCTGCAGAAGTTAACATACCGCCTAGCCAAGGTAAGGGGGTTACTAAAATTGTTTTTGCACCACTACGTGCTGCTTGAATAGCGGCAGTCGTAGCTCCAGTACCTTCTCCTATCACTAGCACTTCTGCGTCTAGTCGTTTTTCTGAAACCTGACAACCGAGCAGTAAGCTCAAAATAGTTATTCCCAAAAAGTATTTTCTCATGCTGTGGTCTAGTTGAGTGAGTAATTGTTTGACCGTTCTTGTTGATGGTGGCACAAAATTGGGAGTTGTTCATTAATTAAAGAACAAAATTAACTATTTTTAGTATTCGCTTGATGTCTTTGATTGCTTTATTTTTTTTACGAAAATAGGTTTAAGAAATATTAGTACGTACCCGTCGCCAATAGCACCAACGTACAGGCAAATTCAGTTTCGATACCTTGCAACTGGGCTTGATGAGCAAATTGCGGATTTTCTGTTCCAGGATTAAAGAGTATGCGCTTGGGCTTCAGGTGAAGAAGATAATCGTAGTAGGTTTGCTGAATATCTGGGTTGACATAAAGGGAAACTGTGTTTACATCTCCTATTTCAGGTGCTTGGGTATGAATAGTAACACCTGCCACCTCTCCTGATTTGGTACCCACGGCTATTACCTCGTGCCCAGCTTTTACAAGACGTTGAATGGCGGTGTAGGCAGTTCTTTCAGGGTTGGTACTTGCTCCAATTATTAACGTTTTTTTCATCAATCAATGCTTTAAATATTACTTGATAACTCATGTTGCGCAATTTTATTTTTGTTTTTCATCGTTTACCCAACTATAACCATTTCTGGCAATCTCGGGTTGTAAGCACGCTATGCAAGTGCAAGTGTGTGAAAACCTTTTAGTAAGCAAATAGCGCACCGCGTAACATCAGTTGATAAATATTTTGGCGTATTGCTTGATGGACAAACATGTTTAGAAAATGCCTGTCCATCTGTCGTAAATAGCCAAGTTTATACTAACAAGCGAATAGGATCTTCCAAAATTTGCTTAAAAGTTTGTAAAAATGCAGCTCCTTTTGCACCGTCCACCACTCTGTGGTCGCAAGATAAAGTTACTTTCATGCGCTGACCAATCACAATATTACCGTCTTTCACGACTGGTTTTTCTATAATGCTACCCACAGCAAGGATACAAGCATCTGGTGGATTGATGATGGCTGTAAACTCTTCAATTCCGAACATTCCCAAGTTAGAAATGGTGAAGGTATTGCCTTGCATTTCTTGTGGCTGTAATTTTCTATTTTTCGCCTTACCTGCTAATTCTTTTACTTCTGTGTTGATTTGTGACAGCGTTTTAATATCTGCATATCGAATAACAGGCACAAGTAAACCTTCTTCTACTGCTACTGCCACACCAATATTTACATCTTTGTTGATACGTAGATGGTCACCCATCCAAGAAGAATTGATAGCTGGATGCTGTTTTAATGTAACTGATGCAGCCTTGATAACTAAATCATTGAAAGATAGTTTTACGGGAGCTACTTCGTTCAACTGCTTGCGCAACTGGGTTGCTTTATCCATATCAATCTCAATGGTAAGATAGAAATGTGGTGCAGAAAATTTACTTTCTCCTAGACGACGAGCGATTGTTTTGCGCATTTGGCTTACCGCCACATCCTCGTAGTTATTACCCACACCAGAGAAAGTGAATGGCACAATTGCTGGTTCTACTGCTTTTTCAGGTGCTGGTTTTGGCGCTGGAGTCTCTACAATTGCTTTTGGAACGGATACTGGTATGGTCACGGCTGGAGCAGGTGCGCTTATCATCGCTTCCAAATCTTTCTTCACAATTCTGCCATGGTCACCACTTCCTTTTACAGCAGTTAGGTCAATGCCTGCTTCTTTTGCAATACTTTTTGCTAGTGGAGAAGCCTTGATTCTTGCCTCCGTATCTGAATTGCTGCTCGCAACGACTTGAATTGCTGCTGCTGGACTTGAAGACTCAGGCGCGCTATCAGGGGTAGTATCAGACACCGTGCCTTTTGAAGCAATAGCCGATTTCCAATCTTCGCCCGCTTCGCCAATAACTGCAATAACCGCATCAATTGGTACTGAACCTTCTTTAATCGCGATGTGCAATAGTACGCCATCCGCAGGGCTATCAAAATCCATTGTTGCTTTGTCTGTCTCGATTTCCGCAAGCAATTCACCAACCTCCACGCTATCGCCTTCTTTTTTCCTCCAACCCACAATGTTGCCTTCTATCATGGTGTCACTCATTCGAGGCATTGTAATCACTTCAGCCATAATTTATTTCGTATTTTGAATAAGTAATAAATGTTATATCGTAAAGTTGCTTCAGGGAAGCAACTTAGATAAAGTTTTATAATTTCTATGAGTTTAACAACCAACGAACCTTTTATTAGGTTGACTAGTAATTGAAAGTTGAAATGGCAGCTAGTTGTGTTCCCATTGTTTCGTTTGCAAAAATGCAATATTTCTTGTTCTATCTAGCAATTATTCCAAGAATACTTTTTAGTACCTAAAATACTATCTTGATTCAATACATTTGCGTTTTGTTCGTCAGCATAGGATGTTCAGAGGGAGTAGCTTTTTAGGATTAATAAGAAGCCATACAAGATGGCTAAACCGTTGATAATTTGAGCCTTACTTTTTGAGTGTCATCAAAGCAGTCGTAATTTTCATTATTATTTCCTTGACTACTAACCTTCGAAGCCCAAATGCCAACATTTATTATCAAATATTTATTTTGTCGTATATGCAATTTTCATCAAAACTTATAGAGGAAGCAGTACAAGCGTTTGCTTCTTTGCCTGGAATAGGGAAAAAAACTGCATTGCGCTTGGTACTTCACCTCATCAATCAAGACAAACAAGTGACTGAACAGTTCACAGATGCGATTAGGAATATGCGACGAAATATTCTCCATTGCGAGGTGTGTTACAACATTTCGGATCAAAATGTGTGTACCATTGCAGTGATTTACGGCGAGATCGTAGTTTGATTTGCGTCGTGGAATCCATCAGAGACGTTATTGCTATTGAGGATACTGGTCAATATCGAGGGTTGTACCATGTGCTAGGTGGTGTAATATCTCCTATTGAAGGTGTCGGACCAAATGACCTGAATATTGAAAGTTTGATAGTAAGAGCTAATGGCAACGAGGTGAAAGAGATTATCATGGCAATTAATCCTACTATCGAAGGTGACACGACTATTTTCTATGTTTCAAAACGCATTAAAAATGAGCAAGTTCGCATCTCGACACTTTCCAGAGGCATTGCTTTTGGGGGTGAAATTGAGTATGCAGACGAGTTGACGCTCGGACGTTCCATCATTGCAAGAGTTCCTTACAGATTACAAGATTGAGTAATTTTTTCATTAATTAGACACTAAACTATTTTATTAAACACCATAGCAATAATGACCACCTCGGAAGTGCAACTCTCCGTTATCATTGTGAATTATAATGTCCAATTCTTTTTGGAACAAGCTTTGAAAGCAGTTCAGGTTGCATCTCAACGTTTGGCAGTAGAAATTTGGGTCGTAGATAATCATTCTTCTGATGAATCCGTGGCATTGGTGAGAGCGAAGTTTCCAAAGGTCAAACTTATTGCTAATCAACAAATTATGGATTTTCGGTAGCAAATAATCAAGCCATTCGCCAAGCTAGTGGTAAGTACATCCTACTGCTCAATCCAGATACCGTAGTGCAGGAAGATACTTTCGACAAGTGCTATGCTTTTATGGAAGCGCATTCAGAGGCAGGTGCTTTGGGTGTACGCATGATTGATGGCTCAGGACGGTTTCTGCCAGAATCAAAGCGCGGGTTCCCCACTCCTGCGGTTGCGTTCTATAAAACATTCGGATTGTCGAGCTTTTTTCCAAAATCGCCCATTTTTAATCGCTACCATTTGGGACATCTGGATGAATTTGAGACCAATCCTGTGGATGTGCTGGCAGGTGCTTTTATGTGGATGCGCAAATCCGTACTTGATCAAGTAGGCTTATTGGATGAACAGTTCTTTATGTATGGTGAAGATATTGACCTGTCTTATCGGTTCACGCTAGCAAATTACCAGAATTACTACTTTCCAGAAACGACCATTATTCATTACAAAGGAGAAAGCACTAAAAAAGGTAGTTTGAACTACGTCCGTACTTTTTATCAAGCAATGATTTTGTTTGCTAAAAAGCACTTTTCAGGACAACAGGCTTACTTTTTGTGCTACTTTTAAAAATAGCAATCTACTTTAGGGCATTTTTAACCCTGTTCAGTAATGCAGTTCAATCGTTTTATTTACCGTTTTTGGATGCCATATTAATTTTTTTAGGCTTGGTTTTTTTGAAAGATTTTTGGGAGAACTATCACTTCCACGATGCTTTTTATTACAGCCCTAGCCTTACTTACCTCAATTTCCCACTTTATACACTGATTTGGTTGCTAACCATCTATTTTAATGGTGGCTATGACCGCCCTAATGACTTACCGCGCACCATCAGAGGAACGCTAGTTGGTACATTTATTATTGCAGCCATTTATGGTTTTTTACCCCTAGAGTATCGTTTTTCTAGGGCTTTAATTGTGATGGGAACAGTTTGGGCAGTTGCCATCGCTCTTTCTAACAGGTTACTAATTTATTTCTTAAAATATAAAAACTTACACATCGGCAAAACCAAACCTAAACATTTGGTCATCGTAGGTATCTTGCAGAGAGCCAAAGAGTGCAACAGCTCCTGCAACACGTAAAAGCAGAAAAAAATTTTATTGGTACTGTTGCCCCAAATCAAGAACAAAACGAGGAAAACTATCTAAGTCCAATTCATCAACTGGAGCAAGTAGTGGAAATCTATCAAGTGGAAGAAATTATCTTTTGCGCACAAGATGTCAGTGCTGAAACCATTATGGAATGGATGGCACGATTAGGCAGCAATATCGCCTATAAAATTGTGCCTGCCGAAAGTCATTTTATCATTGGAAGTAGCTCTAAAAACACTACTGGAGAATTATACACCATTGATATTCAATACAACATTAATCAAAAACTACAACGACGCAATAAGCGATTACTAGACCTTGGAGTTGCCTTACTGTTGCTCGTAAGTTTGCCTTTGCATCTAATCTGGATACGACACAAGGGTACATTTATCAAGCATATTTTTCAAGTGCTGCTAGGGCAAAAAACTTGGGTGGGATACGCCACCTCCAAAGCGCGTTATCCTCAACTCCCCTCCATCAAAGCAAGTGTACTGCATACAGCATCCCATCTTAACATGAGCTTAGATGCAGATACCTTGAATCGCCTCAACTATTTTTACGCCAAAGACTACACCACCAGCAAAGACCTAGAAATAATTTGGAAGGGTATTCAAAAATAAATAAATAATGCTGTCAATATCTCCGCCAAGGAGTAGAAGGGTTCTTACAAAGTTATTGACGAATTCATACAGTTGTATTTTTTTTATGCAACGCTTCCGATAGTTGACGCACAAGTGTGGTTTTGCCCGTCCATTTGCTGATATTTTCGCCTTGAAGGCGTTTTATTAACATAAGCGAAAATTTTTATCAAATCGAAAAATTAGATTGATTTTTTCGATTTAGGGTAGATTAACTTAATTGGTTAGGACTTGTTACTACTGGGTTGCTGATTTTGTAACTATCCACCAACGCCGAAAACGGAATCTGTTCTTCCAAATACTTTTTTGGCTATAACGAACAATTTATCTTGGTCGTGCAAAATGGAATAGTCCACTAAATTCTTGCCCAGTGTTCCAATTTTCTCCGCTTCTTGGAAACGGAAAACATCAAAACATACTCATTATTTTCCTCAACATACTCCTTATCCGCATTAAAATAGTTGATCAAGGCTGCTCGTTCCTCCAGTATTTTTGGAATATATACCTTGTTGTCAATGAGATATAGTTTGTTTTGAAGCACTACTGGTTGTCCAAAACTTATATTGACACACCCAACAATCAAAATTATTGACAAAATTTGGTTCATGTTTTACAATTTTATTTTGGTACAAAAAAACTGATCTAATTAGGGTTTCTTGTTGACCTAAATCATTCTTCTTGTAAAATTTCATCCCTACAAGTTCTTCGGAGTCTTCTATTACGCCATCGCAGTCAAAGTCAACACCATACGTCTTTTCATTAAGCGGAGATTAGTTTCATAGTTTAGATTATTAGGTTCTTAGAAAATTATTGCGGAATTTACACAACTATATTTTTAAGCTATTCATTTACAGTATTTTATAGCATAAAATTATATTTGCATAGTAATTTCATGAGGACTATTTTTGTTAATGACAAAAAAATTAAAATTAAATACTGATTTACTTAAAAACTTTATCTAATTTTGATGTAATTATAAATTTTTACAAAATGAAACGATTAACTGACACATTCAAGTCCTGTGGTTACGCAGGATTATGGGGACTATTTTGCATACTCTCCCCTGTTTTGCTCCGCGCTCAAATTGCGGTAAGTGGAACCGTAACCGACGATAAAGGAGAATCGCTCATTGGCGCGACCATTATCGTGAAAGATTCCGAAACGGGTACTGTCACAGATGCAGAGGGCAGGTTCTCACTAGAAGTCCCGAACGCGCAGTCCGCGCTTCAATTTTCCTACACTGGTTTTGCTACTAAAGAAGTGGTGGTAGGTAGCCAAACGGTGCTTAATGTTATTTTAACTGCCGACAACAACATTTTGGAGGAAGTTGTAGTCGTGGGGTATGGCACACAAAAGAAAGCCAACCTTACTGGAGCAGTCTCAGTAGTGACTAGCGAAGCACTAGAAAAACGACCAATCACTTCGGCAGGTTCGGGCTTACAAGGACTTATCCCCAACCTGAACATTACAATTCGAAATGGCGACCCAGCGCAAGCCGCAGATTTCAACATTCGTGGGTTTGAATCTATTAATGGCGGTTCGCCACTCATTTTAGTGGATGGCGTACCAATGAATTTGGAGCGTATCAACCCAAATGATATTGCTAGCGTCAACGTTCTGAAAGACGCTTCGGCTGCGGCAGTGTATGGTGCGCGTGCTGCTTTTGGAGTCATTTTGATAGAAACAAAAAAAGGGAAATTAGGAAAAGTCAATATTCAGTTAAGCACAGAATTATCCACAGCCAAGCCTATCTTGAATTTAGATTTAGTAACTGACCCCTATGAGTTTGTATTAGCACGCAACTTGGCTTCCAACCGCACCAACGGTCGCCCTGACTTTGACGACAACTACGTGGCAGGTACAAAAGCGTATTCTGAAAATCCAGAAACTGCTCCAGAGTGGGGTGTAGTGAATGGAGCATTGCGTTTTTATGGTTACAACGCTTACCAAGATCAATTGGTCACGGACTTTGCGCCACAGCAAAGACATGACCTTTCTGTGTCGGGGGCTACCGAAAAAGCGTCTTATTATGTTTCTTTAGGTACGTTGAATAAAGATGGCTATTTGCAATTCAACAATGAAAACTTTAAACGATACAATGGATTATTCAAAACGGAGTTTAAAATCAACGATTGGTTAAGTTTGGATGAAAAAGTGGTATTCAACCAACAGTTGAGTGATAAACCTCACTTTTACAACTGGGATGCAAATATCAACTCTATCGCACGAGTGAATCCAATACAGCCTATTCAGTTCCCGGATTTAGAATTTTATCAAACGCCAGGTGACCGTGAAAGGTACGAGCAGTATATCGGAATGTATTTTGGAGGAACAAACTTTTTTCCTTACCTTTTAGATGGTGGTCGGGAAACTTTCACCGTCAATGACCTTTGGTTGACGCAAGGTATCACCTTAACGCCTCTTAAAGGTTTGAGAATCAGGGGTGACTTCTCTTACAATAACTTTAATAGGAGCTATCAGGATGTGCAGAGTAAAGTAGAAATCGTAAGCACGAACTTGCAGGAAGCCAATCCTATTAGTAACGGCTTTAGTGGAGATGACTGGGTGATTAATCAGTCTGACTATAATCAATACTATGTCATTAATACTTATGCGGAGTATAAATTTAATTTAGGTGCAAGCCATGGTTTAACAGCTATGACGGGTTTCAACCAAGAGTGGGGTGTCAATTCTTTTCATCGCGCACAGGCAAGAAGTTTAATCACGCCTTCTGTACCTAACCTAAATGCGACCACAGGGACGCAGCAAACTTTTGGTGGAAAATCGCACGTTGCTTTGCGTGGTGTATTTTATCGTTTGAATTACAATTTTCAAGACAAATATTTATTTGAAGCTAACGGACGCTACGACGGTACTTCGCGCTTCCCAGAAGATGGTCGCTATGGATTCTTCCCTTCGTTTTCCGCAGGTTGGCGTATTTCGGAAGAAAACTTTATGGCAGGCACAAAAAGTTTCCTTGACAATTTAAAAATTCGTGCTTCCTACGGCGAATTGGGCAACCAGTTGCTGGGTAACAATTTTTATCCTTACATTCCAACATTAGGGATTGGTGCTTCACCATACATTTTGTCTAACGGCTTAATTCCAGTGGTTCGACCTGCTGGCTTAGTCAGTCCGACTTTGACTTGGGAAACCGTAGTATCTAGAAATGTTGGGGTGGACATCACGATGTTGAACCAAAAGTTGGATATCTCCTTTGATGCTTACACTCGCGATACAAAAGATATGTTGACGGACGTAGAGTTTCCAGCCATCTTGGGAACAGCGGCACCAGATGCTAATGCTGCGGACTTGAGAACTGAAGGATGGGAATTGGCAGTAACTTGGCGCGATAAAATCAAACAGGATTGGGGCTACCGATTCACGTTGGCATTATCCGACTGGCGTGCCACCATTACCAAATACGACAATCCAACAGGCGCGCTTTCTGAATGGAGAGAAGGGCAAGATGTAGGTGAAATTTGGGGATACGTCACGCAAGGTATTTTTCCAAAGTGCAGAAGAAGTGGCTGGAGCTGCCAACCAGTCAAGAATTGGCGCAAACTGGCGACCAGGTGATGTGCGTTATCAGGATCTAAATGGCGATGGCATCATCAGTCCAGGCAACAACACAGTAAGCGATCCAGGCGACCGACAGATTATCGGAAACTCAAATCCTAGGCATAGTTTCGGTATTAATTTTGACGTGACGTATAAAAATGTTACTCTAACGACCTTCTTTCAGGGCTATTTACGCCGTGACTATTGGCCCACAGATGGTAACTGGACTTGGTTTTTCCCATTCAACGCAGGACACGTAGAAAAATACTACATCACTGACACTTGGACGGAAGAAAATAGAAATGCTTACTTCCCAGCAGCACATATTTCTACAAACGACAAAAAGAATTTACAACGGCAGTCGCGCTATCTTCAAAATGCAGGCTACATGCGCTTTAAAAACTTGGCTTTAAGCTACGAAGTACCGCAAGAGTGGATGAACAAAATAGGCTTGGGTCGTGCACAAATCTACGTAGCAGGTATGAATTTGTGGGAATTTACAAACCTCAGAAAGCCGCTTGACCCAGAGAGTATTGTCTTTAACGAATTTAGCTACAACAACTCTGGAGCTATTGAATATCCTTTACAGCGTATTTTTTCTGTGGGGGCAAACGTTTCATTCTAAACCATTAAAATTAAAAAATGCGATGAAAAATATTTCAAAATATAATCTTTTACTTGCTATTGCCTTGCTGTTGGGCAGTTGTAATGATGATTTTTTAAACAGACAACCATTGGATAGAATCAGTAACGATACCTATTGGAACTCGGAAAATGATTTGCTAGTCTATAATAATGGCTTGTACGACTTGGCACGCGACGACAACAATGTTCCTATTTTAATGGGACACGATGACGGTTTTGACAGCCATAAATTCAGTGTATGGTATCTGGATGAATTTGCGGACAACATTTCTCCACGCCATCCGCGCCACACTTTTTTCCAGCAAAGTTCGGGCAGGAAAACACGTTGTACCTAACACTGCCAACGGAGACGGTCAATGGTTTGGTTATAAGGGTTGGAATTTTGTAAGAGCTATCAACATCGGGTTAGAGAACTACTACAAGGCTGATATTCCAACAGCTACCATTGATAAATATGCCGCAGAAGCGCGCTTGTTGAGAGGCTGGTTTTACGCCGATAAAGTATCCAAATTTGGTGATGCCCCTTGGGTGGATAGGGAACTCAACGTGGACGCGGAAGAACTTTATGCTGCTCGGACTCCACGTTTGGAGGTGATGGATAATGTACTAGCAGATTTGAATTTTGCAGTAGCAAATTTACCTGAAAATTGGAAAGATGGCAACGCGCCTGGTCGTTTGAATAGATGGTGCGCGCTGCTGGTAAAAGCGAGAGTGTGTCTTTTTGAGGGTACTTGGAGAAAATATCACGGCTTACCCAATGCGGATGTATGGATACAAGAAGCCGCAAACGCATCAAAAGAGGTGATGGATAAAAGTCCTTATCGCCTGTACAGTACTGGTAATCCAAATCGGGACTACAATGCTTTTCATCAAGTGCTAGATTTAGCAGGCAATCCTGAAGTTATGTATTGGAGAAAATACAAATTAGGGGTATTCACTAACCACGCCTTGAGTTATCACTCCGACTACAATGGTGGTGCGACCAAAAGCGCGGTGGAAGACTATCTTTGCACAGATGGCTTGCCAATTACACTTTCTCCACTCTACAAAGGCGATGCAAAAATAGAGGATGTCTTTGAAAATAGAGACCTAAGATTGCGCCAAACTGTTTTGCATCCCGAAGATAAAAATATTTACAGGTACGATCAAGGAGATGCATTATCTTATCCTCGACTTCCAAACCAAGAAGGCGGCAGAAAGTCAGAAACAGGATATCACATCATCAAAGTGTACAATGTAAATGACTTATTAGGGAAAGCCTTCAATACTGCCGAAATGCCTGCTATTATTCTACGCTTTGCAGAAGCATTACTCATTTATGCAGAAGCTAAAGCGGAACTAGGGACGATTACGCAAGAAGATTTGGATTTGACCATCAATAAATTGCGTGATAGAGTAGGTATGCCGCACTTAGATTTGGCAAATGTACCAGTTGATCCACGATACACTGCGGATGGTGTTTCCTCGTTGTTAGTAGAAATTCGCCGCGAACGTCGAGTAGAATTGTTTATGGAAGGTTTCCGCTACGACGATTTAAGACGTTGGAAGCAAGGTAAGAAGCTAGAAATTCCATCGCTGGGCATCCGCTGGGATGATGCTGCCAAAGCGCGCTATCCAAAAGCCAATGTAAAATCAACACTGGTGAACGGAATCCCTTATATTGATGTGTATCAAGGGACAGACTGGGCGAATCCTGTGTTTGACGAAAACAAGCATTATTTCTGGCCCATACCGCTTAGTGACTTAGCTCAAAATCCAAATATCGGGCAAAATCCAGGGTGGTAACAGTTGACTTTTTGTTATTGGCTTTTGCTTGTTTTATATGGTGGTCTGCATCGGCTAGAGACTTCTAGCTATTGCAGACCTAAAATACTTGCATTGTCGTGAAGGGCGAATAGCAAAATCTATTTGCGTGATACGAGTTAATACCATCGAATTGAAATTCATACATTTTATTAATTTTTCTGACGACCTACAGGGTATAGCTTACCTTGTAGGTCGTTTACTCATCTTTCATTTTATGAAAAAACAGTTGTACCGGTTACTTTTGGTTTTTTTCATTATTCCGACTTCTTTGTTTACTCAAACGGCTTGGAATGCTTACGAGTTGAATGCAAATCATACAACCGACTGGTTGGAAAAAAATCTCATTCCTAAAACCACTTACGAGCCATTCCCTGCAAAGTCCAATCGAATTTTTTGGGATGCTGTACCTACTGAAATTAGAACCGAATGGATTGAAAAGGCGGAAAATGTACTAAAAGACGATTGGAAAGCGTTCTCAATAATTCAATTTATGGACTATGTGCGAAATGGAAACCGCACCCATTACGAAGCCACTCTATACGAACGACGAATCCGTGTGACCACACTGTTGCTTGCTGAATTGCTTGAAAATAAAGGGCGTTTTACAGATGAATTACTGAATGGGGTTTGGCTAATTTTAGAAGAAACTTACTGGGGTGTCCCAGCACATTTGCCAGGAACAGGTATTCCAAACGCGGAAGATCCTATCATTGATTTATTCGCAGCACAAACAGGTCAATTGTTAAGTTGGGTATATTATTTTATGCAAGAAGACCTAGACGACATTAATCCACTCATCAATAGGCGGATTCAGTTAGAAATGAACCGAAAATTGCTTAATCCCTATCTATTGCGTAGCGATTTTTGGTGGATGGGCTTGCGCGCGGATAGAGCAATTGTTAACAATTGGAATCCTTGGATAAACAGCAATATTTTAACTGCTGCTTTATTCTTTGCGCCTGAAACGCACCGTTCCGCAATAATCAATAAAGTGTTGCTATCCTTAGACCGCTTTCTCGCCCCTTACCCTAATGATGGAGGCTGCGACGAGGGACCAGGTTACTGGGGACACGCAGCAGGCTCACTTTTTGATTGTTTGGAACATTTGCACAGTGCCACAGCGGGTAAAATTGACTACTACCAACATCCTCTGATTAAAAATATGGCAACTTACGTTTATAAAGCGAGTATTACGCCTGAATTTACAGTCAATTTCGCAGATGCTGCCGCTAAAGCGAATTTTTCAGGTGGTTTAGTATATCGGTTTGGTGAGCGCATTCAGGATAAAGATATGATGGCTTTTGGCGCATATTATTACAATCGTCCAAACGATATAAAGCGATCCCAAAGTTGGGATGTGTTTCGATTACTTAGTGATATGAGTAAGCACCAAGCCATTCGCAAGTTGGGAGGAAACCCTATTTTAACAAAAGATGTTTGGCTCCCTAATCTTCAAGTGATGGCTGCACGCAGCCAAGCTAATGATACAAAAGGATACTATTTAGCAGCAAAAGGCGGACACAACAATGAAAGCCACAACCATAATGATGTCGGTCAATTCATTTTTTCAAAGATGGGCAACCGATTTTAGTGGATGCTGGAGTAGGTAATTATACCGCTAAAACTTTTTCTAAGGATCGCTACACGATTTGGACTATGGTTTCAGAATACCACAATTTGCCAACCATAGGCAATCACACGCAACGACCGGGTCGGCAATATGAAGCAAAAAATGTTATATACGAATCAGATGCCACAAAAGTTAAGTTTGAACTGGATTTAGCTGGTGCTTATGCCAAAGACGCTGGTTTGCAGCAATGGAGGCGCCGTATGACTTTAGATAGGAAAGAAGGCTTCTTATTGGCAGAAAATTTTGTGTTTGATCAGCGTGTCCCTACCATCACCTTGAGTCTAATTACCCCTTGTCGAGTGGATTTGTCTAAAGCAGGAATTATTCAATTTTTAGATATTTCATCTGGGGAGTTGCGCTGTCAAGGAACTTACGATAAAGACTATTGGCAAGCAAAGGTAGAGGATATTCCCATGAATCAACCCGAAGATGAACGGGTGAAAGACAGTTGGGAAAAAGGTTTACGAAGAATTATCCTACTTCATAATAACAAAGAAATGACTGGGGAATACAGTTTGAAGTTTTATTGATTGGTGTTATTTTACGTGGTGTTCGCCTTCAGAATAACCAGTTGGGTTTGTAAAGCATCCTTACAAACCCAACAAAAACAACATGGTATCTTCTCCGTCCGCGTAATCCCAAAGCTCTGGGCTTTGCGTTTTCCCAAAACCGACTAAAGGAAGCCCTGATAAAGGTAAATTACTTACCACCACCTGTAATTGGTCTGCCTGTTGGAGGAGTTTTTGCTGTACATCAGATAAACTGCTGTAAAACTCATAATGGAGATTAGCGATTGGAGAAGCAATAGCTTCTTGTTCGCGCAACAAAATAGCATTATTAGCTAAAAAAACTATACGATTGATAATGTAAATGGCATAATGATAGTCAAAATTATTTTTGTATTTGTTGTTCAATACAATTTCTCTGTATTCATAAAATGCGTCGAGCAAAGGTTCAAACACGTAGTTATCAGGCACATACAGTTTAGAAACATTACGACAACCCAAGCCAAAATATTGAAATACATCCAACCCTAAAGCCAACAAGTCCACATGAGTTTCTTTGCCATCTAAAACTGCTACGGCATTTCGATTTCTTCGAATAATATTCGGATGCTTTCCAAAATATGCTTCAAAGTAACGTGCAGAGTTATTGCTTCCAGTTGCGATGACTGCCTCAAAGTCGCTCAATCTGGATTGACAAATAAAATAACTGCTTGTAGCGCTTTCTAACTCTTGTAATACCTGAAGTAAATGTGGAATCCAATAGGGATCTTTATCGGATAATTTAATTTTAGCACGATGTCCAGCCATGAACACGCACAACAAATCGTGAAATCCTACTAGTGGAATATTACCCGCCAGAATCAACCCCACGGTGCGTGGCTCAGTTGCTTGTGGTATTGAATAAGCTGCTAACCACTGCTCGAGATTAGATTTAGACAAGAATTTATCCGCAATAGCTGCGATTGCTTGTTCTTGATGCGATACCGTGAACCATCCGTTGTGTTCGTAGGTATTTTGCATGACACCTTTCAAGCGTTCGTCCCCACTTTTCAGGTATTCTCCCAACCTGACTGCAATTTCAATGCGTTCCTTTAACCTCATCCCATTGTTGTTTAATCACTGCCAAACCCAACGTTTTTAAGTACTGAATGTTTCGCGCTGGCACTTTTTCTACCTCTGGATAAGTAGCCACTGCCCAACTTACGCTTGATTCTCGAAGCAGATGTAGCATGGGATAGGGCGAGCGATTTGTGTAGTTTTCCACGTCCTCTAGTTCAGTGCCATCAAATTGGTAATCAGGATGGAAAGAGGCAACCTGAATGATACCTTCCAGTTCGTACTCTTCTAACAAGTAGGAAGTAACTTCCAGGAAATTCAGATATTCTTCAAAATTGAGCAGCAGACTAGGATGTATCAACAACGTTGTTTCTACTTTGCTGGCAGGTGTATTGGCAAGGTATCGAAGTTCCGCTACCAATTTTTCGCCTAACCCTTGAATATCTGTATCTTCTACCAACACATATCGAATGGTATCAGCCTCAAAAGGATTTTTTGCAAAAGGGCAGAAATTCATACCAATTACAAATTGCTTCATCCATTTTTTTGTCGTTTCAATTGGGTTTGTCATAAGTATTTCTAATTTTTACACAAAAGTAAGAATTGATTGATTCATTTCCAGAGCGTTGCTTGCATATCCAAATGGTTAGGAAATTCACCTGTACCAGTTTGCGCTCTTAATTCAGCAGTTTCTCCCCAAGCTACCTGTTCTATGTAAGTGCGTCCTGTTCCAAAAGGTTCACCTGTCGCACCAAACAATTCTATCCAGCCATCATCGCCATCAGTAGTTGTACGAACCAAGTACACTAAGCTATTTTCAAGCATCAACTGATAAAGTCGTACTACTCCAATATCGCGTTTTTCGATATGCTCATAGTAATAATCTACTGCTTCTCGCACCGTGTTCGGCAATGCTGTTGCACTGTCCGTAAGTACATTCTCCAAAAATACTTCTACGGATTCTTCGCCTTTTAGATAAGCCTCATATTTTTCGTCCAGTAATCAATTAGCAATTCCTGTACTCGGATTTGAATGTTATTCGACATTGTTTTTGATTTTAGTCGTAAAATAAGTGATTTAACCTGTATTTGAACCAATTACAAAAGCGAATTGAGCTATTATTTGGTGTAAGGTTAATTTTCATTTTCGAAGAGCAAAGATAATGATGTTTAGTGATGAGTGATAAATTATGAGTAAGGGGTAGCGAGTTGGTTATTCGATGAGAAATGAGTTGTAAAAGTAAGTTGATACGATATTCCGTGTTTATTTTTTAAAAGAAATGAGCAATCAATTTTTGTTTCAACTATGCGTGTTCATGTAACAACTTCTAAAAACCGTTAACCATATTCATCAAGAACAAAAAAAGGCTTGATGTTGTATTAAAAATGGAACAGATGCTTGTATGGCTTGATGTTGAGTGACAAAATGTCGTAAATATTTTCGCCAAAAAGTACCTGTAAAGGATCATAGTGTGAGCAGTTTTTTGCCTAAACGAAAGTATTTTTGAGTCAAAAGACTTTAGCTGATGTAGCGCAACTACTTGTGAAATGGGTAAAAAAGCTAGTAACGAATGGCAATCTATTTAACATTAGTGCTTCACATGATTTCAATAGTTTTTTAAAAATAAATTTTAATAACTAACTTACGTTACGCAATTTGCTATTCGCTTAAACACGACTATTTTCGCCAAACAAGGAAAACCTTTTTTAAAAAGCAAAATAGTGAACTGCG
>JAAUTG010000243.1 GCA_012031785.1 Saprospiraceae bacterium | reverse complement strand
GGCTTTCCAAGCGAATTTTTAACCACCGTTGGACTTTGGGATTTGGCAACTGCAATTTTAGCTATCATTACAACCATTGCATTAAAGTCAAAATGGAAATTTGCCATTCCTTTGGTTTGGATTTTCAACATCGTTGGATTTGCTGATTTGGTAACCGCATTCCCACAATTTTTTGGGTTGAAATTGTATGACCAAAACCTTGGCTTTATTTGGCTAACGTTTATTACCTACGGGTTAGCTGCTTTTTTAAGTCATATTTATATTTTCTACCGACTTTTAAGACCCAACCCAAAGAACTAAGCATTTGGTTGGACAAACGAGAGAGGAAAAACTAAGGTGCGCTCATTATAGATAAACGGATTATTAAAAATTATAATATTTTTAAAAAGATTAAT
Organism: Saprospiraceae bacterium; assembly: GCA_012031785.1. GTDB lineage: Bacteria > Bacteroidota > Bacteroidia > Chitinophagales > Saprospiraceae > JAAUTG01. The sequence goes on along the minus strand of JAAUTG010000243.1, from coordinate 7,045 downwards.
CTTAGGCTAGTTTCTATGGATTAATTTCATATTATGCTTTTATTAAATCCGTTTGTCTATAATTTGGATAATTTGGCTATTTGAAAATAAAAATTTACTTTTACATAGTATTTTGTAGCATAATGCAAAGACGTGGAGTAAATATAGCAACTGCGGAAAGTTCTATCCTGCTTGACAAGACAACAGATGAAGCGGAAATAAAGGAAAGTTTTGAATAAAATTGGATGGTGTTGCGTTTGTATGGATGTTGGCGGTCATTTTAAAGCGAAACCGTGAAATAATCAGCAATTGAAAATGATTGAAAAAGCAATAAATAGACTGAACTTTATTATAGACAAAGTGTCAAAAAATTTGTCTGAAATCAGTGAAGAAGAAATGTCCGTAAAACCATTGCCTAATAAATGGAGTAAAAAGGAAATTATTGGACACCTAATTGACAGTGCTACAAATAACCACCAAAGATTTGTGCGTGGACAATTTGAACATAATCCTGAAATTCGATACGACCAAAATAAATGGAATGAATTTAGCTTTTACCAAGAAATTGCCAGTAATCAAATTATCAGCTTTTGGACAATTTACAACAGACAACTTTTGGAAATCATCAGTCGAATTTCAACAGACAATTTAAAAAAACAAATTAAGGTTGGAGACAACTTATTGACGATAGAATTTCTAATTGTTGACTATGTTGAACATTTAGAACACCATTAAAACAAGTAATTGACTATTGAAAAACAAAAACGAACGCACAACAGCAGTTTTGGCAAAATGGCGGATTCAGTGCTAATTTGAACATTCGGTTTTCAAATTAGCATTAGTGCTAAATTGAAAGTAAGTGCTTAAATCCGCCACACCATACGAACAAAAATTTAACGGACAGTAAAAATGACTAAAAGCAAACGAAAGAGGAAGCTAATATTGACAATTGTTTTGCCTTTGACAATTATTCTCTTTGGGACAGTTACAAAATGGCGATATGTATACGTTGAAGATGGTCCTGACGATTTTCTATATGGCTTTCCGTTTACTTTTATTTGTAGTGGTTGGCATACATCAATGTCATTACAAATATTTCTTTTAGAACTCATCATTGATTTTTTAGTTTACTTTTTGCTTTGTTGGACAATTATATTTTTGATAGACCGATTTATTAAACCAGTAATCATAAATAAGTATGTAAAATTTGGACTTTACGGACTTGCGACTATTACACTTTTACTATATGGTATTATGTTTGCGAACCCAAACAACATATTTGAATTGAAACGAGATTTTAAATATCAAGAAATACGAAATGGATATAAATTTGTATGGCAACAAGACAAGAGATAAAAATCGTATTGGCAATAGTGGGGCTGACAGTTGTAAACTCAACATTTGTCATGCTATTGGGCATGTGTGTAAATGTTGGGTACAAGCCTAAGAACGCTTCGAACATACAGTCTTGTTGATATTTAATGAAGTCTTTTTAGGATTTACAGGGACAAAGTAATTAACTTTGTGGTATTACATAGACAATTATGGCAAAGAAACAACCAGGATTATACGGTATAACATATTCAAACAGAGATTTTACACAAGCAGACACTTGGGGCAAAAATCAATTTAACTCTTCATTCCCTGCGGGTTTGACAAATTTTATTTCTTCCAAAAATTTAGATAACGTTTATATTTTTCTGGACAAAGAACTTAAAGTTAACCACGGTAAAATTTCGGCTGAAAAACTTTATGGAATAAGTCCAACTTCTGACGATCTGTTCTTCTCATTTGAAAGTCAATACACACCTTATGAACAATTAGTTATTGGTACTTTACCGAGAGTTGATTTGGTTACTCAATCAAGAAGCAACGGACAGATTTTGCGACCGATTGAAGTAAAACTAACTGCTTTACCCGACAATTCAACTTGTCATTTAAGCGAAGAGAATTATGGCTGCGAAGTCGTAATCAGACCTGACACTATTGTTTATTTGGCTTGCAGTATTGCAGTAAATTTTAAAGATAATCGAAAACAACTGGTTCAATTATTCGGAAACAAATTTGACATAATAAAAGATTGGACAGATGGCTTTTCAGTATGGTGCAGAATTGACCAGACCTAGAATTGAAAAGAAAGACATTAAGAAAATTATTCTTGGAGGTGGACAGCATTTATTAAGCCCCGAAAGACGATTTGATGCGATAATTTATAACTCACCTGAACTATTTGCCTAATGGAAACAGTAGATTTATTTTCAGGCTGTGGCGGTTTATCGCTTGGTTTTCAAAATGCTGGTTTTGAAATTTTGGCAGCATTTGACAAATGGGAGCCAGCAGTAAAAGTTTATCGTGATAATTTCGACCATCCAATTTATGATACGGATTTAGCCATTGAAGAAGGTCTTGAATTTGTTAAAAGCATAAAACCCAAAATGATTATTGGTGGTCCGCCTTGTCAGGACTTTTCAAGTGCAGGTAAAAGAGACGAAACTTTAGGTCGTGCAGATTTAACAATTTCTTATGCAAACATTGTAGCATCCGCAAATCCTGAATAGTTTGTAATGGAAAATGTTGAACGAATTACCAAAAGTCATATTTTAAAAGAAGCAATCCAGCTTTTTAAAAAAGCTGGATATGGGATTTCTTACCAAGTATTAGATGCAAGTTTTTGTGGTGTTCCACAATCACGAAAACGCTTCTTTTTGGTTGGACATAAAAACTCACCTGACAATTTTTTAATTCCTTATTTCAACAAAAATTTAACAAGCAAGCCAATGACATTGTTTGACTATTTTGGCAAATCATTAGGTATTGAATATTACTACCGACATCCAAGAAGTTATGCAAGACGTGGAATTTTTAGTATTTACGAACCAAGTCCAACAATTCGTGGCGTAAACCGACCAAATTCCCAAAGGATATACAAAACACGAAGGCGACCCTGTTGAAATTTCAGACAAAGTAAGACCACTTACAACAAAAGAAAGAAGTCTAATACAAACTTTTCCTGAAACTTTTATATTTAACGGAAGTAAGACTGACCTTGAGCAGATTATAGGAAATGCAGTTCCTGTCAAATTAGGAGAGTTTGTTGCAAATTGTATAAAGGAATACATTTCAGATAAGCAACATAACAAAATGATTAAAACTGGACAATTAGAACTCGTATATGCATAAAAAAGGCCAGCACCCAACATTGTGTATAAACATTTGGCAGTCAGTGAGTTATTGAACGTTTCAGTAAGGTGCGCCCATTAAGTTGGCTATTTGAAAATAAAAATTTACTTTTGTATAGTGCTTCGCAGGATAATGTAAAGACGTGGAGTAAATACAGCCGTTCTATACTGCTCTACAAGGCAATAGATAAAGCGGAAATAAACGAAAGTTTTGAATAAAATTGGATGGAGTTGCGTTTATATGAATGTTGGGTGCTATATTTTGAGCGACCATAAACAAGTTCAGTGCAGGTTGAGAGTTTTGTGCTTCGAAACCTGCCCGAAAACATTATCTAAATTCTCACTTCGAGTATGGGGAACGTAGATAAAGTTTAAATTTCAACCTCGAATAAGTAAAACAATAGACGACAACCTTAACTAAATTCGAACAAAAAATGATTTTAAAACGACTTCTGACTTTAATTTTCATTTGTTCCTGTTTCTCAAAAGGAAATACCCAAAATACAGAATCAAATTCTAAATTTATTATAGATTCTATTGATAGTAAAAATCTAAAGGAAGCTAGACTTTTTAACATCTATCTACCTGAAAATTTTGACCATAAAAGTATTTATCCAATTGTCATAGCAACTGATGGACAAATTATTGAAGAAGAAAATTATAAAATAATAATTGACTCCTTAATTTCTAATAAAATAATAGAACCTTTTATCCTAATTGGGATTAATTCTAATGAAACAGAAGTCGCTAAAGGAATTACATATAGACAGTTTGAATATATTAAAGGATTTACAAATAATGACACATCCATTAATAATCGTTATGCAAATCATTATGAATTTTTCACCAAAGAAATTATTGACTCCATAAAAGTGAAATTTAAAATAATTGTTGACCCATTGAATTTGACTTTTTATGGTTGTTCTAATGGTGGAGGTTATGGAATAACACTCTTTCTTGAAGATAAAAATATATTTAAAAATTTCATTTGTTTTTCCCCACTAGGAAATATTCAGGTTAAAAAAAGAAATAAAGCAAATGATAAAAAATTAAGTATAAAATACGGAGATAAAGAACTTTTCATTTTGGTTGATGAATATGAGAAATTAAAAAACGACCTTAATAAAAAGAATTATACCTTCGAATTTGATACTTTTAATGGTGGGCACGACAGAACTTGTTGGAAATATGAGTTTCAAAAGAAAATTATTGAATTGTATAAACTAAAATAGTTATGCGTAATTATGAAAACATACACGATAAAAATAATTTTTACTTGCTTGCTATTTGCTGCTTGTGACATGACATCAAGTAAAACTGACAGGACAAGTTTAGAAGATACAATAATTTCAAGTAAAGCGACCGCAGATTCTTCGATTGCTCAGTCACTTGACACTACAATTCTTTTAACAGATTTGGCTAAATCAAATTATACAGGACAAAAATTTGACGAGTGCCTATGCAAAGAAAATTCTCTATTCTTATTTTAAAACGAAAGGCTATTTCACATCAGACAATTTGCCTGACATGGGAAAACTCACAGAATCAGATAATTATAAACTTAGCGTAGCCTACGACACAATTTTCATTACCGACTTGAACGATAATCAAAATATAGACGCTATAATTACTTATTGGTTGACACCACCATACGCAAGCGGACATTGTTGGCAACCGCATAAAGCAATAGTAGTAGGCACAGACAAAGGTTATAGAATAACAAACGAAGAATTTATTCCTGATAATTTCGCAATTGACAGCGTTGTGACCAAAAATATAATGTGATAATTTTATGGTTACGACTACGATTGCGGAAACCATAAAGTATTGAGAAATTTTCGAGTAATGATAAAATAACGAATGCACAACACGAGTTTTGCATCAGGTAGGGTGACGTGCAAACTTGGAGCTTTGTGCTTCAAATAAACTGGTTCATACCTACTTTAAGCGATTTTGTAATGGCTATTGAAGATGAGAAAGATGATTTGGGAAAATTTACTAATTTTTTTCAACTCTTACAAATGTCTAATACAGGTGCTTTAAAATCACTCTTGATTACACATAATAGTTGGTTTATTTTGTTAGAATTTTCTTGCCTCTGTTAAGAATCATCCTTACCTTTGTGAGTATAGATGCTCTTTGTGGGTACACACATTGTTTCTAAAAAAGTCCCACTGCATGGAGACTTGACCGTTAGGCTCTATTATGGAAAAAATAAAAAAGGAAACTGATTGAGCGCGCAATTCGTTAACTTAAAAAAAGACCTGAGTCATGGTATCAACAAATGAATTAATTAGTTTAATCAATAAGTTTAGCTTGTCGGAGCGCCTCAATATTGTCGAAGCCGTACTTCGAGGCATACGAGAGGAGAAAATTGAAATTGTAGCGCAGAAAGAAACATCCGAACCCAGTATTTTAGAATTGGCTGGCATATTTGATGAATCAGAGGCAGACGAGTTTAAAACTGCTGTTGATGAATCCAGAAAAATAGATAAAGATGAGTGGTGATTATATCCTTGATTCTAATATCGTAATTGATATTTTCAGAAACGATTCAGCGACAATAAGCGAGGTAACTAAGTTGAATAAAATATATGTTCCAGTTATTGTTCTAGGAGAACTTCATTATGGAGCCAATAAATCTAGTCAGACAAGCAAAAGAACGCTAGAAATAGATCAGCTAAAGCGTAGAGTGATTTTATTAGATGTGACTGACAGGACAGCAAAGCACTATGGAGAGATCAAAAATAAATTACACCAAAAAGGGAAAATGATTCCTGAAAATGATATTTGGATAGCTGCGATTGCGATGGAAACAGGTTTACCTTTACTGTCCAATGATAAACATTTCCAATTTGTAGATGGAATCGTAGTTGATGCTATTTAACCGCCAGTTAAGCGTGGAAAACAAAGTTCGCTCCCACCACCGTTACGGGTTGCTTACATGGCAAATATTATTAATCTTACCTATATTTTTTCCAATTTTTATTCTACCCTCTATTGCATTCCTATAACGCTCCAAAAATTACTGAAAGACCTTTGCAGTAAGCCTTTGGGTTGGGTAAAATTATTTCCTTTTGGGAGTGAAAAATTGGATGTTTGGTGGAATTGGGTTAATTTTGAAAGAAATATTGCTGGCGTGCATTTTGTGAATATAAGCAACAGGTTGTGAGTATTGTTGCGTTGTTCTCTGTAATTAGGACACGACAAAAAGGTCGTAAAAAACCTTGGCTAACGGAGAACTGGCATAAATCAAGTTTTCAATAATTTGACAATCAACGGATTAAGAACCGTTATTCGGAAGTAAAATGTAAAATAAAAGTATATATGTCGAATTTAACTAAAAAAAGATGTAAAAAGACTAATAGGTAACGGAGATACCGAAAATGCCTTAGAATTATTACTAACCTCATTGCCCGAGGATAACAAGAATTACAATAAGTTTACCCTTTTAAAAGGCCAATGGGCAACCGCCAAAGAGCAGATTAGATTAGGTTTAGAGAGTAGAAAAACTGTTGACCCTACATTTAATCGAATAACGGATGCGACTTTAAACCTTGTTGAGACATTATCAGACACTGATCTAATAAGCAAACACGATAAACACAATACGCGTGAAGAAATACAAAAAATTTCAACTCAAAATTCTATTAATTATAAATATGATATATTTTTTAGTTTTTCCAATAAAGATATAGATGAGGCTAAAGAATTATGTAACCAACTTCGATCACTCTCCAAATACGTTCTCCTCGTTTTCGTTCGTCGACCGACCGCGTCGCAATTCGGCCTCTCGTCTTCGTAGACGTTCGAATCGGACGAGGAGCAATTTCGATTTGATCGTCCTCGTATTCGTTTCATCCTCGCCTTCGTCGTCGTAGTCGATT
>JAAUTG010000242.1 GCA_012031785.1 Saprospiraceae bacterium | reverse complement strand
GGGAACTAGATATAATAATATCATCTACTTTGAAAATAATAAACATCATATTGCCAGTAGAATTGACCCATTTTAAGGCCAAGGCGTTGGTTACCAGCACATTACTCATTTGGGCAACCGCCTCCGAGAGCAACAACAAAGGCTTCGAGGTGCAGCGCAGCACGGATGGTAAAAGTTGGAAAGCCGTAGGCTTTGTAGCTGGCAACGGCACCACCGTAGAAGCACAAAACTATACGTTCTTGGATGAGCAACCCAAAGCAGGCATCAACTACTACCGCCTCCAGCAAGTGGATTTCGATGGTGCGTTTGAATACTCCGACATTGTAGTGGTGAATTTTGAATTGGGAGGGGTGAAGAACGAGTTGCAGGTGTTTCCCAATCCAGCAAGTGGTATGTTCCAAATCGCACTGCCACAAACCAATGCTAGGTTGCAGCTTTTCAACGCACAAGGCAGCTTGGTGAAAGCATTTATCGCTGCGGATAAGAACTTCACGATCAACATCGCGGATTTAGCATCTGGCATCTATCTGTTGAAAGCGCAAGCGGGCGACCAGGTTTGGATGCAGCGTGTGGTGGTGGAATAATGGATGGAAATAGTTGCTTCTCTATTGTGGGTTTCGCCAAAAGTGAGACTAGCAATAAAGTCGCTAATTTATGTAAAAAACCAGACTTTTCAAATCTCGATGATTTAAAAAGTCTTTCTTAAGGGATTTTATTTATCATCAATCAAAAAAGTAACAGCGTGAAAGTGTTTAATACTAGGCACACAAACCTTTACAGCAAGTATTATCGAGAATTCAAACGCTACTTGCGCACAGGAAGGATGAAATCGCTTCATCTTTTATTGCGCTATGAGCGGCAACTTCAACGGCTTGGCGTAGCTGCCACTTTGAGTGGAGCTATACTCGCCACTAGTCCCGAAGCTAAATCCCAGTCTTTTCAAGTAGAAACGCTTGTCAATACCTACACGACCAATTCACAACGCTTCCCTAATATAGCAATAGATGCGGATGGGGACTTTGTGGTGGTGTGGGAGAGTACGTCTCAAGATGGCTATTCGTATGGTGTGTATGGACAACGCTACAACCGTGATGGCAGTCCAGCTGGTAATGAATTTCAAGTAAATACCTACACTGACCAAAACCAACGGTCAATAGGCGTAGCAATGGATTCGGATGGGGACTTCGTAGTGGTATGGCATAGTTACGCACAAGATGGCTCTGGGTATGGCGTGTACGGACAACGTTACAACAAGGATGGGACAACGGCAGATAGTGAATTTAGGGTCAATACGGAAACAGGTTTCTCTCAAAGAGATCCCCGTGTAGCGATGGATTCGGATGGAAACTTCGTGGTGGTTTGGGCTAGTTATCAAGATGGATATGATGGGGGTGTTTATGGACAACGCTATAACAGCGATGGGACAATTGCTGGTAGCGAATTTCAAATTAATTCTTACACCACGTTAGGGCAAAGCGATCCTTCTATTGCCATGAATGAAGATGGAAACTTTGTAGTGGTTTGGGCTAGTTATCAAGATGGAGATGGTACTGGCGTGTACGGACAACGTTACAACAGCGATGGAACTGCTGCTGGTGGAGAGTTTCTAGTTAACACCTATACAACTGATGGGCAGAGTGCCCCCAGTGTAGCGATGGATTCAGATGGAAACTTTGTAATCGCATGGCAGAGTCAAGATCAAGATGGAGAAGAAACGGGCATATATGGACAACGTTATAGCAGTGATGGTACAAAGGAAGGGAACGAATTTCAAATTAACACTTTTACATCCTTCTATCAATATGAGCCAAGCGTAGCAATGGATACGGATGGTGACTTTGTAGTAGTATGGACGAGTGGTTACTATTCAGGACCTTATCAAGATGGCGATGGTTATGGGGTATATGGACAACGCTACAACAAGGATGGGACAACCGCTGGTGGCGAATTTCAAATTAATACATACACAACAAGCTATCAGTTTGGCGCTTACGTAGAGATGGATGTTGATGGTGACTTTATAGTAGTATGGCAAAGTTATGAGCAAGATGGGTATGGGTATGGCGTGTACGGTCAGGCGTACAACAGGGATGGGACAACCCTGCCTGTGGAGTTGTTGAGTTTCAAGGGACATTCGCTGGGTGAAAGCGTAAAGTTGGAATGGCACACCGCCTCCGAAGTCAACAACAGAGGCTTTGAGGTGGAGCGCAGCACGGATGGTAAAAGCTGGAAAGCCATAGGCTTTGTAGCTGGCAACGGCACTACCCTAGAAGCACAAAACTACACCTTCTTGGATGAGCAACCAGCAGCAGGCATCAACTACTATCGCCTCCAACAAGTGGATTTCGATGGCGCGTTTGAATACTCCGAAATTGTAGTGGTGAATTTTGAGTTGGGCGGGGTGAAGGACGAGTTGATGGTCTATCCAAATCCAACTAATGGAACCTTCCAAGTGCAGTTGCCACAAGCCAACGCTAGATTACAGCTTTACAACGCACAAGGCAGCTTGGTGAAATCATTTATCGCTGCGGATAAGAACTTCACCATCAACATCGCGGATTTAGCATCTGGCATCTATCTGTTGAAAGCCCAAACGGGCGAGCAGGTTTGGATGCAGCGTGTGGTGGTGGAATAATATTGCAACGTAGAGACGTTGTACATCAACGTCTCTGCTATTCCTGTAATCGTTCTTTGACAATAGCTATTAGTTCATCAGAAACTCGAAAACCTTGCTTTTGAAGTGCCTGAATAATTGGCATACCCGCTAGGATTTTACCTTCTTTTTTTGATTTTACAATAACGCCTAATAATCCGATTATTTCAATATTCAGGCTACTAGCTACTTTTCGACCTCTTCGTTCATCAATAATCAGTACAGAATCGGGATACTGCAAGGCTAAAGCGATGGAGCTAGCTTCTCCAGCATCTAAATGAACATTCAAGGATTGATAAGTAGTAGATTCGTAGTTGGTATCAATTAGCATCCAGTGCGGTAATTCTATTTCTAGTTCTGCCTCCACTATATCGGTAATCTTGATGCTACCATAAAGCCATTCAAGAAGTGATAAATAACCTATATTGTGCAGTGCGATAATAGGACTTGCATCAGAGACAATAATCATAACTTGTCTAATTCTTGGGTTAGTTCTTCTTCGTCATACTGAAAGATAGATACGCCATATTTACCTACAATTTCGATAAATGCTTTTTTAGAGATACCCACTATCTCAGCAGCTTGCCCTGAAGAGACTAAACCTCGCTCAAATAACTTAGCTGCCAGATTCATCAGCACTTCAAAGTCTGTCAGCGCTAAACTTTCAGGTATATTGACTTGTAAGGTCATGGATAAATATTTTAATTGTTTTAACAGTTTACTTTGATGAGAAGTTGTTTCTTGTGGAAGTTTTTAGTAGTAACAAGACAAAATTAATAGCAAATTGTCGGGGACTGGCAGGCACAGACGTTATAGTATAACGTCTCTACATGCATAATCAATCAAACACAGCGTATGGAAAAGGCTACATTAGCCGCAGAATGGGAAAAATATCAACAGCAACTCCAGCAAAATCCATTGCACCTTCCCTCCTTGATTGCAATGGCAGATTTGCTATTTGATAATGGCAAGGCGGAATTGGCAGTCCCTTATTACCAAAAAATAACCGAATTGCAGCCCGATTATCCAAAAGCATGGTATAGATTGGGACGGATTCTTTTAGACCAGCAACCAGAAGCAGCCACGCCAACGCTAGAAAAAGCATTGCGTTTAATTCCTACCACGCAAAAAAGGATCGCTTGCGGGTGCAACTGCTTTTGGCGAAAGCCTATCGGCAGCAAAAGCAATCAGCGCAAGCGAGAAAACTATTGGAAAACATCCTTCGCCAATATCCAGAATATCCAGAAGCGATCAATTTATTAGCGCAACTCGAACAAACACAAGGCAATACCGAGCAGGCGTACAAGTTGTTCCAACAACTGATACAACTACGCCCCCAACTGGCGGAAGCGCATTACAATTTTGCTACTGTATGTAAAATAACAAATCAAACGGCACAAGCCATTACTCATTATCAGCAAGCCATTCAGTTAAAACCCAAGTGGGTGGAGCCTTATCGGGAATTGGCACCACTCTATTTCCTGCCTGCGGATAAAAATGTGGCGATTGCTCTTTTTCAACAAGCCATCCAACTTGCCCCCAACGAAGTCAGCCATTACCTCGCTTTGATTAGCTACTACACTCGTCAAGGACTTTATCAAGAAGGTTTGCCTATTGCGCAACGAGCCGTAAAACGCTTTCCTACGAACGCAGATTTGGCTTACCTCCTAGGTACTTTTTTTGTAGGACTTTCGATGTACGACAGCGCGTTACCCCATTTTGAAAAATCGTTTGCGCTACAACCTTCTGCACAAGCGGCTTTTTCCATCGGTAATGTGTTGAGCTTTCAGGGGAAAGAAAAAGCGGCTATTACTTATTATCAAAAGGCGTTGTCGTTGGATGAGCAGCATGATGCAGCCATCTATTTCCTACAAGAAGCTAAAATGAAACTATGCGACTGGTCGAATAAAGCAGCAGATGAAATGACGCTTCTGACTACTATTAACCAACAAATAGAAAGGGACGCCTCGCATCATACGATGGCTTTGCTTTCGTTCAATGCGTTCCCTGTACCGATGACTTTGCATCAGCGTTTTAACCGTTTTTATGCCTCTGGTGTAGAAAAAAGTGTGGCAGAATGGAAGAAAATGATGCCTTTTGCGCATCATTGGCAGCCCCATCAGCGATTGCGGATTGGATACATTTCTCCCGACTTTAGGGCGCACGCCATGGGAAGATTACTTTGCGATCTTTTTCAACACCACGACCGAGCAAGATTTGAGGTGTATGGTTATGCGATAATGAGTTCGCCCCCCAAAGACCCTTTTCAAGAAAAATTCAGAGCAGGTTGCGATGTGTTTAGAGAAATTTGGCAAAAAGGTATCCTCGAATCAGCACAAATTATCTATCAGGATGAAATTGACATACTCATAGATTTGAGTGGTTATACGATGTTGTCCAAACCAGGGATTCTAGCACTTCGTCCTGCCCGCATTCAAATCAGTTATCTGGGCTACCCGAATATGACACAAGCCGGTTTTTACGATTACTTACTGGCGGATAAACATATTATTCCAAAGGAAATCGAACCCTATTACAGCGAAAAGATACTTCGCCTTCCGCATACTTTCATTGGCGCAGCAGTAGAAAAACCTAATTTGAAACGGAGTCGAAAAGAACTCGGTGTACCTGAGCAAGCTGTGGTATTGGCTGCTTTTCATCGCCCAGAAAAAATCACACCCGACCTGTTTGCTGCTTGGATGAAGATTTTGCAAGCTGCTCCCGAAGCGGTGTTGTGGCTTTCTGGCAATGAACAGGTAGCGACTAATCTGAGAGCCTACGCGCAAGCCTACGACATTGCACAGGAGCGTCTTATTTTTGCGCCGTGGGCAGATTATGAGCTTTTTCTTTATCAAATGAGTCAAGCCGATTTCTTCCTAGATACTTGGTATTACAGTGCTGGAGCTACGGCGGTTGCTGCCATCAACATGGGTTTACCCGTATTGACGTATTCGCCTGCCGCTCACTTCACCGCCCGCATGGGAGAGAGTATTTGTGCTGCGGCTGGGCTGGAAGAAGGCATCGCTGTCAGCGAAACGGACTATATTCAAAAAGCAGTTGACTGGATTAAACAACCTGACTTGCTTCGCGGATTGGCTAAAAAATACAGTCCCCAGAAGCACTATCCCTGTTTAATAATCGTAACTTTGCCAAAGCATTAGAAGCACTTTATCAATCGGTAATTCAAATATAAAATTAATGCAAACACAAATACCCGCACCTTTTAGTTGTATTTATTCCCCCAACCTAGCAGAACTACTAGGGCAAATGCGTTGCTCTATCGCCGTGAGTACCTTTCAAGCAGGGAAAGTCCTGTTTCTATCGCCTAAAAATGACGAAGAAATGGTCTTGCTGCCACGTACCTTCCACAAGGCAATGGGCTTGGCACTTCAAGGCGACCAAATGGCGGTTGCGACCAAAAGTGAGGTCGTACTCCTCAAAAATGTGCCTGCCTTAGCACACACTTATCCCAAAAAGCCTAATACTTATGACGCGCTGTATGTCCCACGAACAACTTACTACACAGGCGCTGTGGACATCCACGATTTGCATTTCGGGAAACAGGAACTTTGGGCGGTCAACACTTCGTTTTCTTGTTTGTGTACGATTGAGCCGGGCTTCAGTTTCACGCCACAATGGCAGCCGACTTTCATCACAGAACTGGTCTCTGAGGACCGATGCCACCTGAACGGACTGGCTATGGAAAACGATAAGCCGCGCTTTGTGAGTGCTTTGGGGAAAAGCAACACCAAACAAGGTTGGCGAGATAACATCACGCAAGGCGGTATTTTACTTGATGTGGAAAGCAAAGAAATCGTAGCGCACAGCCTAGCCATGCCGCATACCCCGCGCATCTGGAACGATAAGCTCTATGTGTTGCTTTCCGCTAAGGAACAATTGGTGAGTGTTGATTTGAATACTGGGCAAACCGAAGTAGTCGCTCACATCGGCGGTTTTGTGCGAGGAATGGCAAAATATATGGATCATGTATTCATCGCTACTTCCAAATTGCGCAAAAATTCCTCTACTTTCCGACATCTGACGATTGCCGAAAAAGCCAACACCGCAGGTATCACCATCATTCATTTACCAACAGGCAGTAAAGTGGCACAACTCACCTTTCAAAGCAGTGTGGATGAGATGTACGATATCCAAATATTGCCCAACATTATACGCCCCAATATCCTCAACACTTATGATCATGTCCACCACGAAAACTTGGTGCTGCCTAATGGTACTTTTTGGGCAAAATCATTGGAGGAGAATGAGGAATGAAGAATGAAAAATGAAAAATGAAGAGCGAAGAATGAAAAATGAAGAGCGAGGAATGAAGAATGAAGAGCGAAGAATGAAAAATGAAGAATGAAATGGACGACGTTTTTCATTTTTCATTTTTCATTTTTCATTATTATCTTTATAGGCATAACCAAAATTCTAGTAGTGCATTGCTTTAAATTCAATACAAGTTACTAAAACGATTTTCGATTATGAAAAAGATACTTTACAACACACGACAAAAACTGGAACGCTATTCCAAATTAAGTAAAGGCATTAAGATGCCTTTGAATGTAGCCGCAGGCGCTACCCTTTTGACTGCCGCCCTTAGCCCTACCGATTTGTTGCAAGCCCAGTGCTTAGGACCTGTAATGGGTACAGCTAGTGTTGGAAATCCACTTGCTTTCGATGTAGATGGCGATGGAAATAATGATATAAGCATTGAGATTGATACAGAAACATATTTGTCCCCCACAAGAACTGTCACTTTTACCATACTTTCAAATAGAATTA
>JAAUTG010000241.1 GCA_012031785.1 Saprospiraceae bacterium | reverse complement strand
TAACAGCGTTATCATTATCTCTTTCTGAATTTTTTACTCATCTTTTATATCAATCTCTATCATTTAAGTACCTCAAACTGGAGCATATCTTCATCGTAGTTAGGATTTGATGGATTGTTGTTGGAAATGTAAAGTCCTTCTTTACCCACAAAAAAGTTGTAAATATTATAGTAATTTCCATCCAGAACAGTTTCACTCATCTTTATCAAATCTTTATCAAAAACAATTATAGAAAACCTATCAGGAAAGTCAACCGCATTTTGTAACTCATTTTTCTTAATAGTGGATAAATCATTGGGCTTTAGGCGCACTATCCGATAAAATAGATTTCTGTATTTATCGAATATAATACTTTCATACCCTCCATTTTTAACTATGTACTCAAAGTAATCTAAAGGGCTATTTCCTTCTACTATTTTAAAATCATCTAAGTATTCACTCACTGCTTCTACTTTATTTGTTAATTTGGTATTCACGTTATAAACATATAAATAATGACTTCCTCTAAGTGAATACACTAACTTATCTTGACCATCGAATGCTAAAGATGCCACATCTAACAAACGCCCATTATCGAAATAATCTTTTGGGAAATAGAAATCAGTTAGAACACCTCGTCTATTTGATAAATTATATTCAGCTACAACTTTATAGTTTCGAGCTAATGTTGTTGCTTGATATAGCTGTTGTAAAAAATACAAATTATCTTTATACTTATATACCTCACTATTATGTTTTGAACTCAAAGGGGTATAAACTGCTTCTTGTGAATCGTTATCCCACCTAAAATCTATTTTTTGTATAATTATTCCGTTCTCATTTATCAAGTAAAACCAAGGTTTTCCTAGAGAGGATAAAATTATAGAATCTTGAGATAAAATACTAAATCCTGTTATAGTACCTACTCCTTGGTCTCCTTCATTTAAAAATTTCAACTCTTTTACCTTATCTAAGGTACGGATAGAATAAATAATAATGCGATTACGGTCTCTATCTAAGTAATAAACCAACTCATCATCATCTGTTTCTAAATAGCGTATGCAAAAAGTTGACGGAGGCACGCTAGAAATGATGGGAATGGAAATATGCTGGCTCGGCCTAAGTGTAATCGGTTCTGTTTCATTCTTCACACAACTACACACAACTATCAAAAAATAAGATAATAGACAAATTGTACCTGTACGTTTTGCAAAAATATTCCACTTCATTATCATATCATTGGAAGCATCACGACTTTTGTCGTGATGCTTAGATTAGAGATTAGTTCGGCATAACTATTATTTCTGTCAAGCAAGACCAGCCACCGTTTCCACAGCATATTCCATCAATCTCATTGTAATAGGTATTTGCACTAAGACTACTACTAATAGAAAGTGCCACAAAGAAGATAAAAATTTTAACTGCTTTTTTTATAATAAAACTAATTAAAAAACACCTACTCTCTCCAAGGTTTTCGGCAATCCCTTAAAAGCAGTCATGCTGCGCGCTATCATTTTGCTTTCGATGCAAAGATACGCCATTTTTTAATACAAAATCGCCTATTTTTGCCCAAAATAGGACAAAATCGCCCAAAATAGGATATTGGCAATATTAAATATCATCAAATTGCTTTTGGATGATAGCATTAGGATAGCCAAGTGTTTCGTATATCCTCTTTTGGTCAACTTTAAAAACCGCTCCGCTTGGGAGTTCGACATTATTTTTTTGAGGCGGCGCATTAAAGTTTTGTAGTCAATGCCATACTCATCCGCTATTTTTGGCGTGATTTGGTGCACTCAACAATGATTTCGTTTTTCTTTGTCATATACTTTTCTATTTTGATGGTGAAAAAGATGGTTTCAGTTCGTGGTTACATGTACCGCAGCATCGTGGTCCAAATTGAGGTTGCCTTCGTATATTATGATGGCATCATTTTGTAAGCCTTCTGCGATGGCTATATGCGTATCGTTCTCGTGCGCGATGGTCACGTAGTTCCATTTTGCTACTTTTTCGACAGCAGCGTAGCTGAACACCACTGCTTTTCCGGAGCGCAGCACCACCGCCGTTCTGGGTACAATCAGTTGGTTGGCGATTTCTTGTTCGATAATGATTTGCAGGTTCATCCCTTCAAATAATTGCTTGGGAAAAGGCGCTAGTAAGCGAGCATGAAGCGTAACCAATCCTTGTTCGCTCACGATAGGGTTGATGGCACTGATTTTTGCGTTTAGGATCATGTTGGGCATAGCTGTTGGTTGTACTTTGACGGTTTGCCCTACCTTGATGGCAAGTGCATCCTGCTCCAATAAAGTAAAAATAGCTTCAAAGTTATCCGTAGAAAGAAGCGTACAAATGGTTTCTCCTGCGCTGCATTGCTGATTTTCGCTGAGCTTCATTTCCGCCACTACCCCTGAGTATGGAGCTATCACGGTGGTTTTAGAAAGTTCATATTCCGCTTGACTAATCGCATGAAGGGCTTTGTTGTAGCCACTAGCGGTGTTGATAAGTTGTAATTTTTCCTTCCCAACCGAGCTATCGCGATAAGCGACGCCCCCATTGGCAATTAGAAGGTCTGCTTTCCGCACTTCGGCTTCTTCTAATGCTAAATGGGCTTGCTGAAGTTGAAGTCTTAGCGCACGGTCATCTAATTGTGCAATCAAATCACCTTGTTTTAATATTTGTCCTGTTTGAATAGGCAAACGAATAATGGCGCCACTGTTTTGCAACTTGATTTCTACTTTTTGGGTCGCTCGAAGTGTCCCATTGGTCAGCACACGTAAAGGGAAATTACTGCGCGAGATGGGTACAATCTTGACGGGGAGTGGCTCGCTTTGCACTTGACTTACGCTTGATAACACTTGACTTTCAGATTGTTGCTCCTTACAGGCGAAGATGACAAATGCGAGAATGAAGAGGTATATTTTGGCTAAACAGCGTTGGTTCATTAAATATGCTTTAAATTATACAATCTTTTTGCGGCACTACGCCATTGAAAGCGTTTCGCATTAGTTTATTTGGCAATTTAAGAACAATATTAAATAAAAATGGTGAAATTTGCAAACATACAATGTTAATTATTCTGGAAACTCCGAAGATTTTTGAAGTAAGCCTTTTTATATAATAAAAATTGGCAAAAAAGGAATATAAATTAATACAATACTATTTAGCCATACAAAAATTTACTTTTCAATCAAATCGTCCTCGTTTTCAGTTCTTCCTGAGCATAGTGGACGCTCGCGGATTGTCTTATAAACATATTTAATTTTACTGTTTTTTATTAAAATCAAATACATCAAAGTGCATCAAATCTTCATCGTCAATTATTTTCTGTATGTTCAATCCTTCTTCTGAAATAAATATACTTTGCGGAAGTAAGTATTCAAACCTAGGTAAAAGATGCTCGCTTAGCGTATTGAATTGTTCATCTAACACCATAATTGAAAATTGCCTTGTATATTTTCTCTCAGGATCACGGGATTGAATATCATCCTCTGGTATAGGAAATCCAACAAGGCGATAATAAACATTACGATATTGGTCATACAATATTAAACTGTAATAGTGCCTGGACTGGGCTAGTGCTTCATATTTTCTGGGGTTTATATTCAATCCACTTAGCATTTTGCCATATAGCTTACTGCTATGGAGTTTATCCGGCGGACCTAGGAAATATTTTGACCTTACTAATACGGAGTCAAGCAAATTGAAATCGTGATCCAATATGTATAAATGTTCTAGATTAGCAAAATTGTATATAAATCGCTGCTGTTGCTTGTTATAAGCAAAATTCCAACGACCAAACACATCCAAACCTGTAAATCCATCAATAAATTTCTTCGGAATTGGAAATCGGTAAGAAATGTCCCCATTATCTGATATTATATATTTACATTTCAGTTCAAAAAAACCCAAGCCAAAATTCTCAATAACTATTTTTTCATCAATCATTGTAAGTGGATAATGAATAGGGCTAAACATTGGGTTGCCTACCTCCGTAAGTTGGAGTTTAATTTTATTTATTATGTCATTGTTTTGATCCAAAACAAATAAATTATCGCGATCAATGATAAATAAAGTATCTTTATTGACAAATTGATAGCCTCTAGAGTTACTCATTTGTATCGCATCAGAACCTTCACTATTAAACTTTCTTTTAGCAAGAAACGTATCACTAGAATAATCATATAGATAAATACTATTGTCGGGTTCATTTAAGAATACTAATAACGACGGCTCTCCTGAAATATACTGCGGAGAAATTATCGAATTATCTGTTAAAGTATCTAAAGGAATCAAATGATGTTTGATTTTGTAAGGAGTCGTATGTAGGATTACCATCATTCAATGATTCTGGAATAGATGTTTTAAAAGCATCTTCTTCACATGAGATGACTATTGAAATAAATAGAAAAGTCAAAAAAAGAAATAGAAATAGTTGTAGATATTTCATGTATTAAAATTTAATAACATAATTAATCTAAGGTGCGCTCAATGAGTTGGCTTAAAGGTAGTTAAAAAAATAGATTAATACAATACCTCAGCGATTACAGCTATAGTCGTATTTCTTGTACTAGCGAGATCAAACTTTTGACCTATTCCATTTCTTGTTAGGAGAGGATATTTTGTTTGAATATCTTTCGAGCTAAAAACGGTCACATCAAGTGATTCAGAAGGACTTACTTCATCCAATCGTTGAATGGCTATGATAAAAGATTCTTTAATTTCAATATTCTGCTCTAGAAGGTCTATTGTAATCCCTATTTTTTCATGCTCTGGACGAACTGTAAAATAAGTAGGATATTCATTGAGCATAGATAGCTTCGAGTTTTCCTTTAAACCATAAATATTCAATCTAAACCTTTTGTATGGTATGTTACAAGTTGCTATTCCTATGGTAACGTTTTTAAGAATGCCCACTTGCTTTTTGTTCTTTGTTTTTATGGCTATGGCACTTTCCTGCCCCTTTGCGACACCACCAATGCCGACCGCAAAATCATATTTTCCATCTTCACCATTTCCAAATTGCTCAACCACTCCTTTTAGCTTGGTTTTTTCTATTTTTACACTGGGTAATAGTGTACTTTCTGGAGATAAATAAATTGTTCCTAAGTTGCTGGATAAAGTATTTTCTCTGGTAATAACAATACTACGACCTAAGTAGCCTATGTGTTCTATTAGTAAAGTATCACCAATTTGTATCTTATCAGTAGATATTACAAAGTATCCATCTTCGTTGGAAACCGTGCCCAATGGCTTATTTAATATACCTATGGAAGCATAACTTAGGTTTGAACCATCATCCGAGGATACTACTTTCCCATGAAAGTTCTGAGCTTGTATAAAAAAGTAATTTGTGCTAAATAAAAGTAATAAAATGTAATGCTTCATTATGTTTTTTTATTTTAAATCAACCATGTGATTAGAAATAACTTCGTTCGCATCATAAAATTGAGTAATCGTATGATTAGAAAGTGCCCAACTCGTTAGTGCATAACTATGGTCAAGCCAAGCGCCTTGAATTTGCTTCAGATTAAATGAGTTCCTTGTCCAAAAGGATTGAATGATTTTCATTCTTTGATTGTATATAATATAAGTATAGGATTCTCGTCATCTGAGTCTTCTCCCAGTGATTCCGCAATAGCGTTTAATTGCTGCTGATTAGGAAATTGTTCAAGGGTAGCTACTTTTTGAAATACCCCATACTGATAAGGTGAACAGAGTGTAGCGAAATAACCATCGTTATAAGTTAGGGGAAGAGGCAGTAATTTGTCTTCTACCTTTAGAAGAGTAGCATTGCATAATGCTGTAATTTCTTGTTGTTCTTTTTGTTCTTTTTTAAACATGAAAAAGCAAGCCCCTTTTGAGGATGATTATACAGACTAAACAGGTATTTATCTGATTGAAAAGTGTGTCTAATAAAAGGATATTCATTAGTGGTGGCGTAGTTAAGAAACGATTCTCCATTATAAGTTGTAGTAAAGTCTGCTCCTAGATGTTTATCTTTAAAGGAGATAACATAACTTGGAATGGCTTGTAATGCTTCAAAAGTATATACCGTATCCGTAAAGCTTCTGTGATAATAAACCTTTCCTTTATACTTAGAAAAATTTCTATAAGTATCATATCCAATCATTTGATTGATACGAGATGGATATGGTAATACTTTTCCTATTACACCTGTGCTGTCCGCAAAAAAGACGGAGTAAGATTCTTCCTTGCTAGAAGGTGCCAAATGGTAGTTATCTCTTTCGTAGGTATGAAATGCAAAAGATTATCCTTAGCAGGATTTTGCCACTAAAATACAGGTCTATGGAATTCTTTCCAAGATAGTTACCATCATAATCATAATAGTAAAAAACACCTTCTTGTTCATCATAAACTTCAAATTTATCTTCATAAAACTCCATCGTTCCTATGGAAGAAAAGAACTCGTCTCCCTCATCTTGGGCGCTTATACTCCACAGGTATTTTCCAGAAAAGTCGAAAGCCGAAACCTTCATAAGGTTAACTCTATCAAAGATAATAACTTTCTCTGATAGGACTTTAAAGCCATCAATAGATTCGCTGATGTAGGCGTCGTTTTCATTTGTCTGTAATTTTATCACTTTTACATCTATCCATTCAGAAGCGTTACATACTTCAGAATAGTTACTTGGATCAATTACATACTGTTCAACTTTACCGTCAAGTGTTGGATTATCAACTTTGCAAGAGGCAAAAAACAGTACCACTAAGACGATTTTTAATTTACAACTCATTGGTGTTGATTTTATAAATACTGAAAACTCCGAAACATAGTTCGAATCCACTATCTTTAACATTTAAAACGATTTCCTATACATAATGCAATACTAGCAACAGTTGGACTACCTCCGAGTTGTATCTCACAGAAACAACTCCCCATACTTCTATCAGTAGTAGGTTTATCATCAATATTTTCAGATGTTATCACCGTATTTTCAACAGATTGATTGTAAGTTTCAAATATTATATCTAAATCTGTGAAACATAAAGACGTAACTGTAAACATTAATCCCAAAAGTAGTTTCATAACTACATTTTCGTTTGATGTGAATTGAAAGTCAATGAACGAATCGCAATATTCACATTTTATTTATTCACCTACGCTCTCCAAGGTTTTCGGTAATCCCTTAAAAGCAGTCATGCTGCGCGCCATCATTTTGCTTTTATTACAAACATACGCCATTCTTCCATACAAAAATCGCCCAAAATCGCCCAAAACAGGACACCAGCTAGATTAAGTGGCATCAAATTGATGTTTTATAGTCGGATTAGGATAGCCAAGTACCTCATATATTCTCTTTTGGTCAACCTTTAAAAACCGCTCCGCTTGGGAGTTCGACATTATTTTTTTGGAGGCGGCGCAGTGGTCTTTTTTTCATCTAATTTAGGGTTTGTGAACCTTGTAACTGTAAGGATATTGTATTAGATTGATGTTACAAGATTAT
>JAAUTG010000240.1 GCA_012031785.1 Saprospiraceae bacterium | reverse complement strand
AAAATCTAAATTATTTAAAATTTGAATTGCAGGGTGAAGTAGCTGTTATCACGCTTAACCGCCCTAAAGTAAATGGCTTGACACCTTCTCTGGTAAAAGAACTCCGGGAAACGGTTCACCATTGCCGCTATGCGAATAATATTCGATGTGTCGTCATCACTGCTGAAGGAAGTTTTTTTTTCCGCAGGCGCAGACATCAAAATGATGCTTGAAACAAAGGCGCAAATTTCGGCAGGCGAAGATATGCCTGATACAACAGCGCAAATTAGTGTAGCGACCAGAAAAATGGCAGAAGTGCTGCATGAAGTTTTAAGCATCATCATGCGGATGGAAAACCAGTGATCACCGCAATCAATGGCTTTGTTGCTGGAGGTGGCTTAGGTTTGGCGCTCGCAGGTGATATCGTGATTGCCGCTGAAAGTGCCAAGTTTACATCTGCCTACACCAATTCAGGTTTAACACCCGACGGTGGTTCTACCTATATTTTGCCCCGTTTGATAGGTGTTCGTAGAACTGCTGAATTACTATTTACCAAATCGAACGCTCTCCGCACACGAAGCATTAGCATGGAATATGGTAACGCAGGTTGTTCCCGATGACCAATTATTGAATGTCGCTTTAGGATTAGCTAAACAGTTAGCAACAGGTCCTACCGATGCTTATGGTTACATCAAAAAGTTAATGATGATGACCCATTCTAATTCCTTAGAAGAACAAACCGACTTTGAGAAAGACGGAATTGCGAACCAATTGAGTGGCAATAATGGGCAAGAAGGCATACAAGCATTCCTAGAAAAGCGTAAACCGAATTTCAAATAATTCGACTTTTCATTTTCTAATAATTAAAACTAAATAAAATCATGTTAGTAGTTGATACTGTTTCAGATGCGAATAAATTTGCCCAAACCTGGAATCATGACCTCGCTTGGGCACTCTCTGGCATTAGAAGAAAAGCCATACTGGCTCGTATTCCAATCATTTCATCGTTGATTCCAAGGAGCTATTTTTCTTATGTAGGTAAAAACATTCCATTAAATGGCATGCTGCTTCATGGCGGAGGACCTATGCACGTGGGCGGTACGATTGAGGAAAAGGTCTGTCAAAATCCATTGGATTTAGATCCCAATGACCCAAATTTTATTGAAAAAACATCTGGTGGGCTAAAAAGAGTTGACCAAAAGACGTATGTTACTCTATATCCTGACAAGGTTATTGGTAATTTTACCTCAGTGAATCGAATGCTCACAAACGTAAGCCAAGATTGGATAGCGGCGGCAATGGATCGCTTAATATTCCCCGCTAAAAATATCAAACAAGAAATTGATGCTTATTTAAGAGCGGTGAGGGAAGTGGACAAATTAGACGGAAGGGTAATTTTAGAGCAAACTGCCACATTTGCCTTTCGTTCAGCAAAAAATCCGCACGATTGGACAGAGCCAATCACCGATTCTATTCACGTTATTATGTTTTTGAATGGGGCGTTAAGGGGCAAAAATTCACGGGAACTATTTTAGGAGGTACAGGTAAATATGCTGGCGCATCGGGAGAATTTTATAGAGAAAGACTATTAGCACCCAATTTCCCTGGGGCAGAAACCTTTAGGATTACGTTTCCAGATTTACCAGAACCTGATTACTTTCCTAAATAGAAAATCTAAAATCATGATACCAACAGCTTTAATCATTGCAGCGGCAGCAATTATCTTGCTTGCCGTTTTTTTACCTTCTATTTTAAAAAATTTGGGTTTACATCCGGACTACGCCGATTCTAAAACCTATAATTTAAAAGATAAAAAAGCCTTAATCATCACCACGAGTCACGCTGTCCTCAATAAACCGGGCAAAACGACTGGGCAAAAAACAGGTGTTTTTGGTTCTGAAATGACCGTTCCGTATTACGAATTTCAAGATGCAGGAATGGAAGTAGATGTAGCCAGTATAAAAGGCGGCGAAAATACCTATTGACCCGCAGTCCTTCTATTACATCTTGAAAACGAAGGCTGATAAACGCTACCTGAAAGACAAAGCGTTACAAGCTAAGGTGAAAAAATTCTTTAAAAAATTGACGATGTTGATTTTACAAAATACGACGCGATTATGTTGGCAGGTGGCTGGGGTGCTGCTTATGATTTAGGACAATCAGAAGTGTTGGGCAAAAAAATCAGCGAGGCTTACTATGCGGAAAACCCCATTATCGGCAGCGTTTGTCATGGCGCATTGGGTTTAATCCAGGCAAAAGACAAATCGGGTAATCTTTTGATTAAAGGCAGAGATATGGCAGGTGTTACCAATAAACAGTTGAAACAATTTTTTATTACGCATACACCCAAGCATCCAGAAACCGAATTAAAAAAAGCAGGTGCAAATTTCAAAGCCAATACCAAGGCATTAGACGCATTGGCGAACATTACGGTCATTGACCAAGAAAAGCGATTCGTTACTGGACAAAACCAAAATTCTGGGCATGAAACCGCCCAGAAGATGATGGAAATTATAAAGGCAAAAGCATAGAATTGATGAAAAATATACAGATATTCTTATTGCTCCTGCTTTGTGTAACAACCGTACTCGCTCAACATGATACTGTTACACAACAGCCCAATATTGTCCTTATATTAGTGGACGATGCTGGCATCATGGATTTAGGGGCTTATGGTGGTGAAGCAGCTACACCCAACATTGATGCTTTGGCACAGCGGGGTATGATGTTTACGAATTACCACAGTTCGCCCGTTTGTGCGCCTTCGCGTGCGATGCTACTGACAGGTTCCGACAGTCATTTGACTGGTGTGCCGAATATCCCGGAATTTTTGACGGAAAAACAACAGCAACTCCCAGGCTATCAAGGTATTTTGAATGATAAAGTTAAAACACTGGCTAGTCACCTAAAAGCAGTTGGTTACAATACCTATATGACAGGTAAATGGCATTTAGGGCATACCGAAACCACTTTACCCAGCAGTAGAGGATTTGATAGAACCTTTATTTTGGATGCCTCGGGAGCAAGTAATTATGAAGCGAAAGGCTATTTGCCCATCAAGCCAACTGCTGAATGGCATCAAGATGGAAAAGTTGTCGCATTACCAGACGACTTTTATTCGTCAAAGAATTATGTGGATAAAATGATGGAATTTATGAACGAAGCGCAGGATCATAGTAAACCTTTCTTTGCTTTCCTCTCGTTTCAAGCCGTTCATGTTCCCGTGCAAGCACCCAAAGAATTTGTAGAAAAATACAGAGAAACTTATCAAGATGGTTGGTTATCTTTGCGTGAAAAACGTTTTGAAAAAGCAAAACAACTCGGCATTGTACCCGCAACCATGACCATGGGAGATATGCTGCCCGTTCTAAGAAAATGGGAAAGCTTATCCGAAGCGGAACAGCAGGAAGCTGCCAACGATATGGCAGTTCATGCAGCAATGTTAGAAGCGATGGATTATCATCTCGGACGATACATTGTGTATTTAAAAGAGAAAGGGCTGTACGACAATACGGTATTTGTAATCACTTCTGACAATGGACCAGAAGGTGCTTATCCACAAGGAGTAGCTATTTTCAATCCTTGGATGAAATGGCAAGGTTATCATAGAGACCAAACCCGATTGGGTGAAAAAAATTATTACGGCGTGATAGGAACGGAGTTTGCCAGCGCGACCGCTTCACCCTTTGCATTTTTCAAAACCTATACGGGGCGAAAGGTGGCTTTGCGCGTGCCTTTGATTATGTCTGGAAAAAAATATTCCTAATGGGCGAAATGCTGCGTTCACCATGGTCACAGATGTAACACCTACACTATTGGAAATGGCAGGTGTTAATTTGACGACCATTCAATCAGCAGTGCCTTTTACAGGAAAAAGCCTCCATCCTTACTCCGTGGCGAAGCCGACCGTATTTATGCACCAGATGAACCCATTGGTATAGAGTCCGCAGGAAGTGCTGCCCTGTTCAAAGGAGATTGGAAAATCGTTAAAAATGCCAAACCACATGGTGATTTAATCTGGCGTTTGTACAACATAGCAGCCGACCCTGGAGAAACCAAAGATTTGTCCAAAGAATATCCTCAGTTGTTCGCAGAAATGATACGCGATTACGAGGCTTACGCCAAAAAATGTGGCGTAATAGACTTGGGCACCGATTATGAAGCACACAAAGTGGTGTTGGGGAAAGTGATTAAAATGTGGATGAATGCTGTTTTGCCTTGGCTAATAGGATTAATCCTACTCTTATCGGATGGAGATATTGGAGAAGAACTCGATTAAGGGGTATGAAATGACGATATTACAAATTAATAAATATTAAAAAACGCTAAAAATATGAAATTCGATTACATCGTCATAGGAGCCGGCTCTGCGGGTGCAGTTTTGGCTAACCGTTTGTCTGAAAATCCTCAAAGCACTGTTTTGCTAATCGAGGCTGGAAAAAAGGACAAAGGAATGAATATCCATATTCCAGTGGCATACACTAAATTGAACAACAGTGCTGTAGATTGGGCTTATTGGTCGGAGCCACAAAAAGAATTTTTAAACCGCCGACTATTCCTTCCAAGAGGGAAAACTTTAGGTGGCAGTAGCTCCACCAATGCGATGATTTATATTAGAGGAAATAGATTAGACTATGACAAATGGGCTGCACTGGGAAATGCAGGCTGGAGCTACGAAGATGTCCTGCCTTACTTTAAAAAATCTGAAGACAACCAACAATTTCAAAATGACTATCATGGCAAAGGCGGAGCCTTATATGTCAGCCAAACGGGATACAAAACCGTCTTAGCAGATGCGTTTATCCAAGCCAATCAGGAGTTAGGCTATCCGTACAATGAAGATGTCAATGGCGAAGTACAAGACGGTGTGACTAGAGCGCAATTTACGATAAAAAATGGAAAACGCTGGAGTACGGCACAAGCATTTATAAAACCTGCATTGTCAAGACCTAATCTGACGGTTTTTACAGAAGCTCAGGTCAGTAGAATTCTGATAGAAAATAACAAGGCAACTGGAATAGAATATTGGGATACAAAAGGCAATAAAAAAATCATCCAATCCAACAGAGAAGTGATTGTATCGGCGGGTGCTTTTAACTCCCCGCAGTTGCTGATGCTTTCCGGCATCGGAGACAAAGACGAATTGAAAAATCAAGGGATTCCTGTTGTACAGCATTTACCCGGTGTTGGTAAAAACCTCCATGACCATTTGTTTTTTCACGTCGCTTCTTTGGCTTCTCAAAAAGTATCCTTTAATAACGCCGAGACTTTGGGTAATTTACTTCGATATTTCTTTTCCAAAAAGGACCTTTTTCTATAAGTCCACTGGAAACCTGCTCTTTTGTTCGATCGGAAGCGGGCTTGGAACAGCCAGATTTGCAGCTTCACTTTACGCCATCACACTGTGGCGCTGCTGACTATGATCCCAAGGTAAATATGTATGACACTAACACGTTTCCCAAAACGGAAGGATATACCAATTTTGCCTACGTGTTAAAGCCCAGAAGCAGAGGTTATGTTGCATTGAAATCTAATAACCCTTTGGACGCGCCCCTTATTCAACCTAATTTTTGTTCAGATAGTTATGATAAAGAAATCCTGATGAGAGGCTTTAAAATTGTAAAGAAATTACACCAAACCGCGGCTTTCAAACCCTATTTCAAAGAAATGCACTACCCTGCTCAATCAAATACAGATGAGGAAATTTGGTATCACATCCAAAAAACAGTAGAAACGGTTTATCATCCTGTTGGTACTTGTAAAATGGGAAATGATGACATGGCAGTAGTAGATGCAGAATTGAAAGTGCACGGAATTGAGGGCTTACGAGTGGCAGATGCCTCTATTATGCCTGAAATTGTCTCCGGAAACACCAATGCACCAACTATTATGATTGGTGAAAAGGCAGCTGATTTGGTCAAAGGATTCAAAACCGATTAGAAACCATATTTCTTAGGCAATTAATCGCAATAAAAATGCAATCTCCTTTAGAAATTTTAATTCGGGCAAGCGTAAAAAATCCGCTACAAGAAGAAATCAATGCGATTGAAGGCATTTTCACCAAACGTGAATTTAAGAAGGGTGAAGTCTTCAAAAAGAGTGATTCTATTTCAAAAGCGTTAGCATTTATATTGGAAGGAAGCGCCAGGGAGTATCTGCTCAATTCAAAGGGAGATGAGATCACTAGCTTTATCATAGAAAAAATCATTTTCTTGCGGATTTGGTAAGCGTTCGAACAAATGAAGCGACGCCATTTACTTTACATTTTCTCGAGGACTCAATCGCCTTGGTAGCTTATATCGCAGCCCACAAAAAGCTACTGGAAACAAATCTTGCTTACAATATTTTGATAAGAGAGTACGTAGCAGATGAGGCGATGCGGTACTACAAAAGACAACTATTGTTTATTACTGGTAACGCCAAAGATCGTTACGAATTTATTTGCGAGAACTATCCTCATCTTCTGTTAGAATTTCCCCTCAAATTTATTGCAACCATGATTGGCGTAACCCCTACCCAATTGAGTAGGCTCCGAAATAAAAAGTAATAGTCGTTTAATTTTTCAACATTTGTTGAGTGATTTTAAGGTATAATAGCCTACTTTTGCACCAGAAATTGAAAAAATATATCATTTATTAGGAATTTTCAGTTACACCTACATAAAATCACCATTCAATATTGAGGCAGGGATGACGAGTAAGACACTAGCATGGCAGAAGGAATATTGTAAGATTTACTCCTTCAGTTCGTTTACAGCAATTTACTTTTATTAAACAAAATAAAGATGCAAAGACCTGATTCCATCCAAACACTATTGCCTGTTCAAACCCAGACAGTACTGGATTTTTTGAACAAAGCGCAGCGCGTCGAAGACCTCACTAATATCCAACCATATCGCCCAGACTTGGCTGAAGCAGATTTCGCAAGTTACAGTATAGGGGAAAAAAGTGCTCAGAACTTGTTAGACGCTCGCTCCATCCTACGAGCACAACGATACAATAGCATAGAAGAAGTGTTAGCTGTGGAAGGTATTGGGGAGAATAAGGTGTTGGATATTGTCGAATTCATCTGGCAACCTGCGGAAGAAATCTTCAAGCAAGAACTGTTTGAAAAAACCTTAGGCGACAACTGGACAGTGGACTATTGGAGGTATGCACTTAGCCCAGAAGAATTTGGACAACTCAACGAAAGTGAAGCGCTACTTCAAGCCTTTATTGCGGGTAAAATACTGGATATCGCTAATGCAAAACACAACAACTACCTCATCGGTGCATTGGCAAAAGCACTGCTCCAAAAGTCATATCCAGATCGAGTACAGGGGTTGACGGCTGAAATCCAATTTGCCAGTTGGTGGATGCGCTTTGACGAGGACAATTGGTTCAATTTTAACACGATCTCTAGCATCATCAGCCCGTTTATCAATTACTACGACAAACAGCCAGGAGCTTACATTGATCTTGTTTTTACAGAGG
>JAAUTG010000023.1 GCA_012031785.1 Saprospiraceae bacterium | reverse complement strand
TGATGCCGAAAACATAATTGGCGTTAACCATATATTTATCGAACAAAGTATTTAACTGGTCTATGGTGATGTTGCGCTCTCCTTTAAGATACTATTAATAATATGATTGTAAGTGCCAAGCTCATTGGCAATATCTGATTTACCTTTAATAAGGTTCTTTTGCTCTAGGGCTTCATATATCATTTTAAACCGTTGATTTACAATACTACTGTTGTATTTCGACATAATTGAAACAAATTTATTTAAAAAAGTATTGACAAATAAAACTATTTGTTTTATATTTGCATTGCGATTACAAAAATACAATGCGTTTTTAATAATTGCAAGTATTATACAAATTTTTGTTTCAAACTTTTCGTGTGATGAAAAATACTTATTCAACTTATCAGCTGACAGCACAAAGAACAAGCAGCTACAACATCAGGTGGAGTTTACCATCTTGGATCATCTAACGTTTCAATTCTTGTTCAAAAGGTTACTTCAAAACTTTAATAAGGTTTGGGTTTCATCGGTTTATCTTTTCCACACTTTAACGTTCAACACGTTTCAAAAGTCGAAATACGCTTGGCTCAAAGTAGGTGTCGCTGTTTTTATTGTGTTTATGTTATGGGAAAAAGATGTGTATTTTCAACTTAGAATGAAAGCCCCAAGCGAGGAGGATGCAATGGCGAATGCAAAAGTCACGAGTTTTAACACGGAACAAATGAGTGTTGTACCTACCTCAGGCATTTTTGAAACTTCTGTTTCAAAAGAATATAAAGATGTATTAAACCCAGCTAAGGTAGAAGCCTACATTCACCGTTTTGCAAAGTAGCAATATCCGAACACCAAAAATTTGGTATCCCAGCAAGCATCAAAATGGCTCAAGCGATTGTGGAAAGTCAAGCTGGCACTTTGAACGTTACGAACCAATTACACAATCATTTTGGTAAGCAAATGGCGGATAAATCCTACTCAAGTGCTTGGGAAAATTGGAGGGCGCATAGTCTTTTGATTGCGAATGAGGATAGTCCATACAAAAGTTTATTTCAATATGGCAACGATTACAAAAAGTGGGCAAAGGGTTTGAAACAACTTGGTTATTCTTACTGGGAAAATTATGACGAAGTGTTAATTAAGATTATTGAAGAGTACGAAATTTATCGTTTAGATAAAATCAATTTGTAGCTGGCTTTATTTTCTTCACGCGAACGGCTCGAAATGGTGCATAATTTGCAAATGTAATTGGTCCCATTTCGAGTCGTGCTATCGTCAACACAAATGGCTATTCACTATTTTATTTGCCCTCCACCATGCCTTATCTCAAGCTAGACAGGAACAACAAATGATAACCTATTCAGGCAACATGGCATCTCTGTTTTTATTTTCAAAAAAGTATTGCACACCTATCTCTACACCAATCTCATTAAAAGCAGTCGTAAAATCTATTTCATCGGTAAACGGAACGAGGTAACGATAGCGAATACCGCCGTGCATGGCAGTATATTTAGATAAGAAAATTCCGATGCCTACTTTGCCTTCTCCAAATAAATCAGATGTAGTTTCAAAAGGTGGCACTGCACCATCTAGTAATTTAGTTTTAGTCTGGGCAAAGCCTAGACCACCTTCTAAGAAAAAGTAGCTGCTGCGTAAGGGAAAATGGTAACGCATGAATGGAATGATAGCAAATTGGTTGGATTTTGTTTCTCTTAAATACGCGCCCTCAAAAGCAAGACCAAACACAAAATTTTTCGCTGTAAAATACCCTACACTTGGCGTGATAAATAGGGTTTTATCCTGAATGATGCTATTTTCAGAGCGTACACTGCCTCCAAATATCCATGATTCAGCTTGCAACACGCTGATAGGCTGTTTCTTTTTACTATAAGATTTGTTGGGATTGTAGTTACTAGCGAAGAATTGTAACCCAATATTAAACTGTGTTTTTGTGCCATCAGCAAAAATTGAGTCCTTTGTGGCTACTCTTTCCACTAAACTCATATTGGCTTGCACATTTAAGGCGATATTTTTATTCACAAAATAATTGAATCCACCACCAATACTGCCTCGAAAATAATCAATCCTATCGCCAGTGCTACTCAACCCGACATTTTCGTCGGTAGTGTATATTTTTCGGACTTCTATGCTAGGCTCTATATAAGTTAAAAATCTATCGCTATCGTTGAAGTAATATCTCAGAAAAGCAGAAAGCCCAGTGCTGGAAGTTGAAGAACGGTCTCTTGGATTTTTTATATTTTGAAGCGTGTTCGTCCCCAAAGATAATCCTGCGCCAATAAGGGTTTCCTGAGAAAGAAATTTCCCTAGAAATAAGTTAAACCCTATATCTGTATTCGTATTAATAGCATCGTTGCGAAAAGTGCCATTAAAATTGCCACCTGCAATCCCCCAGTAGTCCTCGAATTGTCCGAGCGCAAAAATGGTTGAGTAGCAAATAACTACTACAACACAGATTAATTTTTTCATATATTCAA
The DNA here is from genome assembly GCA_012031785.1 of Saprospiraceae bacterium. GTDB lineage: Bacteria > Bacteroidota > Bacteroidia > Chitinophagales > Saprospiraceae > JAAUTG01. The sequence goes on along the minus strand of JAAUTG010000023.1, from coordinate 24,628 downwards.
TTTGGAAACCTACACTCAAACGCTTTACGACGAAGATGATTGTTTATTTTACCAACCGTTTTCAATTCAAGTTTTGGAGCAGTAAATTAGTGTGTGATTGTTTTGGCAGTAGTGCAATGTAAGCAACGAAGATAACTGCATTCATCAGAAACGAGTGATAAATAGCGTATCAATTCAATTTCATGGCTTATCAATTGTTGAATAATCAACCCTAAACTCATAACCCAAGTTGAGCTAATCAATCACTCGTGCTTATACTCTATTTCTCGAAGGTAGTTGCATATAAACCCTCGAATTACCTCAAATGCACGTTCAAAAGTAATATTATTATTCACTACTATATCTGCTTCGTCTAAATAAGGCTTGATATACTTTTCATAGGCGGGCATCACATGATGTTCGTATTGATAAAGCACATCTTCCACGAGATAATTGCGCTCAATTTGGTCGCGTTTGATGCGTCGAATAAGTTTTAAATCTTCCTTAGCATGAACGAATATTTTTAAATCGTATAGGCTTCTCAATCTCTCGAAATGGAATATAAAAATACCTTCTACTAAAATGATAGGTGCAGGGCAAAGTCGCGCCACTCCAGCGTAAGTTTGCTCGTTGTTGAAATTGTATTTTTCTTTTTCTATCATCAAGCCTTGCCTAATGCGTTGCAAGTCTTCGTACATCAATTGATGATTGATGGAGGTCGGCAAATCAAAATTTTGAATCCCTTTTTCATCTTTTTGACTGCTCCTGTATAGGAAGATAATAGTCGTCTTGCGAAATGATGCACAATTCGCGCTCTAAAAAAGTAGCTCGCAGGCGTTCCGTGAAAGATGTTTTTCCAGCCCCGCTTCCGCCAGATACACCTATAATATATGGTTTCACTATGTGGTAAAATTTTTTTTTGCAAAGTTAGTATAGAATTTGAGACTTTGATTATCAGATGTTTAAAGTTTTTCAACTTATCGTACTTTATCTAAACCAATAAATAAATCAATTTTTTTATTAGTTGTTTACAAAACAAAATTCTATCTTTTCGCCCGAAAGTAAACTACCATTGCTTAGTTTACAATCATGTAGTAATTAATAAACGAAATACATTATTTATGCAAAATGCTTACCAAACAAAATGGGCTTTGCTTTTAGTTTTTATTGGTATTTTTTGTACCAACGCATTTGGTCAATCCACGCTTTCAGTGGAAGGTGTAGGGAATTTTTATGCTATTAGCGCGCTTTTAGGGCCTAACTCCAAACAAGAAATTACAGCACAACTTGTACTAGCAAATGATGGCGTGGGTACAGGAAGTGATGCTTGTTCAGGTTTAGTCAATGATTTGAACGGGAAAATTGCCCTCATTGATAGAGGTAATTGCTTTTTTGTAGATAAGGCGTTAAATGCGCAAACTGCTGGTGCAGTAGCTGTGATGATTTGTAACAACGATGCACAAAACCCTAGTAATTTACCGCTCGTTTCTGGCGACGACATGGGAAGGCTAAACATTCCAGTCAAAGGATTAACTTTTGGCACTTGCCAAGTTATTAAAGAAGCACTAACAAATAGTGCTAACGGTACGTTGAACGCAACCTTGTTTCCAGCTTTCAACAACTTATGTTTTGAGGCAATTCCAATTCAACCTGGCACTTACACCGTGGATACTATTTTTGCAGACCCTGTATTGAGTAATCTAGGTGGTGCCCCGTCTGACCCAGAAAATGCTTCTGCAGCGGTTTGGTATTCCTATGCACCAGAAGAAAGTGGTTTATTGACCATCAATTCTTGCTTGGGAGGAGCAGACACTAGATTATTGCTTCACACTGGTTCTTGCGATTTAATTGGGTTGAGTTTGAGTCGAATAGCGGGTAACGACGACGCTTGTGCTTTTGAAGCAGGTAATGATGAAGATAATTTTGCATCCTTTATTCAGTTGCCTGTACGCGCGGAGAAATTTACTACATCGAGTGGGATAATCGCTGGGAAAGTAAAGGATTCACTTTTTCGCTCGAATTTACGCCAGTGGAAATCATCTTGCAACCGGGTCAAGTATGCGATAGCGCCATCGCTATTGTGCCTGGCACTTACACGATAGACACGATTAGCCCTTATGGACAAACGGGTTTTTACAACCTGAATGGTTCAGAATGGTATTCATTTACGCCTGAAAGTGCTGGCTTGGTAAGCATTAATTCTTGTGGCGGTGGTGTAGATACTCGACTACTTGTGTTTGAAGGTGATTGTGGCAACTTGACGCTGCTAACAACCAGCGACGATGATTGTCCTGCTTTCGACGGAGACGAAGACGACTTAGCCGCGGCTATCATTAATTTCCCTGTGGTAGCTGGAAAAACTTACCTAATCGAATGGGCTGGTCAAGCAGACCCGAGTGGTTTCGAGTTTACTTTAAGTTTGGAAGCATTGCCAACCGTGCCGATTACTTTTCAAGTAGATATGTCACTACAACAGGTGTCAGAGAATGGGGTAAAAATGGTTTGGGCTTATGCTACACCTGATAGTCTAAATGATGTGCAGATAGCAGAAATGAGCGACTTAGATGGCGATGGCAAATATGCAGTGACTTTATCGCTCTCTACCCTTGATACGATTGGCTATGCTTTTGTGAATGGCAATTTGGATAATATCGCTAATGCGGAAACTGTACCAGAAGCCTGTGGCATAGCATCAGGTTTCGGATTTTTTGTGCGCCCTTATATTGTCACTACAATTGACAGCGCAGAAATAGATGTAGTTTGTTTTGGCTCCTGTAGAAGTTGTGGCCCTGAAAATTGCGCACAACCTTTTGTGTTGATTGAAGATAATTTTGATGCTTACACTTTGGGGGCTTTAGGTCCGCAATCGCCAAATTGGACTACCTGGAGTGGTGAAGAAGGGGGTAGTGAGGATGGAATTGTTTCCAATGAGCAAGCCAACACGGCTGCAAATTCGATGAAAATTGAGGGGAACAACGGACCACAAGATGTGTTACTTTTACTGGGCGATCAGACTGCTGGACACTACATCTTAAGATGGAACTTGTATGTACCTGCTGGAAAAAGTGCTTACTACAACACACAAAAATTTGCAGAAATTTCAGGTGAGGAGTTCGGCATGGAAATAGCTTTTAATGCTAACGGAACAGGCTCGTTAAGCGCGGGCGGAGCTAATGCTGCCACGTTCACCTACCGTCAAGACCGTTGGATTGTTGTACAGCATTTTATTGACTTGAACAATGACAACATTCGACTTTACATAGACGGCGTGTTTGTTTACGCTTGGAAAGCCAGTGCACAAGCCTCCGAAGCAACTGGTACACTGCAACTGGGCGCGATTGACTTTTTTCCTGCTCGCGGACCACATTTGTTTTACGTGGATGATGTCTATTTTGCTGAAATTCCTGCTGCTGCTCCTGGCTATTACGCTCACACCGCAGAAGTTATTTCTACGGGCACCTACACTGTACCCACGTTGGATTGCTTTGGTGCTGGGTTCCAAGTGCGCACCAATGGAAACGGTAGAGGCGGTTACTGGTATCAATACACTGCAACTGCTGATGGCTACCTTCGCGTTGGAACTTGTAACAATGGCGGAGTAGATACACGACTTTGGGTGTTTGGTGGCGGTATTCAGAATTTGAATATCTTAGGCGTAAACGATGATTTATGTGAATTAACGCCTGGAGGAGACCCGTTTGCATCGTATCGAGAAGTACCTGTAAAATCAGGAGAAATTTATCATATCTTATTTGATAATCCTTGGGAGAATACAAGTTTTGATTGGTTTTTAGAATTGGAGGAAGGCGCCTTGCCTTTAGGTGATTTTTGCGAAGCTGCCATCCCTATCCAACCTGGTGTCATCACCATAGACACTTTGAATGGAAATGCTGCGGTTGGCGGTCCGAGTATAGGCATCTCTGCAAACAATAGTTTCACGCCTTACGCTAATTCAGAATGGTACTCATTTACTGCGCCTTCGGATGGTTCTATGAATGTTTACACTTGCGAATTGTTACCTATCCGCACAGCAGTCTATATCTATGAAGGTACTTGTGGTATAGAAAATTTGAAATTGATTGCACGCGACCCTTCTGGCTGCGACCCAGCTTCTCCTGTACGCAGCTTGCCTGTGGAGGCTGGAAAGACGTATTATATCGAATGGACTTCTAAGTTTGATGGTGCGCGTCCAGGTTTTGACTTTATCTTAGAGTTTGGCAACCCAGTGACAAATGTAACTTTTCAAGTAGATATGTCCGCACTGGCTACGAATGGAGAATTATCGGCAGATGGCGCGTTTATTTCTGGCACTTTTAATTCTTTTGATGTAGAAAAGATGACAGACGAAAATGGCGATAATATATTTACTTTCACACTACCTTTGGTGCAAGGCGACACGATAGAATATAGCTTTTACAATGGACAAACCACGCAAGAAGAAATAGATACCACCTTGGGTGGTAATTGCTTATTTGACGTGTTCGGCAATCGCTTTTTGATTGTGGGCAAAGAAACCACCGTTTTACCTCCTTTCTGTTTTAGATTCTGCGCCACTTGCGAAGCCATTACAGGCGTAGCACCTACGGAATTGGCAGGTTTATTTGAGGTATATCCAAACCCAACCGACGAAACTTTATTTGTTGGCATTGAATTGGAAGCACCCACCACTTTATGGTTGGAATTGACCAATACACTTGGGCAGAAGGTTCAGGTTAAACAGTTGTCAAACATCCAACAAGGCAGAGAAACCCTAGATGTGTCTCATCTGCCAAGTGGCTGGTACGCGCTGACCATTAAGAACAGCAACCAACAAATCACTAGAACCGTAATGATTCAATAAGCAATTGAACATCAACCTTTAGTCAGCATCAGGTACTTACAAGCCAGATGCTGGCTAATTTTTTTAATCATCTATAATGGACTAACGTTGCCCAATTCGGGAAGCAGTAAGTTTGATACTGGTTTCTTGTTCTAAACTGGCGTGAGGCAAGACAAAGAAAAGATTTTTTAAGCATACTTCTCATACCGATAGGCTGCCTCGTACTGCATAGCAAGTGTTCTTTTGAAGCCTAAACGCTGAAAGAGTTTGTTGGAGGCAGTATTAGTAATTTTAACATAACCTACTATTACTTTGTCAGGGTGTATTTGATAAAACTTGGCAACTGCTTTTTCTAATATTAAATAGCCCAACCCCTTGCCTCGAAAAGCAGCGTCTAAAGAGAAACTAATGATTGCTTCTTGCGCGTTCAGGTCAAATCGAATTTGTCCTACAGGCTGCCAACTTTGATAAGTAGCAACCCAAAGTAAGGTGTTGGTTTGCTCCAATTTTCTGTAAAACCATTGAAGATGTGTCGTGTAGGGAATAGGTTGGTCAGAAAAGGACTGTGCGCGAGTGTCAGGGTCATTTGCCCATTCAAAATATAGATTGCAATCTGTGGTGAGTGCTGCCCGAAAATCAAGGAGCAGGTCGTGAAAAATAGCTTGAAGCCGCTTGTCTTGCTTTCCATCAAAGTATGCGGGTTGAAGCGATAAGCTGTGTGCAATAGCAGTTTCGTCTTTTACGGGGAACTGGGAAAATGAAAATGCTAACCCAGATGATAAAAAGTACGCAGCCACATCTTTTGATTATCCGCTGTTAAGTGTATGTAAAGCAGTCCCTCCAACACTCAAATATTCAAAAGCGACAGTACTAGGCGAGCAAACTGCAATAGCGCATTGCTGCATTTGTACAACCATTTCAGCAGCATCAAGACGCTGTCGCAAGATAATGCGCGAGGAAGAATCCTGAATAAAAGCCATTAAAGCCTCTAAATGAAGATAAGCGCTTCCCACCACCACAAAATAAGTATCCAATAATGAATGTTTGGTTACTATTTCCAGCACTTTTAAGGTCTCATTGTTGGGGTCTGCACCACCTAAACAAATAAACATATTTTGCCAACTATAACGATGTTGCGGTCTTGTGGCTGCGGCAATCCGAAAAGGGCTTCTGAGTAAAGCATACTGTAATCCCAAATAAAATTTTGTTTCAGGGAGGGCTTTATAATGCGACGGATAAATGCCTCCTGCATGGTTGATAATAGCGTCTGCTAAAAATGGGTAAGCGTAGATATCATCAATACAAACGAGTTTAGAGCCATTTTTTTTTACAATTTGCTGATAATGAGTCGTAAAATGATAGCCGTCTAACACTACTAAGTCATTCGCTTTAAAGTGCTGTTCAGTGAGGTTTTGCGCGTCCTGTAAGATGTCAATGTCATTATCTAGTTCTACTAAAGTGGAGCAAACTGATAGGATTTGAACTTTCAAATTTTCGGAAGGGTTGCGGATAAGAAAACGACAGTCAAAATATTCAGCCAACAACTCTGCCAACGCTAAAGAGCGAACCACATGTCCTAAGCCAATTGAGGAATTACCATCTGCTCGAAACCAAACAATAGGCTTATTTTGTTGCATGTTGAAGTTGGTATTTAAGTTCCGCAATTTTCCAATCTTCTTCGCTATCTATGTCATGCGCTTGCAATTCTGAAAGTATGACACAGCCTGTATTATCAGTCCATAGTTTACGATTTTCCAAAATGGCTTTAGTATGAAACCAATAGAATTGCCCAGCATCGTGGTAAGCCTTTTCTAAATCTTGAGAGCGGTGATGAAGATATTGTGGCGCAAATAGTGACACTTGGTCACTTTCATTTTTTTCAAAGCGCGTTGTATGGGAAATGAAAACGGTAAAACAGTAAAAACAGTGTCAAACTGCTGTTTCACAAGCTTTTGGTATCCTACTTGCAGCAAATCTGTAGTTACAAATGGAGCGGTGGCATAAATGCAGCAAGCTATGTCAAAAGTCGAGCCAATGGATTGATAATTCAGTAATACTTCTTCGATTACTTCTAAAGTGGTAGCAAAGTCGCCAGCAGTTTCATTACTTCTGGAAAAGGGAATTTTCGCACCGTACTGTACTGCAATTTGTGCGATTTGCTCGTCTTCTGTAGAGACCATAACCTCGTCGAAAAGCTGTGATTCCAATGCGGCTTCTATAGAATAGGCTAGAATAGGTTTTCCGAGGAAAGTGCGAATATTTTTTCTAGGGATGCGTTTGCTGCCTCCTCTTGCGGGTATTAAAGCTAATTTTTTCATTGGAAGAATTGTAGCACTCGCTCAATCACAAAGTCCTGCTCTTCATCTGTCAAAGAAGGATACATCGGAAGACTAAGGCAGTATTCATAATAATTTTCCGCCAATGGGAAATCGCCTTTTTGATAGCCCAGTTCTTGATAATAAGGCAAGGTATGAACAGGAATGTAATGCACTTGGGCATAGATACCTTCTACCCGAAGTGCGTCATATAGTTCTTTTCGATGTTGAATAGCTACAATATACAAATGATAAGCATGAAAAACATCATCGGATGGAAGATAAGGACGAATGTGGGAATGAGGCGTAAAAGCATGATTGTAGCGTTGGGCAATAGCATGTCTTCGCTTCATATTTTCATTGGCTCGCTGTAATTGGGAAATACCCATCGCACAAAGGATGTCTGGCATCCTGTAGTTATAGCCCAATTCTATCATTTCATAGTACCAGCCGCCATGATTTTCTTGCATTTGTTCGGGGTTTCGCGTAATGCCATGTGTTCTAAGCACCAAAAGACGTTCGTAAAGTTTTCTATCGCTAGTTGTTATCATACCACCTTCTCCACAAGCAATATGTTTGACAGGATGAAAAGAAAAAATGGCTAAATCAGCAAAATTACCATTCCCACAACGTTGAATCTGCCCAACACTATCAAAAAAATACCCCCCTGGCGCATGACAAGCATCTTCAATTATCCACAATCCATACTCATCTGCTAATTTGCGAAAAGCCTCCATATCCACAGGATAGCCAGCAAAGTCAACAGGAATCATACCTTGATAAGTTCCTCTTGGAGCAGCTTCCAATAAACGTCTTACCTTTTCAATATCCAGCAAGATGGTTGCTTCATCAATATCGGAGAACACCACTTCGCCACCACAATAGCGCACACAATTGGCAGAGGCGGCAAAGGTGATGGGAGAAGTAATTACTTTATCGCCCGGTTTCACGTTCAGTGCCATTGCACAAAGATGGAGTGCAGCAGTACCGTTTGCCACTGCCACTGCATATTTTGAACCCACATAAGCTGCAAATCGTTCTTCAAATTCGCCCACTTTCGGACCTGTGGTTAGGTAGTCAGATTGCATTGTTTCTATCACCGCGTCAATGTCCGATTGTGTAACGTGCTGCCTACCGTAAGGAATAGCTTTTTTCATCGTGACTCATTTTATAGGTACGGTGCAATTCACACCTCAACTCAATATCAAATGTTCTTTAGTAGTCAAATATTATTGATATTACGCAGTTTGCTATTGGTATTTGGCTATTTACTTTTGAAAGGGCTTCTTGTAAAGCCTACAAACTCAACACGCTCAAAATAATTATCGTTTAGGCAAATGGCGTAACGTCAAAACATGACTTAAAATTTTCGCTTCTTTTTCTTTACTGGATTTGGCATAGTGGGTTTACCCTTACTAGATGCAGGCATATTTGCTTGAGCAGGGAATTGACCCTTACTCACTTTGTGCATCATTTTACGCATTTGGTCAAATTGCTTTAAGAACATATTGAGTTCTTCTATCGAACGACCAGAACCTTTGGCAATACGCTTTTTGCGGCTTGGACTTAACAAATCTGGGTCGGCTCGTTCAGCCTTTGTCATAGAAGAAATCATAGATTCTACCCTCACAAAGGCTTTTTCGTCAATTTCCACATCTTTTAGGGCTTTGCTTACGCCTGGAATCATAGCAATAAGACTCTTCATGTCGCCCATTCGCTTAATTTGATTTAACTGACTAAGAAAATCGTTGAAATCAAATTCATTCTTGCGAATTTTCTTCTCCAAGCGTTTTAGCTTCCTGCTCGTCGTACTGCGCCTGCGCTTTTTCTACGAACGACACAATATCGCCCATTCCTAAGATGCGCTGTGCCATACGGTCAGGATGAAATATATCAAGCGTATCCAGCTTTTCGCCCATACTTACAAACTTGATAGGCTTTCCTACCGTGTATTTGATAGATAAGGCTGCTCCGCCTCTTGTGTCTCCATCCATTTTCGTCAACACCACACCATCAAAGTTAATAGTGTCGTTGAAGGCTTTGGCAGTATTTACTGCATCTTGCCCAGTCATTGAATCTACTACAAACAGGGTTTCGTTGGGAGATATGGCAGCTTTAATATTTGCTATTTCTAGCATCATTTCTTCGTCCACCGCCAAACGTCCAGCCGTGTCAATAATGACCGTATCTAACCCATGAATATTGGCGTGAGCAATCCCTTTGAGTGCAATATCTACTGGATTTTTGTTTTCGGGTTCTCTGTAAACAGGTACTTTGATTTGCTCACCCAGTACTGCGAGTTGATCCATTGCTGCTGGACGATAAACATCACAAGCTACCAGCAAAGGACGTTTTTTATGATTTTGCTTCAAAAAGTTAGCGAGCTTTCCAGAAAAAGTGGTTTTCCCGGAACCCTGCAATCCAGCAATCAAGATGACATTAGGTTTTCCTGTCATGTTGATAGTAGCGGTTTGTCCTCCCATCAATTCTACCAGTTCGTCTTTGACAATTTTAATCATCAATTCCCCTGGTTTTACGGATTTCAGGACGTTTTCCGTTCCAAGTGCCTTTTCTTTAATTTTATCCGTAAATTCTTTTGCAATTTTATAGTTAACATCCGCCTCTACTAAGGCTCTACGGATTTCTTTTACAGATTGTGCAATGTTAATTTCAGTTAAACGATTTTCCCCCTTTAACAATTTCATGGCACCATCTAAGCGATCCGACAAATTATCAAACATGTACTACTATATTTTTTTATTAAAATTAAATCACATCAATTGGACACTTGTATCTGACACTTTTTGTGGATTTGGATAACTATCATGCCACAAAATGGATAAAACAGAATTAAGTGCCGTCCGAAACTACAGCAGATGCTGTACAACTTCTTACCCTATTTCTGCTGCCGTCAGAAGAATGACAATTCACAAAGAACAGTAAAGGTAAGGCTTAGTTGCTAATATTGGGCTGTATTCATCAAAAAAATAATTTTCTTTTTAATGGCTTGTAAGCAACGTATTAGCAGGATAATCTTATTTACATTCCGTACAGAGTTTGGTATTTTCTAGTATATTACGAAAAAAGCAAATAAAAATATCATTTATTTTACATTTCACAAAATGAGCTAAGCACTTTTTACGTTCTATTAATTATAGCCAATTTTAGTAAAAGTCAATTTCTTACATCCAGTGCATCATTAAACACAGCTACTAATTTGAATTAACTGATTGGAAGTAATACCTAGAGGCAATTTTTTATTGCGTCAGGTGCTGCAACTAATCTCATTGCTCACTAGAATAAACTTAGTTCTCTATGAGAAGAAACATTGCCGTTTTTTTATCATTAGCAGTCTGTTTTTCAAAAGTTCATGCACAGGATAAGTCTCCTCAAAAAGTTCCTCTCGATGGTATTGTCGAGCGACACTTAGTGGAACAACGAACACCTTTAGCGTACCCAAATGTTCAGGAAGGCGATTTACTTTGGGAAAAGCGCATTTGGCAAGTGGTGGATACGAGAGAAAAGATGAATCAGCCTTTTTGCTATCCATTACAACCTTTCTTTGAGATACTAGTAAAAGCTATCAGGGAAGGAGAGATTGTGGCGTACAGCAGTGAAAACGATCAATTAATATTGCTTTGGATAAAAAGCAATTAAAAGAACTGCTTTTCAAAACTGATACCTTTGAAATTGTGGACCCTAACACTTGGGAAGTGAAGTACCAAATTGTGGAAAGGGGCATCAACTACGAAGAAATTATCCGTTTTCAGCTCAAAGAAGTGTGGTATTTTGACACTGCCACTTCTTCTATGAAGAGCCGTATTTTAGGTATCGCGCCCATCCGAGCAACTTACCGAGAAGATGGCGTGATTAAACACGAAACACCACTATTTTGGATTTACTACCCACATTGCAGAGCAATATTAGCCAAACATTTGGTGTTCAATCCTTGGAATGACCATAGTGTGTTGAGTTGGGAAGACTTATTTGAAATGCGTTTTTTTTCCAGTTACATTTACAAAGAATCTAATGTAAAAAATGAGAGAATCAAGGATTATGTATCGGGTAGGGATATTTTGGTAGAATCTAACCGAATTAAGAAGGAACTTTTTAATTTTGAGCATGACTTATGGTCCTATTGAGGAACGATGGTACGCAATCGGTTATTTGTTGTATCTATAAGATTACGGTTTGACAAGATTCTGCATTCAAACCTTCCAAACACTTATAATACGACAAATAACCAACTTACATCATATCAGTTACTTAACCAAGCAAACCCGCTTTTGCGGAAATATCTAGCATTTTATCAATACAAGCTCTACCTTCTGTAATGACCCAATCTGGTAAATATATTTCTGGCAATTCGTGTTCCATACAGAGGTACAACTTCTCCAGGGTGTTGCGCTTCATGTGTGGACATTCGTTGCAAGCACATTGGTTATTGGGTGGAGCAGGAATAAATTGCTTGAGTGGAGATGCTTTTTCCATTTGATGGATAATGCCTGCTTCAGTCGCTACAATAAAACGTTCTGTTTCACTGCGTTGTGTATATTTTAGTAACCCTGTGGTCGAACCAATAAAGTGTGCTTTTTCTAACAACCATTCTTCGCATTCTGGATGTGCAATTAATTCCGCATCTGGGTAACGGAGTTGGAGCTTAGTGATTTTTTCGTTGGAAAAAATTTCATGCACCATACAAGCACCATTCCAAAGCACCATATTGTCTCGACCTGTTACTTTTTGTAAATAACGACCCAAGTTAATATCAGGTGCGAAAATAATAGGCTGTTCTACAGGAATGCTATTGATAATATACTTTGCATTGGTAGAAGTACAGCAAATATCGGTTAGCGTTTTCAACTCAGCGGTGCAGTTAATATAACTTACTACCACATGATTAGGATATTTTTCTTTAAACTTTCTGAATAGATGCGGTGGACATGAATCTGCTAGAGAACAACCCGCTTTTAAATCAGGTAGTAGCACTTTTTTACTAGGGCTTAGTATTTTTGCAGTTTCTGCCATGAAATGTACACCTGCAAAACGATAATATCTGCATCCGTTTGGGCAGCTTGTTGGGAAAGCCCCAAGCTATCGCCGATATAATCTGCAATATCCTGTATTTCAGATTCTTGATAATAGTGTGCAAGCACTATCGCGTTTTTTTCGCGTTTCAAACGATTGATTTCTGCCACCAAGTCCAAAGAAGGATCAACTTCTATGTTCAAATATCCATATTGGTCTAGTTTGGAAGTGGCTACCTCAAGTTCAGCTAACATGACTAATAATTTGGTAAAGAAGAAATGGAACGGTTAGCTCGATGAATAATCTAGACTAACCCAAACCCAATTTTATACTAAATTTACTTTATTTTCGTATTTAGTATAAAATTGTTTTTGTGTTAAACGCATATCACCCAATAATAGTTTGGTTATTTTGAAAATTATTTATGCTTACATACAATGTATGTAAGCATAAATGACTAAGCAATTGTATCCTATCAATTAAAAATGTCTCGGGTTAATATATTCTGCACCTATTTTGGAACTACGATTCCCAAAAGTATAACGCAAGGCGACTTCCACACTTCCGTCTTGATATTCTTTTAGTGGCGTTAGCGTTAAATCATAAGACAAACCTAGTAAAAGACTTTCATTGATTTCCGATGCAAATACTAAACCAATAGACTCTCCGATAGGATTCTCTTTTGTGCCTCCTAAGCGGTAAGTGCCACCAATCGTAATTTTATCTAAAAGAATAAAACTCAAGTTCAAATCTGCATCCAAAGGTGCAGTTGGGGTATATTTAACAAGCACTTGTGGCAAAAATTTAAAGTCTTTTTCTCCTAGTATTACGCCCCCCATCAGATAAAAATGTTGTACTTCTCGACTGATTTCTACTGAATTATCCGCTAAATCAATATTGGTATTAAGCAACCGTGGCACTGAGAATCCTAGATAAAAGGCTTCTGTGTGGTAATAAAAACCCATACCAAAGTTAGGCACAAATTTACTTTGAATGCCTGCAGGAATGGCGCCATCGCTGGAAATGGGTTGGGTAGCTTCCAATTCCGTGAAATCGTTGCGCAGAAAACGTACAGAGGCTTGAACTCCTAGCCCCATGATACCTTGCCCTAGTTTCAGACGATAGGCATAACTACCGTCCACAGTCATTTCTTCGTAAACTGCAATTTTATTGTGTACAATATTTCCTCCTACCCCTACTCTATTATTTAGCAAAGGTAAATCAAACGTGAGTGCTTGAGACTGAGGTGCGCCTTTCAGACCAATCCATTGATTTCTTGCCACAAGTGTTAAGTTGGGTAACCCGTCACTACCTGCATAAGCTGGATTATACCATAATTTATTAAACATAAATTGCGTATATTGCTCGTCCTGTTGTGCCTGAACAGTAAATGCCAAGGGCAATAAAAAGATAAGTAACCATAAAGATAGTGTAGCACGTTCTAGCTTGACACTAGATGTATGCTTTAAAGCGCTATTGATATTATATTTTGAAAGATTCAGTATCTTATGTCTCATTTTATAGTATTGTGACATGATTAGTGAAATTAATTTTGACTTGTGTCCTTACCTTTGAATGATGATAAAACCATTGGAAGGCGGTGTACCATCTCCAAAATTGATGATGTAAAAATATGTACCCGATGGCAAATCTTCTCCATTATAAGTTCCTTCCCAATCATTGGTATATCCTACTTTTTGATAGACTTCATCTCCCCATTGATTAAAAAAAGTAACTTTGTTATCAGGAAATTGATTGCTGCTGCTCAAACAAGGAATCACGAAAGCATCGTTAATACCATCTCCATTTGGGGTAAAAATATTAGGAATGCGACAAGCAGTCTCTGCACCAATATTGATTAAAACAGGCACGACTGTACATTCGCAACCCAAAGCGCAAATTTCGTAAGTGAAACCATCAATACCTGAAAAGGAAGTATTCGCTTGATAGCTAAACACGCCATTACCCAAGTCTTCTATTACGCCCTTAGAAGGAGTATCTGCAATATTGATTTTAAAAGCAGTATTCGCTAAATTATCATTTTGTGTCACATCAAATGTGGCAGCACTTCCAAAAGCTAAGGTGATGGTATCGGCAGTAGCTATGGCAGAAGGTTGATAATTGACAATCAACGTATCACGAGAACGCGCTCCACATGCTTCGTTGTCCACCGTCCAAAATAGCATATTTTTTCCTTCTTCCAGACCACAAAATAAGGTGGTAGGGTCGTCTGCTTCATTAAATACAATGTTTGGATTTAGACTTGACCATCTGCCCACTCCTGTCGGCGAAGCTGTTGCATTCAAAATGGCACAACCGTCTCCGCATTCGTTGAAGTCTTCACCCGCATAAGAGAATCCATTAGATATGATGACAATAGCTTCGTCTGCTATGGCGTCGCAAGCTCCTCCTGTTACAGTCCAAGTAAAGGAATATAAGTTTCCAGGCTGCAATCCTGTGACTATGGTATTGGGGTCATTTGAGTTTTGAATCGCTACGCCTAGTTGAGTTTGAACGGTAGGCTGTGTCCATTTCCCCTGCCCAGTGATAGGTGCTTTTGCTTTCAGTTTTACGGCACCCACAGCACAAGTATCTATGACTGCGCCTGCATCTACTTTTTCAGTAGGATTCAGCACAATGGATACTACATCGTTGGAGTAGTCTTTACAAGAACCATTGCTAAGTGTCCATTGAAAAGTGTAAATGCCACCACCTTCCAGTCCAAAGATAGTGGTCTTAGGGTCGTCTGGGTTTGCAATTACAATTCCTGTTGTATCTCCACTAATTTGCATCCATACACCATTCCCGATGGATGGCAAAGCGGCATTCAAATTAATAGAAGCTGTTTCGCAAACCGTAATATCCTGACCAGCAAAGGCTTGATTGGTTGGTTGTGTATTCAACTTAGCTACTGTGGGAGCAGAAAGACCAGATGAACAACCCTTTAACTTTGCTTCTACGTAAAATTTATATTCTCCTTCTCCGTACCCCTCAAAATTGGTTACATTGAACACTAAGTTAGGAGTAGGGCTACCGAGTGGCACTAAATCTTGGTTGTACCAAGTATAATTTGCGCCCAAAGTGGAGTTAAAAGCAGGCACAGCTAAACGTAGCACTGCATTTTCGGCATCTATACATACTGGCGCATTGGTCACTACAGTAGGTAATTTGGGCACTTGATTGACAACCACGTCTATGGAAACTTCTGGAGAGGAGCAGCCATTTACAATAGCACGCACCCTGAATGTACCGTTATGCAAATCAGGGTCGGCATGGGCGATGACTGGATTGGTGCCCGATGCACTAAATCCAGAAGGACCTTCCCAACGATATTGAGCATTTGGAATTAAATCTGCTTCTAACTCTAAACGATCACCTTCGCAGATAGGAGTAGTGGCGTTGACTAAAATTTCTGGAACGCTACTTACTCGAACCCGTGTAGTCCCAGACTGGCGCGAATCGCAACCATCTACCTTTACAAATACGGCATACTCACCATCGTCGTTTATGTCTGCGGCATTGATGGTGAGCGTAGGAATGGTGGTTATTCTGTTACCGGTAGGAGTCAACCAAACATATTCTACATTGGCACCAGAGTAACTATCAGTTATTAAAGTAAATAAATCACCTTCGCAATATGGTGGCGGTGTAGTTTCGCTAGGGCGTGGCGTAGTTGGTGCGTTGGGTGCATTTTTTAGAGACACGGTAGTAGTACGTCTTTCTGAAGAACAACCATCCGATGTACTCACCACAATAGAATAGTTTCCACTATTGGCGGCGGTAGCGTTAGGTATGGTAGCAATATTCATAGTAGAACTAAAGTTCGGACCTTCCCAAGCGTACTTGTAAGAACCATCGTCTGGCGGAAAAACAGTTACAGCAAGTTGTACGTCCATGCTTCCGTTGATGCACTGATTTCCACTGCTATTGCTTACGCCTGTGATGCGCACACTTTCCTGTACTTCCACTTCTATTTGTTTTGTATTCGTACAGCCTTGTGCGGAAGTAATGACACAGGTGTATGTACCTGCTTTTCCTGGCTGGATACTGTTAATTATTGGATTCTGCCCTACGGTGCGGAAGTTATCAGGACCTGTCCATTCATAGATAGCTCCATCCAAGGTGGGTGAAGCGTTCAATTGTAAATTTTTTCCTACACAGATTGGTAAAGGATTGGCAGACAGCGATAAGTTAGGCGTGTTGTTGACTACAATATTAATTGGTTCTGATAGGTCTGAATCGCAGCCAGCCCTCGTGATGTACCCGCGCCACGTACCTGCATTTTGAACAGAAATATTACTCAATGATAACGTATTAGTTTGGGTAATTTGTCGGTTTCCATCAGGTGATTGCCAATGATATACAGTTGCGTCGGTGATGTTCATTCTAAGCGTTACGTTACCTCCTTCACAAGCTGCACCACTTGTAGTGAGAATGGGCTTCTGTGGTTTAGGGCGAACCGTGACGGAAACAGAAGCAGGGTTAGACACACAACCTTCTCTTGAAATGGTTAATTGGTAAACACCATCGTTATTGACGCTGGCATTTTCAATGATGGGCGGGATTTGGGCGGTGGAAAAAAATCCGTTCGGACCTCGCCATTGATAGGTAAGGTCTGTACCTACCACAAAAGTACCCAAGCGAATTGAGCCGCCAGCGCAAATAGGTGCAGGATTCGGATTATCTGCTATTGCGATAGGAACTTCAACCACTTTTGTCGTAACAACTGGAGAAGGAGATGAAGCACAGCCATCTATTTCTATTAGGACGTAATAATTATAAGTGCCTTTCGTAAGTGGTGCGCTCAGCATTAGGGAAGGCGTGAGGGTTGTACCAATTAACACTCCTTCTGTCGGCATTCCCGAGTACCATTTGTAGGCAGCATTTACGCCCTGCGGTACTGTATTGGTAGTAAGCACCAAATCCTCATTAGAGCAGATTTTTTGAGGAATGTTTAACGTAGGAACAATCGGCAAGTCATTGATGGCAACTTCTACGATTCCCCTAGCGTTACAGCCTGTTAAGCCGATGACGCGCAATTGATAAGAACCTGCATTTTCTTGGCTAATATTAGTGATGATTGGGTTTTGTAGTCGAGAAACGAAACCTCTTGGTCCTGTCCATTCGTAAGTGTAAGCATTATTTCCAACAGCATTTGGCGGATTGGCAAAAAGATAAAGGGTATCACCACCGCAAGGCGATATAAAATAACTAGGTTCTGGTGCTTCTGCAATAATACGGACTGGTGCCTTGCAAGTTGCTGCGTTACCTGACTGATCTATTACTGTAAGTGTTACATTGACTGTATCCCTATTGATAAAAGTGCAGTCGAATACATTGGGAAACACAAACATCGTATCTATGCGACAATTGTCGGAGCTACCTAAATCTAAATCCTGTACTTGTAATGTATCTGTGACTGTACCAGAGGGATTTATGGAAAGTGTAGTACCCACGCAGATTGCTTTTGGTTTTTCAGTATCTGCTACTACAATTTTAAAGGAGCAGGTATCAGCATTACCACTTGCATCTTCTACGAAATAATAGACTTCGGTTGTCCCTGCTGCGAACTCGAAAGTAGGTAGCGGATCGCCATTTTGTATGCTGGTTAATGGAATAATGGTTGCACCAGTGGTGTAGTATTGGTATTGGGTATTGTCAAAAGTCAGGGTAGCAAACATCATACTTACCCCATCGCGATCTCCGTCTTCATTGACCACGGATGGGTCGCAAGGATTTACCCCGTCGCCTGCTCCGCCTGGCGGTATAGGTATAGCACTATTGGATACCGCTGTAATTTTTATTTCTCCGTCACTTGCCCAGTTGTTGAAAATACTAGCTGGAATAGTGACGGTAGTTCTACTAAACCTTGTACAATCTCCAAAGGTAACATTGGATTGACCAAGTGCAGTAGTAGCTAAAGGGATATTGTCGTCACCAAGCAGCGTAAAAAAGCCATTCTCGTTGTCCAAATCACCTCGAAAAGAGATGACAAGAGTAGCATCAGTGAGGGTGTTGGCGGTTAAGTTCTTAAATACAAAGGTGGTATTATCTGCCAAATAGTCATTTAGGTCAGGGTCAAAAGTAAAAGTAATGAACGCCTGACTACTATCACTAGGCAGTACGATTTCGGTTCTTGTACCAGTAGAACAGTTGTCTTTTAAGGTCTTGGGAAGCGGAAGTTGGAAGTTCACTGCACAGTTATTGCCTGAAAAATTTAAGATGGTATCATTGGGACATATTATGTCTGGTGGCACATTATCTACAATACTGACCGTGTAAGTACAGGAACTGGTGTTTCCTGCGCAGTCAGTTGCATATAGGTAATTTGATTTTCAGCGGCGTTCAGGTCTGCAAAAACTGGTGTTTCAGGCAAAAAAGCAATACGAGAACCCCCCATTTACCTGATATTCATAAGTCATATTTTCAGGAGAAAGCGTTTCGTAGAATAGCGTTGCTTCTGCTTTTGAACCTGCACAAATATCATTGATGGCAAAGCGTCCAGGCTGTCCTTCTGGGATATTCGGTTGTAAATAAAAGGTAACTAAGCCGTTGCTGCCCGCCCATTGGTTAATTTGGTTGCTTGTAATGCTAGTAATAACGGTAGTAGAATTTCCACATTGCGCCGAAGCATTCGTGGTGCGTCCCAGTACTGTTCCATCTTCTGCAACAACATTAAAATATTCTGGCGATTGCTCTCCATCTATATTCGTCAGTTGAATGGTCAAAGAAACGCTGCCACTAGCAAAGTTAGAAGAAGGAAGCACTGGGAAACTCAGTCTAACAACGTTCACTGGTACGTCTCGATTGTTGGGGGAATTGGAAGCTATATTTTCAGTAATGGTCATGCGATAACTACCATTTTTCGTGCCGCAACGCTCCACTACAATTGGTGGAATAAGCGTAAAATTAGCCGCGCATATTCCTTCTGCGGCTTGTATGGTAGTATCGGGAGGGCAATACGCAAATTCAGGTGCTGTGTCGTCTATCACCGAGAAAGTAGCTGTGGTAGTGTTGATATTGCCACATTCATCTCGAACTACAAAGTCTATGGTCGAACTGCGATAAGCGTTTTGACCATTTGGACAGAAGGCTTCTGGCAATGTAGGCGTTTGTCGAGTGCCAGCTTGATAAGCCACCCAAATGAGTCTAGCACTGTCTGTACAATTGTCAGTGGCGATGGCTTCTCCTCTTGCAGTTAGCCATGCGGCAAACGCTTGGCTGGCAGAAACAGTGTCCGAACAAGCAATCGTTCTATTTTGTGCATTTTGGGTAAAAGTAGGTTTAGTTTCGTCGTTGATGCGAATAAGTTGGGTTTGCTCCTGTACGTTACCCGCATCGTCCGTAACGCGCCATACGCGCTGAATAGCTCCACCACTTGCACAGCTTCCAGTAGAAAATACATCTTGATAGGTCACCGTAGGCGCTAAGTCGCAATTATCTGCTACCATAGTTGGGCGACCTGTGATGTCTAATTCTGCTACATTACCGCAATCTGTGGTTAGGTCAGCAGGTTTTAGAAAGGTTGGTTTCTCGCTGTCTTCTATGGTGATAATTTGTTTTTGGCTACTCTGATTGCCGCAAGCATCAGTAGCTTTCCAAGTGCGTTCGATTCTTGCTACGCCGTTGCCGGAGAAGATTTGGTCTTCAAAAGAACTAGTTGGCGCAGTATCGCAATTATCGCTTAGGTTAGTGATTTCTCCGGTGATGCTTAGGTTGTTATAGTCTGCCCCGCAGTTGACCATGATGTTGGAAGGTGCGGTGAAGGTGGGTGCGATAGTATCAATAATTTCAATGATTTGTGTATCAATTTTAAAGTTACCACAAGCATCCGTAGCGGTCCAAGTGCGGACATACCTGGTGGAATTACATCGCAAAGAGCTACCAATAGGTAGGATAACTTCTCGAAAAGCTACTTCCACTGCGCCACTGCAAGCATCAACGGCTTGCACGTTCGGTACTGGAGGAACTGGTGTGCCACAGGTTAAGGTAAGGTCGTTGGGCAGGTTACTGAACACAGGAGGAGTTGTATCCCGTAAGGTGTAAGTAGCATTAAAAGCAACTGTATTCCCACAAAAATCTTCTAAAGTAAATTGCACCACATAAGTACCACAAGTATCTAAGAAAACTGGTGCGTCGTTGAATACATTAGATATACCACAGTCATCAGAAGCGTTGCGAAGTAGGTTATTTTGCTGTACAGATACCCAGTTATCAAAATTTTCGCTACCACAGTATTCGATAGTATTTTGGGGACTGTAACTAGAACTTGGAGTTTGAGTGTCTGCCATAACCGTGATAAACTGGGTAAAAACGGTGGAAAACCATAACTATCCGTAGCCGTCCATATTCTTCGGATAGTGCCTCCATTACACAAACCATTGATTGCCAAAGTATCATCTACTGGAAACACTGTAATGAGACCGTCACAATTGTCGTTGGCATCCAGTGAAAGTGGATCGGGAATATCGGCAGGACACACGGTAAGTGTTTCTTCTGGTAGCGACTCAAAGATAGGTGCAGAGTTATCAAATACTGTGATGGTGTAACAAAAAGTATCTCTTCTACTACTAGGAGCAGCTTCGACACCAATATAAAACACATCAATGATTAAGCCAGCCGTAACTGATTGCCCTAAAGTGTAACCAGTCAAATCTTCATCCACTCCAGAGGCGATGGTATCTATTGCAGCACCAGCAATGGACTCTACGTAAGGATTGCCGAAGTCTAATGTCGCTGAACAATCGAAAGAAGTGTAAAGCGTATCTGTACCTGCAAAAAAGCGAAAAACAGTACTAGAATTGCTTGGACACTGGGCTTGTAGTAAGTTTAGGCTAAGTGTCAATACGGAAGAAGTAATCCAAACCAGTCGTAAAATAAAATTCATACTCAATATTTCTTTGCTTTGGTGATGACTAATGTTTTGACTAAATCCAATGATAAATAGGTTAAACTAAACCTTAGAAATCAAAGCACTTTCAAAAAATAGCTTGTGGTGTATTTTCAAAACAATAACGTGTAAATCCAATAATATTATGCAATTGCGCTTAGCTGTTTACTGATGTATTGTTTCCATCCAACTCCTAACATGCAAAAGTTTCGAGCGTGTAATCCGTCAAGCGATAATGATTGAAGATAAAATACCCTATTCTTTATGGCTTGTGACTGCTAAGTTTACTATTTGCCACATGTTAAATAAAATTGATGGAAAAAACGTACATATTAATGTAGTTCGCATTTGCCAACTGCAATCGTTTATTTTCTAGCACTGAAGGTGAGTTTAAAACAGGTTTTTGGGTTTCCTAACTCAATATAGTAACGTATTATTTCTACTGATGTTTCTGTTTTGGTAGTTCTACTTGCAAGCGACGTTGCACAATTTATTTTTTGCTCCTAGCAACTTGCCCTGTAAATCATTTTGGACAACTTCTATATATAGTTTACCAACATGAAAAAACTTTTTTAAGAGTTACCCGCCAAATACAAACAGCGAATGACATGAATTGTAACGACTGACTCAAAGTCTATTTTCTCATTTGTCGCAAGTAGCTAAAAAAGCGACCTACAAATAACAAATAACCAACAGCGAAATAATTACCTTTGACCGCAGAAAGTCAATTCATATTGCAAAAATACAAATAAAAATTAAATATGTCTATGCCAACTGTTGCTATGGCAAAAATGAACTTCAAGCGTGCGGATTTAACGGATGAAAAGTTGCTTGAATTGTACCGCCAACTCTCTTTTCCACGCCTGATTGAAGAAAAAATGTTAATTTTATTACGGCAGGGTAAAATTAGTAAATGGTTTTCTGGTATAGGTCAAGAGGCAATTTCAGTGGGTGCAACCCTGGCGTTAGAACCCGATGAATTCATTTTCACCCTACACCGAAATTTGGGAGTTTTTACCAGTCGAAATGTACCTTTAGATCGTCTGATCGCGCAATGGCAAGGCAAAGACATAGGATTTACGAAGGGCAGAGACCGTTCTTTTCATTTTGGCACGATGGAGCATCATATCGTAGGCATGATTTCTCATCTAGGTCCGCAGCTTTCTTTGGCTGATGGTGTGGGATTGGCGCACCAATTGGCAAAAGAACCAAAAGTGACTCTAGCTTTCACAGGTGATGGCGCCACTAGCGAAGGAGAATTTCACGAAGCCCTCAATGTGGCAGCGGTTTGGAATTTACCAGTTATTTTCATCATCGAGAATAACGGCTATGGGCTTTCCACGCCTGTCAATGAACAATATGCTTGTAAGCAACTTGCCGATCGCGCCAAAGGCTATGGTATGAAAGGCGTGACAATTGATGGTAATAACTTATTGGAAGTTTATCAAACGGTGTCGTATTGGGCGGAAAAAATGAGGAAAAAACCACAGCCCATTCTCATTGAATGCATGACTTTTCGGATGCGTGGACACGAAGAAGCCTCAGGTGTAAAATACGTGCCTAAAGAACTTATGGACACTTGGGCTGCCAAAGATCCTATTGCCAATTATGAAGCGTTTTTATTGGATGAAGGAATATTAACTATGGCACAGCGCGATGAACTTCATCAATCCATCAAATCGGAAATAGAGCTTGCTTTGGATACGGCTTTTAGTGCGCAAGACGCACACTCGACAGCGGATGTAGAGTTGCAGGATGTATATGCACCTTTTAAGTTTCAGCTTACTAGCCCCAAAACTACTCAACAAAGTGAGAAACGCTTTATTGATGCCATTTCAGATGGCTTACGACAGGCAATGGAACAGCACCCCAAACTAATCTTGATGGGGCAAGACATTGCAGAATATGGCGGCGCATTCAAAATCACTAGTGGATTTGTTGAATTGTTTGGCAAGGAAAGAGTACGCAATACTCCTCTTTGTGAAAGTGCTATTATTGGCGCGGGATTGGGTTTGAGTTTGAAAGGTTGGAAAGCAATGGTGGAAATGCAATTTGCTGATTTTGTAACTTGCGGATTCAATCAGATTATTAATAACCTTGCCAAATTGCACTACCGTTGGGGACAACACGCCGATGTGGTGATTAGGATGCCTACTGGTGGCACAGTAGCTGCTGGTCCGTTTCATTCGCAAAGTAACGAGGCTTGGTTTACGCATACGCCAGGATTAAAAGTGGTGTTTCCATCCAACCCTTATGATGCCAAAGGGCTTTTATTGGCTAGTTTTGAGGACCCTAACCCAGTTATCTATTTTGAGCATAAGGCAATGTATAGAAGCCAAACGGCAACTATTCCTGATGAGTATTATACCGTGCCAATAGGGAAAGCTGCTATTGAGCGCGAAGGTACAGCCGCTACAATTATCACTTACGGAATGGGTGTACATTGGGCGAAGAAAGCAGTGCAAGAAGCTAATGCTGATGTGGAAATTGTGGATTTAAGGACACTGCTACCTTTGGATGTAGCAACAATCATTACGAGTGTTCAAAAAACACATCGTGCATTGATTTTACATGAAGATACGCTTTTTGGAGGTATCGGTGGCGAGATTTCTGCTTACCTTTCCGAACATTTATTTGAATATTTGGATGCACCCATTTTGAGGGTGGCTGGCTTAGATATGCCTATTCCGTTTTCACCAAATTTAGAGCGGATTTTTATGCCCGAAGCGCGTTTAAAAACTGCTCTAGAGAAGTTACTGGCGTACTAAATACATTTAGGGTTATGATTTACACGCATCTATGCAGATTATCTGCACGGATGCGTGTAACATGGCAAAAGTAGTCCGAGTAAGGCGATATTACCCAAATTTCCCTTGCACGTAGTTCTTGGTCATTTCTTCTTTTGGTTCATGGAATATTTTGCGCGTAACTCCAAATTCCAATACATTACCTAAGTACATCACCGCTGTATAATCTGCCACACGTTGTGCTTGCTGCATGTTGTGCGTAACAATCACAATCGTATATTTTTCTTTTAATTGTAGGATGAGTTCCTCTACTTTTGAAGTGCTAATAGGGTCTAATGCAGAACAAGGTTCATCCATCAAAATTACTTCAGGTTCTATCGCCACTGTTCTTGCAATACAGAGGCGTTGCTGTTGCCCGCCTGACAAAGCAAGAGCAGACTTATTCAAATCGTCCTTTACTTCTTCCCAAAGATAACTCCCCTTCAAACTTTCTTCCACTTTTTTCTCAATAAAAGACTTATTTTTCTGACCATTGATGCGTAATCCGTAGGCTATATTGTCAAAAATAGATTTTGGAAATGGGTTTGGACGTTGAAATACCATGCCGATTTTTCTACGCACATCCACCACGTCCATACTACGACCGTAAATGTTTTCATTAT
Source organism: Saprospiraceae bacterium (assembly GCA_012031785.1). Lineage (GTDB taxonomy): Bacteria > Bacteroidota > Bacteroidia > Chitinophagales > Saprospiraceae > JAAUTG01. Next base: position 188 of record JAAUTG010000023.1, on the reverse strand, counting down.
CTAAATAAACATTTCCAGTTACTTTGGCATCTGGCGAAAGGTCGTGCATTCTATTAATGCTCCTCAACAGCGTGGACTTTCCACAACCTGATGGTCCGATGAGTGCCGTAACTTTATTCGCTTCAATGGCTAAATCAATTCCATGCAGCACCTCTTTTGTGCCGAATGAAATTTTAAGGTCTTGAATA
>JAAUTG010000239.1 GCA_012031785.1 Saprospiraceae bacterium | reverse complement strand
GTCGAATTTCCTTGTCTGACCTAGTTGATCAATGATGGAAACTGTATTAAACTTAGCCTGAAATATAAACTCTTAATGCTTTAGCAATAGAAAACTCAGGAAAAGTTTGTTGCATACAATACTTGAAAAAAATAAATTGTCTGCCGAATTCCTCCATGCTTATTTTCCCTTCACAGGAAAGCATAATTGCGGTAGAAAATATTTTTGCAGAGGAGCCAAATGGCTTGTCAAAATGTAAATATTCATACTCGCCGTATTCATCTAATTGAAATTCTGCATAACTTCTTTCATCAGCTAACGCTAACCATGTACTTGGTTCTGAAGTTCTTAACTTCTTAATTGCACTTTCAAATTCGTTACTTTTCCCTGAATAGACTAAGGGGTAAAATTTCTCTAGAAACGCAAGCAATTGATTCTCTATCACAGTTGACTGCAACTTAAAAAGATAATTTTCAGTTGTTTCTGAAAAATCATAAATAGAAGGTTCGAAGTGATGTTTAACTATCATTTCTGCTACTAATTCCTCCTTTGTGATGTTGTTTTTTTGCAAACCTTTTTTTGAAGTTCCACACGCTGTAACTATCCCAATACTAAGAAATTGTCCCATAATATGATTATGTTTAAATTAAAAAAATACTTATGAATTGCCTAAAAAGAGGATGGTACATCATAGAACTTGAGTGTTAGCAATAGATTGGTATGCTATCAATTTACTGCTAACTTGTTCAGGATGAACTCGTCTTTCTTAACGCTAATATCGCACTAAAATTTTCTTTCCTTGTTTCGCCACAGATTTGTAGATAGCTTCAATAATTTGCATATCCTTCAAACCCTCCAAACCGTCGCAGTTGGGATGCGGCGCATTTTGTAAAATACAATTTGCCATACCTTCCATTTGATAAGTTTGATGCGTCACGACAGGTTGATTCACCTCGCCTTTACTTGTTTTAGCTTTCAACGGACCATAGCCAAAAGCTGGAGACATCTCAAACACATCTTTGCTGCCTGCCGCATAAAGACGGTCAAAATTGTTGAAATTGTATGTCGTAGCACAGTTTGCTACTAGACCACTTGGAAAACCCATTTGCCAAGTAATGGTTTCATCCACTTCTTTGAATTTTACGGCATCCGTTTTTTGTTCCTGTGCAGTCACCCAAACTGGGTCTTCTCCCGTAGCGTATCTCGCGCCGTTGATAGCATAAATACCGACATCCATCATCGCCCCACCACCAGCAAGAGCCTTGTTCAAACGCCATTGGGTAGGGTCGCCAATCTTGAATCCCATAGTTGTGTTCACAAACAACATTTTACCCAATTCTCCCTCCGTTCTCATGCGAATCAACTCGCGGGTGAAAGGTTCAAAATGTAGGCGATACCCAATTAACAACTTGACATTGGCAGTTTGGCAAGCCGCAATCATTTCTTCTGCTTCTCGAACGTTAACTGACATCGGTTTTTCACAAATGACGTGTTTGCCCGCCTTAGCTGCCTGAATCGTATTAGGGTGATGTAGCGAGTTGGGAGTAGTGACATAAACCGCATCAATGTTTGGATTATCTTTGATGCTATCAAAACTGTCGTAACTATAACAATTTTCCTTTGGAAATCCGTACTTTTTCGACCAATCTTCCAGTTTGGAGGGCGTTCCAGAAATAGCACCAACCACTTTCGCATTGGTACAACTTTGCATGGCATCTGCTACACGCCTTGCATAGCTACCCAATCCACAGAACGCTACACGCAGTTGCGGTGCGTTTGGGTGGTTGGCTATTAAATTTGCCATAGGTAAGCTTCCAAGTACAGGCAGGGCTAAGGTAGAGGCGGTTATCTTTTTTAGAAAATCACGGCGTGTGTTCATCTTACTACTAATTTAAGTGGTGAATCGTTTTGAAAAATAAAATAAACAGTTAGTCCTTGGGAATTGAGCGTGCTTTGAATAACCCATTACCAAAAACCATCAACCAACTCAAAAAGACCTCACAGATGGAGTTGGTTGGCATACATCTTAACGTGATGGCAAGTTACAACTTCTCGTCTATTACACCAAAATTTTTCTCTCCTATTTCCCGAATCAGATTCAACAATCTCTCCAAATGTACGATTGTGGTAAATGGGTTCATCAAGGTCGTTCTCAAGTAGGTATTTCCGCGCAACACGGTTTTTACCATATAATATTCGCCATCTTCCAATAAGTGTTGACGAATCATATCATTTAAGTAATTCAAATTAATAGCTTGATTTTGAGGTGCATACCGAAAGCAAACAATATTACAATCGGGCGAAACCGCTAACTCAAAATCAGTTTGAGCCATAATTAATGCGGCAAAGGTCTTCCCCAATTGAAAAGTTTTGGTGACGTAAGTTTCCCAAGCCGAAGCACCATATTGTTTCCATATAATCAGCACTTTAATACTCATCATCACCTTAGTACACTCATAAGTGCGTTTACCTAAATTATACCATTCTTGGTCTTCTTCGTTGTTCCAAAGATAATGCGCTTTTTGAAGAAAAGTGCGATACGATTGCTTGCCATTTTTATAAAAACGCCAGTCGTCAACGCGGGCAACATGAGCATCTTATGAAAATCCATCACCACTGAATCCGCCAGTTCAATACCTTTCAACAAATGGCAATACACCGGTGCAAATGCAGCAGAGGCTCCATGCGCCCCATCCACATGAAACCAAATATTATGCTGTTGGCAAAACTTTCCAATTGCTTCTAAGTCATCGAAAGTACCAGTGGAAGTAGTACAGGCACTTCCTACCACTGCCACAACCTGAACGCCTTGCTGTTGGGCTTGCTCCAAAAGCGTTTCTAACAACTCCGTCTTCATGCGAAACTGGTCATCAGTAGGTACTTTGATAATACCTTTATTGCCCCAACCCATCGTCTTGACTGCTCTATCCACACAGTAATGTGCTTCTTCGGAAACCATAATTGCCAGTTGCTGCCCATGTCCTTCCGTCCAAACTTCGTTGGATGCTACTACACTTCTGGCAGTAAGCAATGCAGTTAAATTGCCCAAAGTGCCGCCAGAAGTCAATATGCCGTCCGCTTCTTCGCTCCATCCAAAATAAGGTGCAATGGCTTTCATCACTAGGCGTTCTATGGCAACTGCTCCTTGTCCGACCTCATAAACAGCTACTCCATTATTGAGTAAACTTCCCAAAAGCCCCATCAAAGCAGCGTCTGGCAGTACCACTCCCACTTGATGCCCCACATACTTAGGATGGTGCAAATGGTTGGAATCTTTCAAAATCTTGCTCACTAGCGTTTCAAAGTCAAAAGTTTCATTTTTTAGATAATCTTCCCACTCTGTGTAGCATTGTGGAGGTGATTTCCAACTGTTGGTGGGGTCAGATTCTTCCACAATTTGTCGTTGCAAATAATCGGCAAGTAAATCCACCAATTGATGCCCTCTTTCTCGAAATAGTGTGGGGTGATAAGCCTGTAATAAGTCCATGATTCGTGATTATTATTAAGGTTTGGAGATTAAAAACTACAAAACTGCGAATCGTTCGCCTTCGTTTAATACTAACCAAAAGACAATTTTAAAAAAAAGAAAAACTAAACTTGAAATATTCTAAATTCCTTACAATTTTGTGTTTTTTAATATTTGCTTACACGCTAGATTTGCAATATTTAATTGTATATTTAGTCAATCATAAAAAGCTGCTTGAACAAGACGCTAAAATTCATCATTAAAAATCTTAATTCATTAAAATATGAAACATCATTATTTTTCTTATTTTTTCTTTCGGTTTGTTGTTGGAGCTGTTCTAGCCCAGAAAAATCAATGGAGCAAGCTCCTTCAAAAGTAATTATACTTGACGATGCTAAGGCAAGTGAGTTAGCTTCTCGCATTGAACAAGAAGTAAAACCTACGCTGGCAGAAGGTTTGGAAATGTCGCTTTGGGCATCTGATTCTATGCTTTTTGACCCTATCGCACTCAACGTGGATGCGCAGGGAAGAGTGTATGTAACTGCTACAACCAGAGGTGGTAATTCTGAATTTGACATTCGAGGGCATCTTGATTGGATGACAGAATCTATCTCTTTCAAACAAGTGGAAGATCGTAGAAACTTCTTACGTCGCACTTTCTCTGCCGAAAATAGCGCGAAAAACGATTGGTTTCCAGACCTCAATCAAGATAGTTTGCACGACTGGCGCGATTTAGCTATCGAAAAAGATTGTGTTATCCGAATTGAAGATAAATCTGGAGATGGCTTGGCAGATTATTCCCAAAAATTTATTGAAGATTTCCATGAAGAAATTTCTGATGTTGCCAACGGCGTATTAGCGCATGAGGACGACGTATTTGTGAGTATTGCGCCAGATGTTTGGCGATTGAAAGATACCAACGGCGATGGTCAAGCGGACAGTAAAGAATCTATCAGCCATGGATGGGGCGTGCACATCGGATTTGGTGGTCATGGCATGTCGGGTTTAACGGTTGGACCAGACGGAAAAATTTGGTGGGGCATCGGTGATATTGGTATGAACGTGACGGACAAAGACGGTAAAAAATGGGAATATCCTAACGAAGGGGTTATCGTGCGTTGTAATCCAGATGGCTCTGATTTTGAGGTATTTGCATCAGGCGTGCGCAACACCCATGAGTTTGTATTTGACGAATATGGCAATTTAATTACTTCCGACAATGACGGCGACCATCCAGGCGAAAAAGAGCGATTAGTCTATCTTATTAATGGTTCGGATAGCGGCTGGCGCATCAACTGGCAGTTTGGTAAATATACAGACCCTGATAACAACGATTACAAGGTTTGGATGGATGAAGAACTTTTCAAACCCCGTTTTGAAGAACAGGCAGCTTACATTTTGCCGCCAATTATGAATTACCACAGTGGACCCTCTGGCATGAAGTACAATCCTGGCACTGCTTTAGGTAAAAAATGGCAAAATAAATTCTTTCTAGTCGAATTTAATGGCAACCCTGCTAGAAGTGGTATCCATGCTTTTGATTTACAACCCAAAGGTGCAGGATTTGAGTTAAAATCAGAAGAAAAAATTATGAGTGGCGTACTAGCAGTTGGTATGGATTTCGGACCAGACGGCGCACTTTACATGAACGATTGGATTGATGGTTGGGGGACAAAAGGTCATGCTAGAATCTGGAAAATGGATGTGCCAGAAGCACAAAAAGACTCACGCCGTCCAATAACTAAAACACTAATTCAAGCAGACTTTAAACAGAAAAACGAGAACGAGTTGTATGAACTGTTGCAATATCCCGACATGCGCGTTCGACAAAAAGCGCAGTTCGAATTGGCTAAGCGCGGCGAAAAAGGCTACCAGACTTTGTTGGCGGCAGTTCAACAAACCAAGCATCAATTGGCGCGCGTGCATGGACTTTGGGGGAATCGGACAATTGAGCAGAAAAGACAAAAATACGCCTCCACTTTCGAGCGATTTCTGAATGATAGCGACCCTGAAATAATTGCACAAGCCGCCAAATTAATTGGTGACATCAAAATTAATGCCTCTAGCGATAAGCTCCTTCCTTTACTGCAACACCCCAACGACCGCGTTCGTTTTTTTGCAGCCGAAGCACTTGGGCGCACCGCCAATCCTAACGCAATTCAACCGATTATTGATTTGTTGGTCGCCAACAACGATAAAGATGTCTATTTCAGACAAGTTGGAGCAATTGCATTAGCTAGAATAGGTCAACCAGAACCCCTTTTAGCACTTGTCAACCATCCATCAAAACCTTTAAGAATTGCAGCCGTAGTAGCACTGCGCCGTTTGCAACATCCCGGCGTAGCGAATTTCTTGAAAGACACAGACGAGTATATCGTCACAGAAGCTGCAAGAGCCATCAACGATGACTTATCCATAACTGCCGCACTGCCCGACTTGGCAATGGTGCTTAAAGAAACTCGTTTCACTAACGAAGCCCTGTTGAGAAGAGCTATCAACGCCAATTCACGAGTAGGAAAAGCAGAAAACATCACACTATTGAAAGAATTTATACTCCGCAAAACAGCACCAGCAGAAATGCGAGCAGAAGCACTAGCTACTTTAGGCGTTTGGGCAAAACCATCCGTTTTAGATCGCGTGGACGGACGCTATCGCGGAGTGGTAGAACGCGACGCTGCGCCAGTAGCCGCCGCCTTAGCACCAGTTGTCAATGATTTACTTAACCAAAACCAACCTGCCGTACAAATTGCTACTGCGCAAGCCATAGGGAAACTGAAACTTAACACCTTAGCAACCACTTTGCTTCAGTTGGTACAAAAAAATAAGCAAGCAGACGTGCGCATTGCTGCGCTGCAAGCCTTGAATCAACTGGCAGACCCACTTTTAGATAAGGCTCTAGAAACCGCTTTGGCGGATAAAGACTCTAATTTACGCGCTAACGCGTTGAGCATCTTGCCCGATTCTAAACTGCCAGAAGACCGCGTGGTGCAGTTGTTCGACAAAGTGCTGCAACAAGGCATGGTCAAAGAACAACAATCTGCACTAGAAGCCTTGGGACGCTTTAAAGGCGCGGCAGCTACAACTTTATTGAACAGCTTGATGGATCAATTGCTGGCAAGTAAATTGAAACCTGAATTACAATTAGACTTGCTGGAAGCTGCACAAAACAGTAAGGATCAAGCCCTTGTTAGCAAACTAACCACTTACGAAAATCAACTTGCTAAAGACGATGTGTTGGCTCCCTATCGAGCCTGTTTAGTGGGGGGCGATGTGGAGAAAGGAAGAAACATTATGACGCGCCATGCTGGCGCACAGTGTATGCGCTGCCATGCGGTCTTTGAATGGGGCGGAGATGTCGGTCCGAACCTTGCCAACGTTGGTAGTAAATACAACGCTGCTCAATTGCTAGAATCCGTCATTGCGCCTAGTGCTAAAATAGCGGATGGCTATGGCGTGGCAATCGTCACGCTGAACGACGGCGAGGCACTTTCTGGAATTGTAGAAGCAGAAACCGACACCCAATTGACACTCAAGATAGGAGCTACCGAAAAGCGAACGATTGATAAATTGCAAATCAAAGAACGCACCAACGCGCCTTCCAGTATGCCTTCCATGATTACGCTGCTCAACAAACGCGAAATTCGTGACCTGGTCGCTTACTTGGGAACCTTGAAAGAAGAAATCTAAAGAAAAGCACCCTTGTCAGTCGCTTCTAAAGCAACTGACAAGGCTCTGCTACCAGCATGTCGCTAACCAACCTCAAGCATGAAGCCAAAGTAGGATGATCCGTTTTTGCTAATGTAGCATTCAACTTTGATGTTCGAAGTTTCCTAACTTTGACCGCATTTGGCTATTTGCCCATTGATGGTCGAAGTTTCCTAACTTCGACCCACCTATCCTGCTCGTTTCCTAACGAGCGTCGAACACACGGTCGTTAGGAAAAGACCAACATATTTTAAGCCGACGTTAAGAAACGTCGTCCATCAGGGTTCGCCGTTGGCGTTTGGCTATTTGCCCATTGA
>JAAUTG010000238.1 GCA_012031785.1 Saprospiraceae bacterium | reverse complement strand
TAGTCTTATTATTGCCTTTGGCGTAGCTTTGGTGGAGTTTGTACAAGCCTTTGTCGCTATTCGCTTCATTAATTGGCTCTCCACAGACCAAGTACAGATTCCTTTAAAAATCGTAGCCATAGTCGTTTTTTATTTACTAGGTGCTTACAATTTAAGGCTGGCTTATCAACAAAAGCAAACTACAATGGGTGCTCAGGTGGTGCTTCCTCCTTTCAGAAAGGGTATGGTGCTGAGTGCACTTAACATGCTGGCTATCCCTTACTGGATAGTGAATGGTGCTTATCTTCATACGTTGGGCTGGCTTTCTTATGACGATGATCTGATTGTGATTTTCTGTTTAGGAACGGCAGTAGGGACGGTGTTTTTACTTTGGACTTATGTGGAATTGGCAGTTAAATTGCTCAAAAACCTTCAAAAGGTGCATTTTTGGACCAATTTAGCTATTGGTATTTTGTTCATAAGTTTAGCAACCATTCAACTGGTGGCAGTGATAAACTTTGTATTTGCTGGTTAAGTTTCGTTGCCAGCCAAACCACCAAAAAAGAACTGCAATAGGTTATCCCATCGAAAAATTTGGTGCAATTAATGGTAAGCCAACTATAAAGTATTCATTATTTTCTACTATATCCACTTTACTATCTGAAATTAAACGGTAGCGATTGCGCACATTTTCTAGCCCAACTTTTGTGGAATCCATGACTTGATTTTTGCGTTGTAGGTTATTTTTTACAATAATTTTGCCATTTTCTACTGTCACAGTAATGGTAAGGGATTTTTTAGAAGAAATTACATTGTGCTTGATTGCATTTTCAAATAGGATTTGCAAAGAAAGTGGTACCACTTGGTGTTGGTAATACCTTTCAGGTACTTCCACATCCACTTTGAGGTTGCCTTTGAAGCGCTCTTCTTGTAAAAAAATATACGATTTAATAAATTCTAGTTCTTCTGCCACTGTTACCGTAGGATTTTCTCTGATTTCCAAAATATAGCGATAAACATGGGACAATCGCTGCAAGAAATTGACTGCTATCGAAGGACTTTCTACCACCAAATCCATGAGTGTATTCAGGCTATTGAACAAAAAATGTGGATTGACTTGGTTGCGCAACCCCTCCAACTGCGAACGAATATGCTCTTGTTTAGCTTGCTCCGTTTCTAAGATAGAAATACGCAACTGGTGATAGAAGTAGATACTTTCATAAATAGCAACGAACATTAAAATAATCAGATACCCAGCTATCATTATGCCAGGTGGTGGTGGTGGTACGTTAAAAAACGTCATTAAAGGCTGACAGATGACGTAGAAAAATAGATGATCTACCACTACAAAAGCAAAGAGTAACACACTGGGAATTTGAAGTAGCAGTCGTTGGCGAGTGTCTTTGAGCAAGGGAAACCACTTTCTGAAAATAATGGTGATGAATCTTGTGCCTTCCCAATATCCTACGGTAAAACTGGTGCTGATAATCCATTTGGGTACATAGCCAATAAGTCCATGATCTAAATCTAAGGGTAATCAGAAAAAACTAAAGGAAAGAAGAAGCCAATCACAGGAATACCAACGAGGCGCAGTAAAGTATCATTGAACCCGAGATAGAAACATTCTTTTCCCAATTTCATTGTGGAGCAGTTAGTTTATGATTGTAAAATAGTGGATGCGTTGATTTTGAAATAGAAAAAATCAGCGAATCCCCTATTTAATCAAAATTAAAATTGTATTCTATACATAAAGTCAGGAAAAAATCCTGTTTGATATACGTTATTCAATTCGTTAGTCAAGCGATTGTATCTTTTTACAAAGATATTCTCCTTATTCGTAACATTCTGTATGTCAAGGTAAAATTGTTGGGAGAATTTGCGCTTTTTGCTGTTTAGACGGTAGCCAAACTTCACATCCCAACGGAAGTAATCGTCATACTGCAAGCTAAATGCTTCTTTTCTAGAAAAACCTCCCGACCAAGCGATTGAGAAGCCTGTAAATCAACTGGTGTGTAGTATCGTCCACCCGCAGTGGTAAATTTAGTGTCAAATGTGATGGCGTTGCGTTTGTCTTTTCCGATTTTAAATTCCTTACCCCCCAAAATATTGAATACATAACCATTGTTGAATACAGTATTACGCTCCACGCCGTCGCTGCCCTCGTATTTGGAATCAAAGATCGAAGCAGTAAGTAATCCATAGTAACCATTGCTATAAAATTTCTCCAAGGTCATTTCTACGCCAGTATTGTAACCTGTCCCCTCATTCACTAGCCCAAAAACATCATCAGGGAAACCAAAATCCGCACCAATATTTAAGACAGAAAAAGAAGATGGAAACGACTCAACAGGTACGCGGTCAATAGCTTGGTAATAGGTTTCTAGTTTTCCACGCCAAGCATTACCCAATTTTACGTCATAACCTAAGACAAAATGATTACTTCTTGTGAATTTGAGATCGCGATTGGTTTCTTCAAACACGCCATCTGTAACTTCTTCTTTGAGCAATAAAATCGGAATAGGTTGTGTTTGTTGGTGCAAACCATATCCAATGCTTAAAGTATGTCTTGGTAAAAAATTCCAGTTTAATGCCAGTCTTGGTTCCAGTGCTACATTGTCATTTAAGTCCAAATATTGACCATGAAGCCCCACGTTGAGCGTCCATTTAGGTTGAAAACGATACTGTACTTGTGCAAATGGCTGAACAGTGGTAGCGCCTTCCTCGAAATCATACACTACAAAAGGGTCTGGGATACCATCGCCGTCCAAATCTGGTGTATTATCGCGTAAAATACTTTCGATATTGAAAACTTCACGTTCTACCAAAATACCTGCCCTACCTGTCAGTTTAGCACTAAACTTGCGGTTGAGGTAAGAAGAAATAGAATACCGATTGGTATTATTATCGAAGGAAGAAATTTGAAAGGTGTATTCTTCAGGGGTATTTTGATTCACATAACGGTCTTGGTAAAACACATTTCCTGAATTGGAGGCAGCAATAACTGTTCTCCAATATGTATTATTATCCAACACAAAATTGTGTCTTAAACCCAATACTCCAAATTGAGAATCTGCGGAAGAGTCTTCGTCAGGGGCAGCAAAAAGGTCATTTTCATCAATTTCGTCATTCAAGAACTCAATGTCACTAGAGCCACCGATACCGAATAAGCTGAAACTTCCAGCTCTGCTATTACCAAAATTTACTTTAAAAGCGATATCACGGTAGTTGGGCGTAGCATTTGTACCAATGTCCAAACCCAAATTACCCACTAAAGAGACAAAGGAATAGCGCGCACCCAAGATAAAAGAACTACCTTTTCTTTGTTGATAGGTCCCTCAGCCATCGCTTCAAACCCCGTAAAAGCAGCAGTTTGTACCATAAATTCGTACTTATCGCGGTTGCCATTTCTAAATCCTAAATCAAACACGCCAGCTAAAGCATTGCCATATTCAGCGGGAAAAGCACTGGTCAAAAAGTCAGAATTGCTTAATAGATTGGAATTTAGCGCACTCACAGGACCACCTGTTGTACCTAAAGTAGAAAAGTGATTTGGATTAGGAATTGGAATACCTTCTAATCTCCAAAGCACACCTGTTGGAGAATTTCCTCGAATGACAATATCGTTTCGAGAATCATCAGCAGTTGCTACTCCTGCGAAGCTTCCCGCTAAACGAGCTACATCACTTCTGCCACCAGAGTAGCGATTGACTTCTTCTAGGCTAAATGTGCGAGCAGAGACAGTTGCCATTTCGTTGATGGGTTTATCTTTTTCAGCATTAGCTGTCACCACCACTTCGCTTAATTCTTCATAGGATTCTTCCAAAGCTACATCCAAAACTACCTCTTTACCAGCCGTGACCACTACGTTTGGAATAGTAATGCCATTATAGCCGATGTAACTTATTCTGAAAGCCTGACGACCTACTGGAATATTCTCCAATCTAAAGTAACCTTCCGCGTCGGTAGTTGTGCCTGTTGAAGGTTCGCCCATCCACTCTATGGTGGCTCCGATTAAAGGAGTTTCGGATTGTTTATCAGTAATAATACCTTTTACCACTTGGCTTTGGGCAAGTGCATTAGTGCTAAACAGGATAAAGAAAAGTAATACGCTTAGTAAGGATTTCATAGTGAACAACTCTTTAAACAGGTGAAAAAAATATCGAGTGATTTCTTAACACAAAAGTGAGTGAAATTAAATAAGGTGGCTAGTTAATTCTATCGAATTGTAGAATTGGTGGGTTGAACTGCAAATGGTGAATTTGAATTGAAGTACAACATTAAGGGAGCGTAATTTTCACTGTTTGTGTTTGGCGGTTAAAAATATGATTGTTTTCTTGGCTATACGCGGAAAGTTTGACAATATTTTGCTGCTTTTCAAATTGTGCTATCAATATCGAATTTTGAATGTCTAATTGTTTTAACTGGCTTACTCCAGGAACGATAAACATTATTTCAAACACTTCTTCGTTAGCTTGCCGGAGAAAAAATACCATTTCACAGGCTTTTGATTGACAAGAAGTTGAAAATGGGTTTCGAGGTATTGGATGACATCCGCATCAAATTGTTTATCTAAAGGATTGTTTAACAGTGGTTTTCTAATCGCGTCTTGCAAGTCGTCAGTGAATATCCTAAAATCAATAAGTAGTGATTTATCCTTTTCGTCGTACACCATATTACACAAACTCACTTTTACGTCGTGTGGGTAAGTAAAGCAAAAGCACAAAAGCAGAAGTAGGGTCATGTGATGGATTTTGGTACAGTGATTGGAAAGGGATGAATTGTATTTTCAACTTTTATTCCTCCTTTTATGAGCAGTTTCCCCTTGCGTTTGCCTTGTGTTTGCACTTCAATACCTTGCCATTTTTGCCCACAATCGTTGTGCAAATGGGCATTATCTAAAAACAGCGTACCTTGTGGTTCAACTATTATTTTCCCTTGTGGTGGTAGGGATAGTCTGCAACTCAGTTTTAAAAAGCCACCATTTTAATTACAATATTTCCTTCTATATCTTTTGCACTATCCCAGTGGATACTATCGGCAATCGTGATAGTGGCTACTTCTTTAAATTGGCACCAAGTCGGAGCAATTAGTTTGCGCTGTGGTGCGCCAAGCGTGGACATCATTCGATGTACTTTACCAATTTGGCAAGGTGTCCAAGCCAGTTGCAAAGCGTTGTAATCCATAACGTTATTGGAATACAACGAATCACAAGGGGGCGTTTCTGAAACGTTCCAGCAATTTGTATGGACAGGAGTATCTTCGCAGCCATCGTTTCCCGTCCAACTGTGTTGTAAACTTAGGACGTGCCCCATTTCGTGGTTCAGAATTTGCCGATACCTCCAAAATTCTTTAGTCCCATCGTACATTCCTGCCATTTTAATGCTAGACCCTAGCGTAACACCAACGCCACCAGCATCTGTTTTTGATGCTTCAAGGCTCATAATGAATACATTAACAACACTATCCAACTGTACAGCGTATTTTTTGATCACATCTTTACTGTAAAGATTTTGATTCTTTCCTTTATGGACGTAATAACATACCTCGTTGTCGTAATGAAAGTAAACACCTTTGTCATTGGGATCATTAGGTAGTGGCGCGATGAGATACCTAAAATTGGTAGGTAGTACAGGCGTATGATTACCAAGAGGCAAGTTCATTTTGGCATTTTGTGCTAAATCAGAGTTGGCGTTAGCAACCAAGTTGTAAGCATAATTAATAGCTTCTTGCCCATTGAAGTTGTGGGTACTATCTTCTGAATTGATGAAATGGAAATTGACGCGGATGTACCGCATGGGTGCGTGGGATAGATAATTGGTGTCTGGTGCGTAAGCTAGAGGTTCTCGACAAGTAGAGCTGATTCTGACTTTTTCTTTTTTATCTTCTTCTGGCAGGCGAAGCAAATCTTCTGGAGTGCAAAAGTGGCTTAGTATTTTGGGTGAACATCCAAACAATAGTAAACACCCGACCCACCAGTAAAAAATTGCAGAAGCCTTCATATTCTTGATTGAATAAAGAAAAACTGACTAAAGTGATTAACCTTTGGTAAATTAGTTTTTGGTCTTTAGCTGTTTAAGGATAAATTCTTTTTAAGACTTTTAACTAATCTACTTGGTCTTCAATTGAACACCAAGTAGATTAACATAATAATAAAGACCAAAACCAATTTATCAAAACCAACTGTGTAACTATAATCAGTTAGTCACTAATCATTAGTAGAATCACATTTTATCCTGCTTCTGTTCAGGTGCTTTTGTTTTTGGCACTTCCATTTTTTGTGCTTCCACTTGCACTTTGCCTGTCTTACCTACTTTTTTAGTCCACTCTTCAATGGATTCTTCGTTCATTCTTACGTAGGGCTCGTAGTTGGCGGCTTGTGCTAATTCTTTAGACTGTGTAGCCGCCTTAATAGCTGCTTGATAGTTACCCATATCTGCCAAAATAAGTGCTTCTTTGCGCACCATCCAAAACTTAGGTTCTTTTGCATTCGCCTGCTTAATCCATACTAGAGCTTGAGAAAGGTCTTTACCCGCATCGTGGAAATAAGAAGCTGCTTGGTAGTAGTCATTTTGAGAAGGTCCTGCCAAAGTAGTTTCGATTGCCTTTGACACGCGCGCATCCACTTCTACAGTCATTGGAATACTTACCAAAAAGTTACCCCATAATAGGTCAATCGTGGCAGATGCCATATTGATATTGTTGATATCAATAGTAAAAGTTTCTACCTTTCTGCCGATGTTTTGTACATCCACTTTGGTCTCCAATACTGGTGTTTTTTCTAAGTACGCCGTCCAGCTACCACTTTCGTAAGTAAAGAACTTAATCGTCCAAGTCTTTGCTTCTGGAATAGTAAGGATACTATAAGCTCCTTTTTTCAAGTCCTGCCCTGCAATTTTCACGTCGTCGCTGAAAGTGAATTTAGTAGCAGTATTAGCACCTGTACGCCATGCTTGACCATATTTTTCGATAGATTTTTCAGTAGCTGTTCCAAGCAATACGCGGTCTTTGATGCTTGGACGAGAATATTCTACTGTAATTTTAGTCAATCCTACTTCTTGCTCTAACTTAGCAGTTGGGCTTGCTGAAGGTACTACGATTTGAGCTTGCACGCTATACACCAAAACACTCAACACCATAGTTACCAGTAAATTAGTAATCACTTTCATTATTAGATGAATTTGAATTAAACGAATCGGGTTTCAAAACCTCACAAAAGTAAGCATTACACTTCATCCATAAAATTATTTATTCAAGAATAATTTTTTCCGACAATCTAACGTAAGTTACAGATTGTGCTAATAGGAAGTTAGTGAATTTTATTCTATACTCAATCGCTTCACTGCCAATACGATATATTGATAATCCAAAGACGTATCGTCGGTATTAATTAACTGAAAACCAGCTTCTTCTAATTCTCTTTCTACTTCATGTAGCGGAACGCGAATGTCTATATCTGGGCCTACTTCAGTCTTGTTTTTTCTTAAAAGTCGCTGATGACTAACTTCC
>JAAUTG010000237.1 GCA_012031785.1 Saprospiraceae bacterium | reverse complement strand
AGTAAATTAAAAATGTTAGTTAAAAAAAAATTAAAAATTTGTTCCATCCTCTTTGTTATGGAGGCGTATTTCTTACGAAAGTCAAATGTATAATCAATTGCTGGGATTTGCAAATAGTTACGTTAAGTGTAGGTTAATTTTTGTTGGTTTTTTGTAGCGTTAGTTATTCGGTTACTTGGCTTTACTTTTGCACCACACTTTAGAGTAAGTCTTTTCAAATCACCAAAGTTATAGGGTTTAATTGGTTCGCTGTTCTGTTTCGTGGGTTTTGAGTTTTGGGTTTTGAGTTTTGGGTTTTGAGTTTTGGGTTTTGGGTTTTGAATTATAAGTTTTCTATTTCTTGAGCCGTTAAGCTCGTGTAGGCTATTATTTTTTCAACTGGTTCGCCGTTCTGTTTCATCAGTTTTGCAATTAGGCGCACGCCTTGCTCTTTGCCAATCTCTATGCCTTGCTCTTTACCAATTTCTATGCCTTGCTCTATGCCCTGTTCTACAAAGCTCATCTCAAATTGTTTGACCTGCACCCGAAATTTCTCGTAGTCATTGATGTATTCCCAGTCCGACGCTTCAAAATCTTCGGTGT
This sequence comes from Saprospiraceae bacterium, assembly GCA_012031785.1. Taxonomy (GTDB): domain Bacteria; phylum Bacteroidota; class Bacteroidia; order Chitinophagales; family Saprospiraceae; genus JAAUTG01. The sequence goes on along the minus strand of JAAUTG010000237.1, from coordinate 6,949 downwards.
TGATCCGTTTGATGATTTCTATGAATACATCGTCCTTTTGGTATTCTGTAAACCACCCTTTCTTGTTTAGTTTATCTCTCGTCTTTTGCGCTAACTCAAACCAAGGTAGGTATTTGCTGTATTTCTTGTTCTTCACTACGTTCGTTTGAAAAACGTAAATCAACTTGTTTCTGCTGTAAAAAATCTAACTTCTTGGTCTTGTTGTCTAACGTCTTTAACACCCGCGCTTGCTCTTCTAATAACAACAACACGTTTTCTGCCTTCCATAAGTTTTTGTTCCGAATGAAACTGATTAAAGTTTCTGGAACCATCGTGTAACTTACGTAGTCTTCTTCAAAACCTAAGTTGTCGTCCGCCAACCATATCAGCGTGTAAACCGGTACTAGCTGATTGTAGTCTTTTATCTCTTTGGTCTTGTCTTCCGCTAAATCTATGCTCTTGTCAGGTATCTTTTCTAACTGCAATACCGTGTTCATCGAATGGTACATGTAAAACCGCTTTATAATGTCGGTTTTGTACCATTGCTGCATGTCTATTATCACATATTCTCCACTCGATAGCTTGCAGCGAAAGTCGAATTCTACCCCAGAAGCCGCATCCGTTAGTTTGTGGCGCGTGCTCATCAATTCTATTTCCGTTATCTGAATGTCAAAAAAATCTTCTAAAAACCGCTTTGAAATCTTCGGTTCTGAAAATACTTTTTTGAAATATCGGTCGTAATTGAGTGGTGCTAGGTACATTTTTGAGTTGTGGGTTGTGAGTTTTGGGTTGTGGGTTTTGAGTTTTGGGTTTTGGGTTTTGGGTTTTGAGTTTTGGGTTTTGGGTTGTTTCAGGATTATCTTTTGAATATGTCGAATTATTTTTTTGAGCGAAGTAAGTGTGTTATTTGTGGTTGGACGCTTAAGCGATGGCAAAGCCTGTGTCTGGTCGCATGATGGGGGAACGATGTGCTAGTACAATGTCTTGCTTGGAGACTCCGTTTTCTAGTAGTTTTTCAGCGATGATGAGGTCGGTGCCGTCGTGGTGAATCCAGATTCTGCCTGTGTCTGCTGGCACTCCGATGTGTAGAAAGCAACCGTAATAGCGGCGTTCTTCTCTCCATTGGTTGTTGTAGAGGAGGTAGTGCCCGTGCTCATCATCGGTGATGAGTTGGATGTTTAGGCTGGTGTTGGGATTCCCTTGTATGGCTGCAATTTCTTCGACTATTTGTTTTACGAGCTGTTTATGGCGTGCTAGTTGATCCATTTGTGAATTGTTTTATTAGTGAAACCCTAACTAAGAGTCACGGCTTCGCCACCGATAAGTCGCAAGGCGTTTATCTAGGAGTGGGATTGGTCTTTAGTCTTTGGCGATTGGTCTTTGGTTGATTTCTGGTGTTAGGCTGTTTTTCTGAGTACTTGTGGTTCGACTTGCAAATTTAGGGAATATCCTAAAGTTTCTAGTTCTACGATGAATCTTTTTTCTCCTTGAATGGTGACAAGTGTTCCGGTCATACCTGTTAAGCCACCAGCGATGATTTCTACGCGGTCGCCTACTTGGTAGCGCGTAGTTTCGATTTCAAATGGCTTGCCTCCCCCGACGATGCGCTTGAGGATGTCTATTTCTTTTTCGGGAATGGCGATGAGGTTTTTACCTATTTTTACAAATTCTAGGATGTGTTCAGTTTCCAAAACAGGGATGTAGTGGGGCTTAGCCACTTTCACAAAAACGTAACAACTGATAAGTGGTAACTCTAGGTGTTTTATCTTTCGGGCGTATCGTTTGGTTACTTTTTGAATGGGTAAATAGGCGTGAATCCCTTTTGCCTGTAGTTGCCTGAAAGCAAATTTTTCACATTTGAATTTGGTGTAAACGGCGAACCAACGTGCTTCCGTATCATGCAAATGATGTTCGTATTGTTGTGTGAGTGCTGCCATATATTTAGTTATTGGTCGTTTTTGAATTTTAAATTTTGGGTTTGGGTGGTGAATTTTGGGTTTTGAATTTTGAATTTTGGGTTTTGGGTTTTGGATGGTGAATTTTGGGTTTGTAAGTATTTATATAGAACTCAAAATTCACTTATTCACAATTCAAAAATAATTACTCTCAACTCAAAATTCACTTATTCACAATTCAAAATTCACCTATTCACAATTCTTTTCATCATTCTACAGTTACTGACTTTGCTAAATTACGAGTTGATCAACGTTACATCCGCGCATGACGGCGATATGGTACGCTAACAATTGTAACGGAACAGCAGAGATGAGGGGTGCAAATATTTCTTCTACTTCTGGTATTTCGATGACGAAGTCTGCCATTCTGCGAATTTGCTGGTCACCTTCCGTCACAATAGCAATTACTACGCCTCTTCGAGCTTTCACTTCTTGAATGTTGCTGACGATTTTTTCGTAGGCACTTTTGTTGGTCGCAATGACGATGACGGGCATCAGCGCATCAATCAGGGCGATAGGTCCGTGTTTCATTTCGGCAGCAGGGTATCCTTCTGCATGAATGTAGGAAATTTCTTTGAGTTTCAAAGCTCCTTCCAGTGCTACGGGGAAGTTGTAGCCTCTACCCAGATAGAGTGCATTTTGAGCATTGCGAACTTGTTGGGCAATAGCTTGAATTTCTTTGTCATAATCCAGTACCTGACGTATTTTATCTGGTATTTTACTAAACTCTACCAACAAACGATGGTAATGGTCGTTGGATATAGTTCCTTTTCTATGACCAAGATAAAGTGCCATCATGGTCAGCAACGTGAGCTGTCCTGTGAAGGCTTTGGTGGAAGCTACCCCAATTTCGGGTCCTGCGTGGATGTAAGAACCTGCATGAGCAGTTCGTGCAATAGACGAACCGACCACATTGACGACACCATAGACGAAAGCGCCTTTTTGCTTCGCCAATTCAATAGCAGCAAGGGTATCGGCGGTTTCGCCCGATTGAGAGATTGGGATGACGATATCGCCTTCGCGGATAACAGGGTTTCGGTATCTAAATTCGGAGGCATATTCTACTTCTACTGGAATGCGAGCGATGTCTTCAAAGAGGTATTCCGCGACTAGCCCTGCGTGCCAAGAAGTTCCGCAACCGATAAAGATGATGCGGTTAGCGTGCAGGAATTTTTCGAGGTTGTTTTCTACATCGTTTAGGAGTATCCAGTTTTTTTCTGCGTTTAATCGTCCACGCATACAATCCGCCACGGAGCGCGGCTGCTGGAAGATTTCTTTGAGCATGAAGTAGTCGTATCCTTCTTTTTCCAACATTTCGATTTGCATGTCGAGGTAGTGGAAACGCGGCTCGGTTTCTTCGTTGCGGAGGTTTCGGAGGTTGAAGTTGCCGTCTTTGGTGGCAACTACGATTTCTTCATCGTTGATGTAAACGACTTTTTTGGTGTATTCTACGATGGGTGAAGCATCGGAAGCTAAGAAAAATTCGTTTTCGCCAATTCCTAGTACCAAGGGACTGGATTTTCGGGCAGCAACCAATTTGTCAGGTTCGTCGCTGTCCAGCACCACGATGGCATAAGCGCCAATAACTTTGTTTAGAGCCAATCTAACTGCTTCTTCGATAGGGAGTTGTTCGCGTTCTTTGATTTCACCAATTAGATGAGCAAGAACTTCTGTGTCGGTATCGCTTTTGAAGATATGTCCTTGTTTGAGGAGGGCTTTTTTCAGGACTTCGTAGTTTTCAATGATACCATTGTGAACGATGGTTAGCTTTTCGCCTTCTGCGGCGTGTGGGTGAGCGTTTTTATCATTAGGCTCGCCGTGGGTTGCCCATCGCGTGTGTGCTATTCCGATGGTACCAGTTTTATCTTGATTTTCGGCGAAGTTGACCAATTCATCTACTTTACCTTTTTTCTTATAGACATTCAATTTGCCATTCATCATGGCTACGCCTGCACTATCATATCCTCGATATTCCAGTCTTCTTAGTCCTTTAATTAGGATAGGGTAAGCCTCTTGTTGTCCGATATAAGCTACTATTCCACACATAAGATTTCATTAGTTTTAGTTACGAATAAAAAATTCAAGTCATCTAGCGATTTATTGTATTTTAAAGTAGCAATTCAAAGATAATGTTAAACATGACGACAGAACAATATTAAGAAAACGTCGTGTAAAGTATGAAGTAGTCAGAAAAATTTATTAACGCAGCGAAATTACGCAATTACTTTTGAATTATTCGCATCAAATACTGTCCATATCCACTTTTTAACAGTGGTTGAGCGATTTCCTCTACCTTATCAGCATCTATAAAACCCATTCGATAAGCTACTTCTTCGATGCAACCTAATTTTAGGCTTTGGCGTTGTTCAATCACTCGTACAAACTCCGAAGCGTCACTTAAAGAGTTGAATGTACCCGTATCCAGCCAAGCAGTACCGCGATTCATTACGCCAACCGTCAATTGCCCCATCTCTAAATATACTCGATTTACGTCGGTAATTTCGTATTCGCCACGAGCAGATGGTGGTATGTTTTTAGCAATTTCCACTACTTGTTCGTCGTAAAAGTATAACCCCAGGCACGGCGTAGTTTTGATTTGGGAACTTTCGGTTTTTCTTCTATTGAAAGCACTCGAAATTCGGCATCAAATTCTACTACACCATATCGTTCAGGGTCGGCGACGGGATAAGCGAATACTTTAGCACCTTGTTCGATTTGCGCGCTTTGCTGCAATAATTTACTCAAACCAGCACCATAAAAAATATTATCGCCCAGCACTAAGGCTGCTTTATCGTTTCCTATAAAAGATTCCCCTATCACAAAAGCTTGCGCCAAACCGTTGGGAATTTCTTGCACCGCGTATTGAAAGTTGCAACCTAAATCGGAGCCATCTTCCAGCAATCGCTGAAACGCGGCTTGATCGTGGGGTGTGGTGATGATAAGAATATCTTTAATGCCTGAAAGCATTAGGATAGAAAGCGGATAATAAATCATCGGCTTATCATAAATTGGCATTAACTGTTTAGAAATTGCCTTTGTGATAGGATAAAGCCTTGTACCTGAACCACCTGCAAGAATAATTCCTTTCATCTACGTTGATTTATGAATTTAAGCAATTTGGTATTGTTCTTCGTAATATTTTTGATATGCGCCAGAAGTGACGTTGTCTAGCCAAGTTTGATTGGATAGATACCAATCTATGGTTTTGCTAAGTCCTTCTTCAAACTGAAGCGACGGCATCCAGCCTAGTTCTTCTTTGAGTTTGGTGGCATCAATTGCGTATCGCATATCGTGACCGGCACGGTCTTTTACATAGGTAATCAACTGTTCGGAAGTGCCTGCTGGTCTGTCTAGTTTTTCATCCATGAGCCTACAAAGCAACTTCACGAGGTCAATGTTTTTCCATTCGTTGTGTCCTCCGATGTTGTAGGTCTCCCCTACTCTACCCTTATGAAAAATCACGTCAATTGCCGAAGCGTGGTCTTCCACCCAAAGCCAATCGCGTACATTCACGCCTTGACCGTAAACAGGTAAAGGCTTCATTAGGCGTATATTATTGATAAACAAAGGAATGAGTTTTTCTGGAAAGTGAAAACTCCCGTAGTTGTTGGAACAATTCGACAAGACTACTGGCAGATGGTAGGTATGATAAAACGCTCGTACCAAATGGTCGGAACTTGCTTTAGATGCAGAGTATGGGCTGCGTGGGTCGTAAGGCGTTTCTTCTGTAAAAAACCCTTCGTCGCCCAATGAGCCATAGACTTCGTCAGTGGAAACGTGGTAAAATCGTTTATCTTCGTAGTTGTCTTTCCAATTTTCCTTCGCCACTTGTAGTAAAGTACCTGTACCAAGTACGTTGGTCTTTACGAAAATCAGTGGGTCTGTGATGGAGCGGTCAACGTGGGATTCAGCAGCCAAGTGTATCACTGCATCAAATTGGTACTGTTGGAATAATTGCCTGATCTGTTCCAACTCCGTGATGTCAGCACGCTCAAAGCTGTAGTTGGGTTGGTGTTCTATGTCTTTGATGTTCTCTAAATTACCAGCGTAAGTGAGCTTATCGAGGTTGATAATATGATAGTTAGGGTAATTATTTACAAATCGTCTAACTACATGAGAGCCAATGAATCCTGCTCCTCCAGTAATAAGTATGGTTTTAGAGAATGTCATAAGTTATAGTTTGTTTAGTCTTTAGTGCTTTGTCTTTAGTCCCAAAATGCTAGACGTTGAGACTAAAGCAGCGCCACAAAAGACAAATTTAGATAATCATTCCAGCACCTACGGTATTATTTGTGTGTTCATCAATTAAAATGACACTTCCTGTGATTCTATTTTTGCGATAAGCATCCGCAAATAATGGTTTAGTTGTTCGTATTGCGATTCTCGCAATATCGTTCATTTTGATTTGCTTATCCTCTAAATCGCGATGTAACGTATTAATATCCAAGCGATAGCGAATTTCTTTTACCACGCAACGCGCCTCTTGTGTGGTGTGCATGATGGCGTATTTGCCGTTTTCCTGAAGCGGTTTATCGCTGAACCAACAAATCATTAAATCCAAATCCTGTACGACGTTGGGTTGATTATTGACCCGCACAATCATATCGCCACGACTTAAATCGAAATCATCTTCCAGCAACATCGTCACAGACATTGGCGGAAATGCTTCTTCTACTTCACCGCTAAAGGTATCTATCTTGGCAATTTTTGAAGTAAAGCCTGACGGGAGCAACATTACTTCGTCTCCTTTTTTAAGTATGCCTCCTGCTACACGTCCTGCATAGCCTCTATAATCATGAAAATCGTCGTTGTTCGGGCGTACCACAAATTGTACTGGGAAACGGGTATCAATCAAGTTATAATCGCTACCAATGTGTACGTTTTCCAAGTAGTACAACAAAGTAGAGCCTTGATACCAAGGTGTATTTTCGGAGCGGTCAACGACATTATCACCATTCAGAGCGGAAATTGGAATGAAATGCACATCTACCACGTCTAGTTTAGACGCAAAACTT
>JAAUTG010000236.1 GCA_012031785.1 Saprospiraceae bacterium | reverse complement strand
TGGAGTTCATACAAAAATCCAATACAACATGAAAAATCTATTATTGACAAGATATTTCATTCTATTATCATTATTTTGCACTGTATTCACTTTTCAGCACAAAAAAGCATCCCGGAAGAAGTGAAAGCCTGTCTGGATAAAGCTTCTGGCGATGCGATGAAAGCACATATTGCTTACCTTGCCGATGATGCCTTGCTTGGGCGATTGCCAGGCACGCCGGGTTTTGAAACAGCAGTACAATACGTTGAACTTCAATATAATAAGCTAGGACTGCAGCCTGCCGGGGAAAAGGGTTCTTACCGTCAAAAAGTGATCATTCGCACCGCGAAGCCTAATGCTGCCGCCTCTTCCCTGGTATTGAAAACCGGAAATGGAGAGCAAACATTAGCGTCTGGGAAAGATTATGTTTTTAGGGGTGATTTTAATAAAAAAGAAAATTCGGTAGAAGCGCCGATTGTATTTGCCGGTTTTGGAATTGATGCTGAAAAATAGGATAATAATGATTATAAAAATCTTGATGTAAAAGGAAAAATTGTAGTCACCAATATGGGAACTACTGAGGATAAATCCCCAGCCACGGTGTTCCAGGCGAGAAGTAAGAAACAAAAGTGGGCGGAAGAACGGGGCGCTGTCGGCATCATTGAACTTTTTCAATTGCCCACTAACTTCTGGGGAATAGCCACCAATTATTTCTCTCGTCCAAGAATAGAACTCAAACCTAGTGAAGCTAAGGGAGCTAGTAATTTTATTTATGGTTGGATACAAGAGGGCGAAACCGAATTGAGCAAAACCATCAAAACGGGTAAGAAAAATAAAGTGAACCTTGTCACTAATTCGTCCATCACCAAATCTGTAGCATCCAACAATGTAATTGGAGTAATAGAAGGTAGCGACCCCGTTTTGAAGAACGAGTACGTGCTCTTGAGTGCGCACTACGACCACGTAGGTACAGGTAAAAACGGTGGCGGTGCATTTACCCCACAAGATAGCATTTTCAATGGAACTCGGGATAATGCCTTTGGTACAGTGGCTTTGTTGAGTGCCGCAAAAGCACTTGCCAAACAAACGCCTAAACGCTCTATTATCATTTTAGCAGTAACGGGGGAAGAATTGGGCTTGCTCGGTAGTAATTTTTACGCCAACCATCCTATTTTCCCTTTAGAACAAACTATTTATAATTTGAATACGGATGGCGCGGGCTATAACGCTACCAACATTATTACCTTGATTGGTTTGGGCAGAACAGGTGCTGATGCTGAAATTGAAAAAGCAGCAAAATTATTCGGGCTTGCTGTAAATGCAGACCCAGCTCCAGAACAAGGCTTATTCGACCGTTCGGATAATGTGTCATTTGCGGCAAAAGGTGTTCCAGCACCGACGTTCAGTCCTGGTTTCACCGCCTTCGACGAAAACATTATGAAATACTACCACCAAGTGACCGACAATCCAGAAAGCATTGATTTTGACTACTTGCTTAAATTCTGCCAATCCTTCAGCCACGCTGCCCGCTTGATTGCAGACAAAGCAGAACGTCCATTTTGGACAAGTGGCGATAAGTACGAAGCTGTAGGAAAGCAGTTGTACGGTAAAAAATAGGGAAATTGACTGTAAACTCCGAAGATTTTTAAAACAAGCCTTTTTAAATGATATTTAGTGAAATTTATATTTATAAATATCTAAAAATAAATATTTTGTAATTTTACGAAAAAGGTTAAAATCGCTAAATTTAGAATCTTCGGAGCTTTTAACAATTTTAAGTATTTTTGTTTTAAAATTTTGGAAATATGCCAGATATTCTTGTTCTGTAAGAAAGAATAAAGAACTCTATTCTTGTTGGAGAAAGCGATTTTAGAGAGTTTAAGTCCGCTTTGGAGGGTAAGCCAGGCAGTAAAAAGCCAAGACTTGTTAAAAAAATTTGTGAGGATATTGGAGAAGCTCTTGTCGCTTTTGCGAATACTGATGGTGGTGAGTTAGTGGTGGGATAGAAGATGACACTTCTATCACTGGTGTACCTCATTGCGACGAAGAAGTAGAAACGATGCTAAATGCCGTTAAATCCCATGTTCTAAACGGACAAGAATTACCTGTTGTGTATAAACTTAAACTTAGCATTGAAAATAAAATAATCTTATTTTTTCAGGTTGATAAAGGCTCTTCAGAAATATTTCAACTACCTGATGGAAGAGTTGTGGTTAGAAGAAATAAGAGAACTGTACCAGTTAGCGTGAGGACGCTTCAATTTGAACAACAAGAAATTAGATCAAGAGAGTACGACCGACAATTCGTTGATGGAGCTATGGTTGCAGATTTGGATACCAATTTGATACAATCATTAGCCGACAGTTATATAAAAGGATTAACAATGGAAAGGTATCTTCAACAGCTCGGATTGGCGGAGTATTCTATTAATGGATTAAGGCTTCGTCGCGCTGCTGTACTTCTTTTTTCAAAAGATATTCAACTTGGCACCCTAGATCACAAGTACGGTTTATTAGAATTAATGGAACAGAATTGCTTTCTGGTGAAAAATACAATGTATTGAGCGATGAGTTTATTCAGGGTAATATCTATGAATTAATTTTCAAAGCATGGGAAATGCTAAGACCATATTTAGCACAAAGAACAGAATTTGGTGGAGATGCCAAGTTTGAACAAAAATATATCTATCCTGAAGATGCTTGTCGAGAAGCCTTATTGAATGCGCTTGCTCATAGAGATTACTCCAATAGCAATGGTATTGAAGTACATATTTTTAATGATCGTATGGAGATAAAAAGCCTAGGAGCTTTACTTTCGACATTAACCATTGCAGACTTAGAAGCACTGGACAATCGGCATGAATCCAGAAACGCTAAGATTGCCTACTTACTAAAGGTAAGTAAATTAATGAGAGAAATGGGCGAAGGGATGAAAAGAATATTTACACTAATGCAGGAAAACGAACTCCAAAAGCCTACACTTTACTCCAATACCGTGTGGTTCACAGTGTTGTTCGCATCCAAAAGAGTAACCAATCTCACTCAAAATCAATAAGGGTAAGTCGTTGTAAGGTGTAGTACCCTATCCAAAATGCTTGAATGGAATTGACAAATTGTAATCGAGCGTTTTTCTGCACTTTCTAAAGCTAAGTTTAACTCTACAATGGTCTCTGTGCCAATGGCATAGCGTTGTTGAGTAATCTCACTCCTGATGTTGGCAATCTCCAACGAGCGTTTGGCTAAAGCTACTTTTTCTTTCAACAAACCCAACTGCTCCGCACTTACAATAATCTCGCGTTCTGCTTGAATACGAACTTGCTCATTTTGCGTTTTAACCAGCTCATAATTCGATGCGGCTAATGCTTTGTTCGCTTTTGCTTTTCCCCAATCTGCAATAGGAACCTGAAGGCTAAGGTTAAGTTCTTCTTGATCCAACAAACCTTTGTAAGCGTCACCCAATTGAGAACCAGTCTGAGAAAGCCCAAAAGAACCCTGCAATACAACGTTTAAGCCATTTGATTTTTTTGCTCTGTCCATCTCTTGTGCTGCATCCACTAAAGCCCGATCATTGGAAACAGAATAGCTTCTATTTTTTAAGGCTTGCGCTAGAGCTTCCTCTATACTAATTTCAATAGCTGGAATTTCCAAAGGGGCTACTAGGTCGCCTATGGTTTGTAGCCCCGTCAAATTGCTAAGCGTTTGTAGCGCAGAGCGGAGATTAATGCGCGCTTCTGCTGCGGATACTCTTGCATTCTGCGCTTTTAGTTCCAGTTGTAAAACATCCGTTTTCGGGAAAGTACCTACATCAAAGCGGCGAGTTGCAATTTGGTACAAGGTGTCGGCAATGGATTGATTATTTATTGATGCTTCCAAGTTTTGTTGCGCCACATACACCTCAAAAAGGCTTTTACAGTTTCTAAAGTAAGGACCTCCATCTCTTCCTTGTAAATGCGCTGCGATTCGTCAAGAATGATTGGAAAAAGTTTTTTGTTCCATGCGATTGGGTCAAAGCGAAATATGGGTTGAATGAACCCAAAACTAATAGGCGCAGAAAAGTAGGAACGTTGTTTGATGTTCCCAAAAATATCAATCCGCTGCAAGGCGCTGTTGGCATAAATTGTACCGCCTGTCCAACTTACATACTGTTGCAATTCTACGCTTAACGCATTGCGCATCAAACTTCTTTGCACAAAAGCATCTCTACCGTCAGGCAACGTGATTACGTCAATAGCGCGGTTGAAAAATGGAAGCGGTGACGCTGAAAAAGTGAGTTTAGGTTTTAAATCCGCCAAAAATAGCTGATACTGCCAACCTACATTTTCTACTTTATTTTTAGCTACAACAGCCTGAATAGCATTATTTTTTTGCTAAGGTTATAGCTGTTTTTAAGTTTAAGCTGGCATCTTGAGCAACTGCAATCTTAGTAGTAAAGACAACAACTAATACAAACAATATTTTCACTTTTTTCATAGATTTATTTTTAGTCAGATGCTGAATGAGTTGTCTTATTATTGCCGTATATTTAAAGTATAAAATAAGGGCACAAAATATAAGCTACCAATAGTGCTCATCGTTAATCCTCCAATCACAGCATAAGCCAAAGGTTGTTGAAGTTCCGCACCTAAACCACTTGCAAACAATACTGGTAGTAAAGCAAGCATGGTCGTAACTGAAGTCATAATGATAGGTAATAGACGCTTTGTGCCAGCTTGGTGAATAGCCTCCAACAAAGGCATCCTTTTTTTCAAAATATTGATCGTATCTACCTTCAATATAGCGTCGTTCACTGTAATGCCTGCCATAACAATAATACCAATCGTGGATACCAAATTAATGGTTTGTCCACTCCACCACAACGCCATCAACGACCCGAGCAGCCCTACTGGTAAAATTGATAATACAATAAACGGTTGAATAAGAGATTCAAATTGTGCAGCCAAAATCAAGTACAACAGCAACAGCGAAATAATCAGTACAATAGCTAACTCTCCTAGTAATTGCTGATCCTCAAACTGCTGCCCCGAAAAATAGGCAGTTAACGTACCATCTTGTCTTAAATAATTTTTTATGCTAACCAGCAATTCATCACTATACACAGGCAAAGCTACGTCTATGGCAACTCCTCCTTTTCCGCCAGAAACTGATTTATAAGTTTCTGTTTTTCCAACTCAATAAAGTGAGATAGTGGTATGGTTTCCCCTTGTGTGTTGGTCACTAAAGCTGTTTGTAACGCCTTGCTAAATGATTGCAATTCTCCTGTGACAATCATTGGAATTTGCTCACTCGATGTTTTTAGGATTCCAATATTATAGTTTTTGATAACCACTTGTAGCGCATTGAAAATATGGTCAGCAGGAAGTTCGTAAAGCAAGGCTTTCTCTCTGAGCATACGAACTTCGTATTGGATTTGTGTGGCAGGTAGAGGTACTGACAATCCTTGCTGCTCTAAAAATGATAAAAATGGCGTTAAAGCCATCACATCTGGAGCTTCTTGACCTTGAACCGATTGTAAATGAACCACCAAAGGCGGTTTCGGAGCACCAAAAACTTGATCAAAAATGGTTTCCAAAGGTTTTATTTCATACTTCGCTTGTGAATGATTTTCCTCCAAGTACGATTCGATGATATGAGGCGTAAATACAGTATTTTCAGATATGGAAATGACGATTTGTACTTGATTGACCGCTTGTCGAGTGGTTGATAACAAAAATTGTTGTTCTCCAACAAAGGAAGCATGTAGTTTAATCATAGTGCCGAGCTTATTTATTAAAGCCGTCGTACGCATTTGGTTTTCTTCAACGCTGATAGGCTCGTTCCAATCTATTTTTATGGTGTAAGCATTTCGAGTTAGTGTAGGAAAAGTTTGGCGAGTCAGTTGTTGAAGTGGGAAATAACTACCCAGCAAAAGAAGTAGAAAAACCAATAAATACAGCCATCGCCAACGTAGCACTACATCCACAGATTTAGTAAAAAAATTGAGCCTCTGGGTGGTTCTTAGGTTAGTATCGCTTAGTTTTCCTTTCATCAAGCGCAAAAGAGTGGGCAATAACAAATAAGCCACCAAGAGCGAAGCAGCCAGCGCAATCGTAATGGACATAGCTTGGTCGTAAAACAATGCCCCAGAAATACCACTTAAAAATACCAACGGTAAAAAAACACAACACGTCGTGAGGGCAGAACTAATGAGCGGTCGAATTACTTCATTAGCACCTTTTACGCAGGCTTCCGTCCAATCTAAACCTGTAACACGATATTGGTAAATGTTACCAATCACAATGATTGAATTATCAATCATCAAACCAACTCCTAGTATTAAGCCAGAAAGTGAAATAATATTGATAGATAGGTCCAATAAATAAAATCCCAAAAGAGCTATCACTAATGCAATAGGGACTGTTAATCCAATCAAAACAGGTGCGCGCCAGCCTCTATAAGCTAAAAACATCACCAATATGGCAAACAACCCACCCCAACCTAAGCTGGTACTCAAGTTGTTGATAGAAATCTCTAAAAGTTCTGATTGATCATTAAAAACATGAAATTGTAGATTGGGATAATCCTTCTCTAACCCGTCGAGTAATTCGGCAAAGGCTTTTTTCATGTCGAACAACTGCGCGTCCGCTTGTTTGCGTATAGCAAACACAATCGCCTCTTTACCATTGTATTGAAATAGCCCTCTTCGAGGTTGAATATCCAAACTAAAGGAAACCAGCTTCGACAGTGGAATTGCTTGCCCTTCGTGGCTTATGGGCAACGCCGCAAGGTCTTCCAACGCCCCCAATTGATTCGATAAACGAACATTGTATTGGTATTGCCCATCCTGTACTAGGACGCTGCCAAAGTTGATATTATTCTCCTTCAAAAGCCTTTCGACATCTTGTATCGTCAAGCCTAAACGCTGCATCATCGCAGCATTAGGTTGGAGCGTAATTTGTGGCGTAGCGTAGCCACTTCTATCCACAAACGCTATTTGAGGCAGTTGCTCCATACGGCGTTTTAGCACCGTTTTAGAAAAATTAGATAGCTCCAAAGGGCTACCCAATTTAGGAACTACTGCCAAATAAAAAACTGGAATATCCGTAACCCCCGCTTTCAATACAGTAGGGCGTTCCAAGTCTTTAGGCAATTGGCTAATGATTTGGTCTATTTTCTCGTTCACTTCTATGAACGCTAGGTTGATATTTGTGCCAAATTCAAAATCCAGCGTGATGGTCGCTTGCTCGTCCTGGCTGCTGCTCGAAATATCCTTCAACCGATTAACTTGCAGCAATTGATTGCGCAGCGCACTCGTCACGGTGCGCTCCAAATCAGCCGCTCCCGCACCAGTTCTGCTAATCTGCACGCTGATTTGAGGAATAGACAAATCTGGCAATAGCGAAACTGGCAGCGTCGTACTGACCACTGCACCTAGTGCCAACAAACCTACCAATACGGTAAGCACTGCTACGGGGCGTTGTATGAGGAAAAGTAGAGACAAAACATTATTTTAAATGGTGTTAGAAATTGTTGTTGTTTACTGATTTTTTAATTTAAAGCCAAACTTAACTTCGGAGTATGGTCATTAGACACTTGAATATTTATATTTATTTACATAAATAAAATTCTCATTATCTTCTTTCCATTCTAACAGGAATAAACCATCATTGTAAACCCAATAAAACTAGAGAAAATAGGATTTGATAACGCTTGCTCACCTAGTATGTTAAATTCACTATCTAAAATAATCATACTTACCTCTTGTTGCCAGTTTTTTGA
>JAAUTG010000235.1 GCA_012031785.1 Saprospiraceae bacterium | reverse complement strand
TTTTTGCCGTTCCATTTTGATATTTCCAGGTACATAAAAGCTGGACAAAAAAACAGAATCACCGTACTTACCAACAATGTTTTCAAACGGGGCGCAACGTGGAATTGGGGCGGCATAAGAAGACCAGTATGGCTTGAAGTTACACAGCTTGTACGTTTAGAATACCAGCATATTGACGCAATACCTGACTTAATGAAAGGAACTGCCGATATAGGTTTGAAAATAGTGAGCAGTAACTCAAGCAAAACAACCAAAAACGTAACTTTGCATATCACAATAAAAAGAGAGAATACAATCGTCGTAGAAGACCAAATTATAACAAACATCCCACCAAATACGAATCAGCATGAAGTTACTTGGGCTTATACTTTACCAAAATCTAAAGTGAACCTTTGGCATTACGATTTTCCATGTTTATATGTAGCCACAGTTAAAATGTCTGATTCAGAAAACAAGGAGATTCACCGTATTTCTGACGTTTTGGGATACGAAAATTAGAAGTAAAAGGCTTGGAGTTAATGCTTAATGGCGAACGTATTCGTCCTGTAGGATTTAATATAGTTCCTGAAGACCGCTTTACTGGCAGCACCCTTCCATTTGAAAGAATCAAAGAAGATGTGGACTTGATGAAAAGTTTGGGGGTCAATATGGCAAGATTAAGCCATGTTTCGCTTCCTAAAGAATATCTCGATTACCTAGACGAAAAAGGAATAATGGTTTTTGAAGAAGTAAGTCTTTGGGGTAAAGATATTTGGGTTGACCCAGATCATCCTATGCCAAAAGAATGGTTGCAGCGCATGGTAAAAGAAAAATATAATCATCCATCTTTAGTCGGTTGGAGTATTGGCAATGAGATAGGAGACGAAAGTAAAAATCCAAAAGTAAAGGACTATGTAAAAGGTGCAATCCAAATGGCAAAAAAATTAGACCCGAACAGATTGGCGTTATACGTATCGCATACAGCTCAAAAAAATCCCAATGATGCAATAGTTTATTCAGACCTTGCCATGATCAATGCTTATGGAGGGTGGGGGCAGGCAGCAGACCGAACATGGAGTTATCATAAAAAACCAATTTTTGTATCAGAGTTCGGAAACACATTAACGGATGAAGACCCAAATCTGGGCGAGATACCCGTAGGAAAAATGATGAACACTTTGCGTAATAAAGATTATGTGCTAGGTGTTTCCTTATGGACATTTAACGATTACCGAAGTACCTATCATGGGGTCGCTGGTTGGAAAACACCGCCATCACAAAACAGGGCTTGGGGTATTGTTAACACATTTAGGGATAAAAAAAGAGCATACTATGAGCTACAAAAAGAGTATGCACCCATTAAACATCTATCTATTTCAATGGTGGATACCATAAAAAAAGAAGCTGCGATTACCATTCAGCCGAGAGCGTTACTGGATATTCCAGCCAATGTGCTCAGAGGATATAGCCTTAGATGGAGCATAATAGACCAAGATTTTTATACAACGGTAGTAGGTACGCAGAAAATAAAGCTGATAACCCCAGGCGACAATCAATTTGAGGTGTTAATAAACTGGAAAAATCAATCTTCTTTGAAAGGGCTAAAAGTGGAATTTCTGGATCCGCAGGAGTATATTGTGTTCGAGGAAACAAAATACTTTGAAGCCCCCAAGCAACCTTCCATCAAATTTGTTAACACGGCTACGCAAGGCGTTCGTATTATATTTGATAAATCAGCCGAAGCTTCAGCGCATATTGTTAAATATTACCATGGCGATTCCATTTTCTTCACCAATCAATCCATCAATAATTTTATTGACATTTTAGATGAACGGGTAAAACAAGGTGCTTCTTGGCAATACGAGTTAATTGCACTGAACAATGCTGGACAAAGCGTTCCATCCCCAGCCCAAGAACTACAAAAAGACGAAGACGAACTGCCTCCCATTATATGGAATGTTAAACGGCTTGAAAATGATGTTTTTATTGGATTTTCGGTAGCTCCTGATGATTATTTGTACGAAGTGGAATATGGCACCAACGCTGGGCAATACACCAAAAAATTGACTACAAAAGTAAAAGGTGTTCTGAATATTCCCAACATTTCAAAAGACGAACCCCTCTATTTCAGAATGCGGGTGCGGAAACAATGGGGATTTGCTAGTGAATGGACGCAGGAAGTTAAAATTTAGAACTAAAAAGTGTAGGTGAACGACAGATTTACAGTAAAATATTTGATAGAAATATTTAAGTAATTGGCTATTAAATTTTAAAAATTTGTAAAGAAAATTGATTATCTATCTTAAAATCTCCTATTTTTACCTATTATAGTTGTCCAGCTTCTAAAAAAGTGGATAGCAAGGTAATAAAAACCTAAACTTATGCGCAAATTAAAGCCATCTATTGCACGTTGTGGAATTTTCCTCTTGTTAATCGTATTTTCCTGTAAAGTTCAAAACGAACTCTCCGTAAAGGAAAGCAAAAGTAAAGGATTAGGAACGTACTACGCCGATGATTTTTTAATAGGGGCTGCCATCAATTCAGCTCAGATTTCGGAAACCGATATTCCCGCTAAAACCCTTTTACCCAAAGAGTTCAATAGCATTACGCCAGAAAATATTATGAAATGCGAGAACATTCATCCAGAATGGGACAGATACAATTTTGAACTAGCAGATAAGTTTGTGGATTTAGGGAAAAAACACAACATGTTTTTAGTAGGACACACTTTGGTTTGGCACAGTCAACTATCCCCATTCGTCAAAAAAATAAAAAGTAGAGATTCTTTACAGCTATTTATGGAAACACACATCCAAAAGATAGCTAGTAGGTACGATGGCAAAATTGATGGCTGGGATGTGGTGAATGAAGCTTTAAATGAAGATGGGACGATGAGAAAGTCCATATTTTTGGATTTACTCGGCGATGATTTTGTGACAGAAGCCTTCAGATTGGCTCAAAAAGCAGCTCCTAATACCGAACTTTATTACAATGACTACAACATAGAGCAGCCCAAAAAACGAGCAGGGGCTATTGAATTGATTAAAAAAAATACAAGCAGCAGGCGTTAGAATAGATGGTGTCGGTATTCAAGGGCATTGGAGCATCAAGGGGCTACCATTAGAGGCTATCGAGCAGAGCATCATAGAATATGCAGCTTTGGGTATTAAGGTAATGTTTACTGAAGTGGATATTACAGTCCTTCCGAATCCATGGGATTTGCAGGGTGCTGACGTAAATCAAAACTTTGAAGGCAATCCAATGATGAATCCGTATCCTGAGTCCTTACCTGATTCTGTACAGGTAGCCTTGGCAAGTGAATATGAAAAACTTTTTAAATTGTTTTTAAAGCATAAAGACAAAATCAGTAGGGTTACTTTCTGGGGAATATCTGATGCGAACAGTTGGCTGAACGGGTGGCCCATCAGAAAGAGAACCAACTACCCATTGCTTTTTGATAGAAATTACCAACCCAAATTAGCCTATCAAAAAGTGGTAGCTTTAAAATCGCGTTAGCCTAAGAGGAGGCTTAATTGCTTCCAAAGGCTTAGATTCCACTTGGAGTTGTTTCGTTAACTGTGAAACGTTTATCGTAAATTAGCGCATTGCTTAAAGTGCGCAATGGATGGGAATGTTGGGGCGAGTAAGTGGAAAAAACGTTATACACATCATTTTTTTACAAGAAAAACAAAACGCAATGAAAAATCAGTTTTAAAAAAATCAGTTTTATGTGTCGCTTTAGCCTTGTTACTTGGCTGTAAATCTTCGCAAGAACCATCTGCTGTTAGCACTTCTAAGCCTAACATTCTTTTCCTAATTGCTGATGACTGGTCTTATCCTCATGCTGGTATTTACGGAGACCCAGTAGTCCAAACCCCTACGTTCGACTTTTTAGGGAAAATGGTGCTTTGTTCGACCATGCTTATTGCGCTTCACCTTCTTGCTCGCCTTCAAGGGCTCTATTTTACTTGGGAAGTATCCACATCAAATGGAGGCTGCTGCAAATCTATGGTCTATTATTCCTTCAAAATTCCCTAACTGGGTCAGTATTTTAAAGGATAATGGCTATTTTACAGGCATGCAAGGTAAAGGCTGGGGACCTGGTAATTATGCAAAAGGAGGTTACGTGGATAATCCTGCGGGCAAGGGTTTCAATTCATTTCGCCCAGTTTCTTCAAAGCCGTCCTCAAGGTCAACCTTTTTGCTTTTGGTTCGGCAGTAGCGACCCTCACCGAGATTACGAGGCAAATTTGGGTTCTAAAGCTGGCATGGAGTTAGCATCTGTACCCGTTCCACCATTTCTTCCTGATTTACCTTGTGTTAGAAATGATATTATGGACTATTATTTTGAAGTGGAGCGTTTTGATAGAGCTTGTGGGAACATTATTAAACAGTTGGAACAGGCAGGTGAACTAGAGAATACCCTGATTATTATGACCAGCGATAATGGTATGCCCTTTCCTAGAGCAAAAGCGAATCTTTACGACGCTGGAACGCGCCTTCCGTTTGCAGTTTATTGGAAATCAAAGATTCAGGCGAACCAACAAATTGATGATTTTATTAATTTCATAGACATCGCACCTACCATTTTGGAGGTTGCTGACCTCCCATCCAATAGTTCATTCAGTGGACAATCCTTTTTGCCTTTATTATTTGGCAAAAAACAAGATAGAAGTAAGGTATATTTAGAAAGAGAACGCCATGCCAATGTGCGTGCAGGAGATTTAAGTTATCCTTGTCGAGCAGTGAGAACCAAAGAATACCTTTACATTAAGAACTTTGAACCCACACGTTATCCAGCCGGAGACCCAAAAACACACCAGTCTGTTGGGCAATTTGGAGACGTTGATAACTCCATTTCCAAGTCCTTGATTATGCAACAAGGCGATAGTAGTGCCTACTTTAATTTGGCTTTTGGCAAAAGGCAAGAGGAAGAACTATACGATTTAAAAAATGATCCTTACCAAGTGGTAAACCTAGCAAACGAGGCGCAGTTTGAAACGGTCTTAAATGCTATGAGAAACGAATTGAAAGCGTGGATGAAAACGACTAATGATATTCGTTTGGTAGAACCGAATACTATATACTGGGATACCGTAGTTTATGTCCCAAACTACCAACTCAAAGACTTTGACTTAGCGAAAAGCATTATGGACTATAAAATGCTGAAAAGAAAAGGAATTGCTAATTTTGATACCCTTGCTTGTCAATAACTCACTGCGCAATTTGTCCAATAAAACCTAAAGGAATGTAGCACTTCAACAGTAAAAGCGGCTCACTAGAAATTGCTTACCCCCCTCAGAATCAAACGAAAATCAACCTGTACAAAAAATCACTTACTTAGTACGTCTTAACCCGCTTGTCCATCTCTAGTTCAGGCAGGTTAAGTTTGAGTAAAAAAGTTGCGCTTCCCTATTATTTTTTTGCTCAGAGAAGTTCGAAAGGCTCTAAAAGCATCTAACTTACTACTAATCGCTACCCATCACGTACCACTTTGTTTAAATACTTTCAGGCTACAAAAAGTCCAAGCAAAAAATACTTTGAAAATTATTTTTACTGCTGTACCTTTCGCCTTATCTAAAGTATGCAAAATTTTATTTTCAGGTTTAAACTTACATGTTTCAATGAAAAAAACAACTGGATTAGTAGGTCTTTTAGTACTTTGTTTGCTTCAAGTGGCAGTAGCGCAAAAGAAAAAAACAACAACTGCCGCAGCTCCTGTAGCGGCAAGCGTTGCTACGGTGGCTTATGAAGAAGCCCTTTATAGTTCTCTTAAATGGCGCAGCATCGGACCTTTCAGAGGGGGGCGTTCGGCAGCCGTTGCAGGAGTCGCTGGTAAACCTAACTTGTATTATTTTGGCGCAACAGGTGGTGGCGTTTGGCGCACTACCGACGGCGGTGGGACTTGGGAAAACCTTTCCGACGGCTACTTTGGCGGTTCTATTGGCGCAGTGGCAGTCAGTGAATTTGACCCCAACGTCTTGTATGTGGGTGGTGGAGAAGTGACAGTTCGAGGCAACATGTCCTCTGGCTATGGAATGTGGAAATCGGTGGACGCGGGCAAAACTTGGACGGACATCGGATTGAAAGATTCGCGCCACATTCCGCGTGTGCGCATCCATCCTACAAATCCCGATTTGGTGTATGCTGCCGTTTTAGGAAACGCCTACAAAGCAAGCGATGAGAGAGGTATCTATCGCTCCAAAGACGGCGGAAAAACTTGGGAGCGCGTCCTTTTTGTAAGCAACGAGGTTGGTGCTTGCGATTTGATACTCGACCCTAACAATCCACGCATTATCTACGCTTCCACTTGGCGCGTTCGCCGAACACCTTACAGTTTATCCAGCGGCGGCGAAGGCAGCGGATTATGGAAAAGTACGGATGGCGGCGACACTTGGAAAAATATCAGTCGCAACAAGGGTTTACCAAGTGACACGCTGGGTATTATTGGCGTAACGGTTTCCCCTGTTAATTCCAACCGCGTTTGGGCGATTATCGAATCGCAAACTGGCGGCGTGTTCCGTTCAGAAGATGGCGGTGAAACTTGGGCGAAGTTGAATGAAGATCGCTCTTTGCGTCAGCGCGCTTGGTATTACAGCAGAATTTATGCAGACCCACAGGACGAAGATGTAGTTTATGTAGCTAATGTTAATTTCCATAAATCAAAGGATGGTGGAAAAACTTTTTCTGAAATTGACACGCCACACGGCGACCATCACGATCTTTGGATTGCACCAGAAGAACCCAGCCGCATGATCGTTGCTGACGACGGTGGTGCGCAAGTTTCTTTTGATGGTGGCGCGAACTGGAGCAGTTACTATAATCAACCTACTGCGCAATATTACCGCGTTATTACGGATAATCACTTTCCTTATCGCATTTACGTGGCGCAGCAGGACAACAGTACTTTGCGCGTATTGCACCGCACGAGTGGGGCTTCGATTGGGTTGCAAGATTGGGAAGAAACAGCAGGTTGCGAATGTGGGCATTTGGCAGTACATCCGCAAGATGAAGATGTGGTGTTTGGTGGCTGCTACGATGGTGTTATCGAACGCCTTGACCATAAAACGAGTTTGCAACGCGCAGTGAACGTTTGGCCAGATAATCCAATGGGACATGGCGTGGAAGGAATGCGTTATCGCTTTCAATGGAATTTCCCTATTTTCTTCTCGCCTCACCATGAAAATAAACTTTACACGGCTTCTCATCGCTTACACGTAAGCTACGATGAAGGACAAAGTTGGGAAATTATCAGCCCGGATTTGACGCGCAACGACACCACCAAAATGGGATCATCAGGAGGTCCTATTACAAAAGACAACACGTCGGTGGAATATTACTGTACCATTTTGCAGCAGCCGAATCCCCTAGAAAGAAGGATTTAATCTGGACGGGTTCTGATGATGGTTTAGTACATATCACTAAAGATGGGGGTAAGAATTGGGAAAATGTTACGCCTAAAAATATGCCAGAATGGATAATGATTAATAGTATTGAGCCAGACCCATTTAGCGATGGCGGTTGTTATGTAGCTGCTACCATGTACAAAAGTGGAGATTTCCAGCCTTATCTTTACAAGACAGAAGATTATGGCAAAACTTGGAAAAAAATCGTGAACGGCATTGGCGCAGAACACTTTACGCGCGTCGTGCGCGCTGATCCAGACCGCAAAGGTTTGTTGTATGCGGGAACGGAAAATGGGATGTATATTTCCTTTGACGATGGCGCGAGTTGGAAACCATTTCAACTGAACTTACCTGTTGTGCCAATT
>JAAUTG010000234.1 GCA_012031785.1 Saprospiraceae bacterium | reverse complement strand
CCGAACGTGACAACGCAATCCTTCGGCTGGGCACGTCCGACCAGCGTGAAAATGAGCTCTTCCACAAACTACGAGAAAGTGACCGCATTCGCAAAGAGATGCATGCTCGTCTGATGGTTTTGATCGGTAGCATCAGGACATTTGTTCGTGTTAGACCCTCCCTTCCTGGAGAGATGGATTCGCTCCCTCCGAAGCAAAAGGGAATAAAAGAAGGCATCAAGGAAGAAATCTTCAAATTTTCGGGAAATAACGGGGGCTCGCAAATATCCAAGTCTTCCAAGGGGCTTTTTAGTCACTTCTAACTCCTTTCTCAATCCGAGAAACTAAAAAGCAAGGGTAAAACAAATTTCAGTAAATCAAGATGTGATGGATGGAAACACTGACTATAAACAGGTAAGTGCTGTTGTTGTATGGCATCATTTTTTTGCAGCATTTTTGTGGAAGAAAACCCTAAGAATGGAGGAGTTTACTCCAAAAGAAGTTGCAATATCTGCACGAGAAAATAGAATGGATGATGAAAAAGTAAGGAAGAACGCAACACGGTTTGAAGCCTTGGCCAGTTTAAAAAGTGGAAGAATTTGACGATTGACTAATCATTTTTTAGCCAAATGGGATACATACTACTGCTAGGATACCTTGGAGGGCAAAATGCAGGCATTCTTGCTATCAAGAACCTGAAGCCACAAATTCAACCTTTTCGTCCGCTTACTCAAAATCATTAAATAGCCTTTGCATGAACGCCACCAAGCGTTTTTCTTCATGCTGCCAAGTCCATTGTTGACGAGCTTTTTGGCAGTTGGCAACCAGTTGTTGATAGTGCTCGGTGTCGTGTAAGAGTTGCTCAATGGCGGTGACCAGTGTAGTGGGGGAGAGGTCATCCACCAGTTCAAATACTTGATAGGTATTGTTTAGGTGGACGTATTCTGGAAATCGCATATTGATAGAAGGTACTTCTGCTTGCACATAGTCAAATGCTTTGTTAGCAAGGGAGTAGTAATAGCTTAGTCCTTTGTTTTGCAGTAAGTTTAGTCCAATAGTCGCTTGTGGTGTAATTTGGCGGAGCGCGCTGGGCGTTTGATAATCCAAGAAATTGCACCTTATCCCCCAATTGTAACTGCGCTTTGTAAGTTCTCAAAAAATCAGAAAGATCACCTTCACCAACTATCCAAAGTTGTGCATTTTTGATGAATTGCATAGCGGTGATGAGTTCTTCCATGCCGCGTCCATCGTTCAACGCACCTTGATAAAGCAGCACTGGAGGCTGTATTTTAGGTACTTGTTCAAAAATATTTTGCGCGCTGGGCATGTTCCGGATCACTTCAAACGATACGCCATACTTTGCTTCAAGTGCGTTGGACAACGCGGTACCGACGGTGATGGCGTGCTTTACTTTTGGAATTAAGCTATTCGCCAGCAGTGACCACACGCTTTTGACCCATTTTCGTTCTACTAATTCGGGTAACTCTATGAAAAACTCATGCGCATCGTACACCAATGGTTTTCGTTTTGCATGGCTGACTAAAAAATTCGGCAGTAAGGTATCCAAATCTATGGCGTAGAATAGGTCTGCACGGCGAAACAACAGGAAGAAAAAAAGGCGAAGGTTGTATTCCAAATAGAATGCTGCTTTTTTGTTGAACCAACATCTTAGGCGTTGTTGCTCAAAGGGTTGTGAAATTAAATCTATCGAATTAGAACAGATTCTTCCAACCAACAATACCTGATAGCCTTCATTTGCTAAAGTCGTGCAAATCCGAATCATGCGTTGGTCATAAGTTAAATCATTAGTTACGGTACAAATGATGCGTTTACTCACTTCCAAGTTAGTTTATCTCCTATATTTTCAATTACTCGTTCATCGAGCAGGTAGTTTATCACTTGCAGCACTTGCTGCCTTCTTTTGGGCGTGAAGCTATCCACTAGGGCAGCTAAGGAGAGGGATTCTCGCTCCAAAAGTTGTTTAATTTTTCGCTTGTAGCTTTCCATTTCATCCGCCGTGACTTTGCTTTTATTACGCTCTAAACATACATCACAAATACCGCAGACTGGTGCATCCAATTCATCGAAGTACGCCAACAACTGCTGACTACGACATTCTAGCGTTGCGGTGTAAGCAATTGCCTTTTGAATCCGCTCCAAATATCTTTGTTTACGGAATTGAAAATTGACTTGATTGATGCTCAAATTGTCTGCATCCACGCGCTCTTGTAAGAAGGTCAACTGCGGTTTTTCTTTTTGGGGTTGATATTCTATGATTCTATCTTGGTGCATTTTTAATAGTCCAGCTTTCACTTCTTCTGGTGGTAGAGCTAGTGTTTTTGCCAATTGTTGTTCTTTAACTTTCACTAAATGATGAAATCCACCTTGTGTAGTGCGCAAAACTACTTTAAGCAACTTATCGAGTTTGGGGTGGCGCAACTGGTAATCATAAAGTGTTTCATTGTCCACCAGAATTTGTAATTGCGTAGGTATCCAGACGCTTTCGCTCAAAGTGATCCAACCTTCTTGTTCTAATAATTTTAAAACATTGAAAGTTAGTATAGTATCTAGTTTGTATTGCTTGGTAAATTCCATGAGGTCAAAATCATAGCTTGTGCCTTCGCCACTTCCTACTGCCAGTTGAAAAAAACTTCCTAGAGCGCGATAGGTCTGACGGACGGTATTCATGTCAGGGAATGCGAGTTCATATTCGCGTTCCAAACGAAATTTATCAGCACTGTTGCAAAGTAACACTGCGTAAGATTTCTTTCCGTCTCTTCCGGCTCGACCTGCTTCTTGAAAGTAAGCCTCCAAACTATCAGGCAAATCAACATGAACCACAAATCGAACATCTGCTTTGTCAATACCCATTCCAAAAGCGTTGGTGCTAACTATTACGCGCACTTTATCTGCAATCCAATCATCCTGTTTTTGGGAACGAGTGGTTGCGTCCAACCCTGCATGGTAGAAATCAGCAGTAATTCCTTTTTTTTGGAGTAACATTGCTAAATCCTTGGTTTGCTTTCGGTTGCGCACATAAACCACGCCAGAACCAGCTACTTTTGTGGCTATATCCAGCACTTTATTTTCCTTTTGTTCTTCCTTCAGCACCACGTAAGCTAAATTGGGGCGAGCAAAACTCTTTTGGATTACATTTTCTTGTTTGAATTGAAGTCGCTCCTGAATGTCCTTTTCCACCAATTTAGTAGCTGTTGCTGTCAACGCCAACACAGGTACTTTCGGGTGTAATGCTCTTATTTCTGCAATTTTTAGATAAGGAGGTCTAAAGTCATAACCCCATTGAGAAATACAGTGCGCTTCGTCCACTGCCAGCAAATTAAGGTTCATCAACGCGATGCGCGCCTTTGCTAAATCAGTAACTAAACGTTCGGGAGAGAGGTAAAGCAATTTAAGTTGCCCATACACCGCATTATCAAAAATTCTATCTATTTCTTTGTAATGCAACCCTGAATAGATTGCTTCCGCAGCAATATTGCGCTTTTTAAGCTGATCTACTTGGTCTTTCATAAGAGCAATCAAAGGCGAAACGACCAAGCAAACTCCTTCTCGATACAGGGCAGGGATTTGAAAGCAAACTGATTTGCCCCCTCCAGTAGGCATCAGGGCGAGTGTGTCCTGACCAGAAAGTACGGCATTAATCACTTCCTCTTGCGGTTCTCGGAAACTGTTGTATCCCCAATATTGCTTTAATATGTCGTGTGGCGTTGGCAAGGGTCAGTCTATAAAATTTAGTAAATGCTGTTATTTTTCCAGCACTTAACCATGAACAATAAATAAAGCATCAATTTACTTTTACAACTCATTCATCATCCAATAATTAACTTGTGATGCGTGATTGGTGATTTGAACGAGGGCTATTTTTGAACCTTCTTAATGCTGCACCATAAAGCAACCAAAGGTTGTAACCTACTAATTTTCCTAACAAGTAACCAATCCCATAGCGTTAAAATTTGTGGGATACCTTTGCTTTGAAGGTGCTGCAAAAGTATCCCATAAACTTCAAATTTATATCCAACGCACCAGTTCAATATCCTGACGATGTGGCATTAATCGGTGCTTAGGGAATATGCGGAAGCCATACTCATAAACACCAGCCATTTTCATAGGCAAATCAATAGAATAGGTAGCGACGCTGCTTTCTAAGGATCGAAGTGGCAGTTCATAGACTTCTTTCAATTCTAGTTCTCTCTCTGTGATGCGCTTGAAAAATACGGCTTCTACACCAATATTTGCAGCAGGAACACCATTCAAATCGAGCTTGATAACAGGGCTAAAACTTGACCCTACTAGAATAGATTGATTAGTCGTGTCAATCACTTCTACATCAGTCACTTGCAAGCGACTCCAATGCAAGCGCATTTGTCGCTTCCATAAGGCATAATCCTTAGCGGCTGCAAAATTATGTTGGCGCATTTCGCCCCCTCTGTGCATGAGTTTGTTATAAAACCGCGCCATATAGTCATCCATCATGCGCTTCATCGTAAAATGAGGGGCTACCTCGGATATGATATTTTTAACATAACTTAGCCATCTTTCGGAAATACCTGCTTCGTTTCTATCAAAGAAAGTAGGTATTAATTCTGTTTCAAGGAGGTAGTAAATTGTTTCTGCGTCTAGGTCATTTTGTAGCTTTTCGTCGTCATAAGTGTTCTCCAGAGGCAACGACCAGCCTGCATCTGGGCGATAACCTTCCGCCCACCAACCATCTAAGACGCTGAAATTCACCACCCCGTTCATGGCTGCCTTCATGCCACTTGTGCCAGAGGCTTCTTTCGGACGAGTAGGGGTGTTTAACCAAACATCTACGCCTTGCACCATAAGTTTTGCCATTTCCATGTTGTAATTCTCAAGGAAAATGATTTTACCAATGAACTCTGGACGTTTAGAAACCTGTACAATATCTCGGATAAATGCTTGCCCGCCTTTATCTGCTGGGTGTGCCTTACCTGCAAAAAGAAACATGACTGGATGCGCTGGGTCGTTTACTAATTCGCGCAAGCGATCCAAATTAGAGAACAACAACTGTGCGCGTTTGTAAGTAGCAAAGCGACGAGCGAAGCCAAGTACAAAAGCATTTTCAGGGATATTATTCAACACATCGAAAATCAAACGTGGGCTTTCCCCGCGATGTGTCAAGTCTTTTTGAATAGTGGCTTTTACATAAGACATCAACTTTGCCTTCAAACCTTGGCGTACAGCATGGATTTGTTCATTAGGCAACTGATGGACAATACGCCACAAGTTAGGGTCAGACTGATTCGGTAGAAACTGATCTCCGTGCGCTTTTGCGAATACCTGATGCCATTCGTTTGCAATCCAAGTTGGATAGTGGACACTGTTGGTCACATAGCTGATGTGGTTTTCTTCCCAATTGTAGCCAGGATATAGTACGCTGAACATCTTTTGTGAGACAGTTCCGTGCAATTCGGAAACGCCATTCACCTCCTGCGATAGCCTTGTTGCCAAATGGCTCATCGAAAAGAGTTCCTGTGGATTGTTCGCATCCACTTTTCCAAATCCGATAAACTTGTTCCATTCTATTCCCAAATCCTGAATGTAGTCCCAAAGATAGCGGCGCAACAAATCTTCGCTGAAGTAGTCATGTCCAGCAGGTACAGGCGTGTGAGTCGTAAACAAAGACGATGAGCGAACGACCTCAACGGCTTCTTCAAAGGTGAGTGCGTGTCGTTTTACGTAATTTTTAAGTCGCTCTAAAGGTTGAAATGCGGCATGACCTTCATTGCAGTGATATACGTCAGCATCAACGCCGATGGCATCAATTGCCTTTAAGCCTCCTATACCGAGTAAAATTTCTTGCTTTAAGCGATGCTCATTGTCGCCACCATAGAGTTGGTGAGTCAAGCCACGATCTTCCCAACTATTGTCTTCAAAATCAGTGTCCAATAAGTAGAGTGGAATACGTCCTACCATCAATTTCCACACCCTAGCAAAGACTGTGCGACCTGGAAAGCTCACATTTACTTTCAGCCATTCTCCTTTAGCATCCCAAACTGGTTCTAAAGGCATTTTTGTGAAAGTTTGAGGTGGATAATTATTAATTTGGTCGCCGTAAATCGAAATTCCTTGCTCGAAATAACCATAGCGATACAAAAATCCAACAGCCACCATACTGACGTTCATGTCACTGGCTTCTTTCAAAAAGTCACCTGCAAGAATACCCAATCCCCCAGAATATAATTTGGCAGAAATATGCAGTCCATACTCCATACAGAAGTAAGCAATTTTAGGGGTATTTTGCTGTGGTTCTGTGGTTTTGTATGTTAGAAATTTTTGATACAAACTGTACAGGCGCTGCATGAAGTCAGGATTAGCAACCAACTCGTTTGCTTTGTCTGTGTTGATTTCATCCAAAATTGCAATAGGATTGTATCGCATGGCTTCCCATCGGTCTTCTCCTGCAATTTCTTTGAATAAATCTATTCCTGCTTTTTGCCACGACCACCACAAATTATTTGCCAATTCTCGCAATGGCTTTAAATCTTGTGGCAAATCGGATTTTACATAAATTCTTTTCAGTTTTAACTGCTGATCTTGCAATTGTTCGATCATAACTTTTAGGTTTAAAGTCCAAGTATTGGTTCAGAAACAACGTTTGGCTTCTTGTGTTTTGAGGAAATGTTAAAAATCAGTGTTTATTTTCTGACCGTTTCGATTGCAAAAGTAATAACTTTCACGAGATGAAAGGGAAGAACTTATTTTCCAAACACCCTGACTAAGTGACGAGATACAAATGATGGGTAACGAGCTACGAGTCTATTGTTTGATAATGAATGAGTTGTATAAGTAAATTGATGTTGTATTTATTGCTCAAAGCAATTTTAGAAAAAAAGTCATGGAAAGAGACAAGCACCTCGTCCATAATGATGTTCAAAATGGGAGACTTAGTTTTTAATGCAGTTGATTTTTGGATTTTCGTTAATTAGATTCTCTTAACCATTTGCTCAATAAGTACAACTATTTACAAAAAATATCGTTATCACTATTGCATAAGTCGCTGATTGGGGCTAACTTACCTTTTTTTGGTATGTTTTCGATATTATTGGATGTTTTAATGGCTTTTCAAATGTTGAGGTTTTGTGCTTAGCAGCTTGATAATCAGTTTTTTGTCATCGCAATACAAGGGCTAAAGCCATGTGCTAAATACAAAGAAAATAAGTGTTAAACTTCCGAATAGACAAAACTTGCAAGTTGATTTTTTTGATGCTTTTAAATTCTTGTTTTTATGACTCAAAATAATCTAGTGATTCATAACCAGATTTTAAGCATGAAAATAAATATCCAATTACAACTAAAATACAATTAAGACATGAAACATCTGTTGGGAATATTTTTTGTTTTTATCGCCCTACAAGCATCCACACAGCGTTATATTTTGTTCAATCCAAGCTGTATGGAACGACTAAAATATGACGCGAATAGCGAATTGAGTAGCGAAAGCATGATTTACGTGGTTAAACTCAACAATGAAAAAATTTACTTCGAGGTAAGTAGGGAAACTAAAACACTACCTAGAATCAATGGCTCGGTATTGACTTGCAATAGTCCTGGCATCAATCGTGCGCTTGTTGATCAAATTAACAACAGCACAGGTGGCGATCAATACTACGTAGTTGTTAAAGAAAGTCAAGGGGTTCTGCGTACTTCACTTGTTACCACCGCTAGTGCCATTAAAATTTAATGGTGATCGCGTAGAATACGCTACTCGCAACCTGAGTTTTAGTTTAATTTCAATTCAAACGAC
>JAAUTG010000233.1 GCA_012031785.1 Saprospiraceae bacterium | reverse complement strand
CTCCCAATAAACTGAATTCTACTTTATCTAATTTTTTTCTGTAGTTAGCAGTTAGTTCAAATAAATCGTTCAGATTCTTTTCGTTTCGCTGCTCTGCTAAACCATTTCTGTCCGTACCGCGGAAGAAACTGTTTTTGTCGTAGTATGTTCTTCTAGTGAAATCTTTTCGCTCTTGAGCGAAAGAAGCAGAAACATCCAAACCATCCAACAAAGTAAATGTACCTCTGAAGCTGGCAATAGAATTTCTTACTTCTCCCTCATTCGTGTTTTGTTCTATAATAGCAACTGGGTTGAAATAGTCAAACAACGTCTGTTGGAAGTAGCCATCATATCTTGCAAAAGCAGGATCATTACTTCTTATAGGTGCAGTAGGATTATAGATGGTAGCATATCGGAAGGCTTCATCAAAACCTAATTGTTGGTCAATAGCTGTTGTGGTATAGTTAAAATCCAACTTCAAGCGGTCGTTCAAAGCTTTCTGCGAAACATTCAAACGTCCATTTAAACGCTCAAAACCTGTTTTCTTGGCAACACCATTGACACTTCTAAAGTTACCAGATGCACGATAAGTCGTGTTTTTTGATCCACCAGACACAGACAAAGAGTGTACTTGAGAAACCCCTACTTCAGTAATCTCATCGAACCATTCTGTACTAGAACCCAGGTCTGTACCTCTCAGTGAACCTGATGTACCTCCAGCAAAATTACGGAACTCATCAGGTGATAATACTTCCTGGTAACGATCTAGGAGGTCTGCCGATACAAAACCTTCGTAGTTTACAGTAGTTTTACCAGCTTGACCAGATTTTGTGGTAATCAAAATAACCCCAGAACCTCCACGAGTACCATAAATAGCAGCAGCAGAAGCATCTTTCAATACATCAATTGACGCAATATCGTTTGGGTCAACCGTGTTTAAGTCTGCTCCTAAAACCCCGTCTATGATAACAAGCGGTTGTGTATTAGCCCCTAAAGTACCCAAACCTCTCAAACGGATATTAAAGCCTCCATTTGGATTACTACCTGGACGAGAAATCGTCAAACCAGCTACTTTACCTTGCAACAATTGGGTAGGATCACTAATGTTACCCTTGTTAAAATCTTCTGCCTTGATGGAGGTGATTGCAGAAGTTACTTCTTTAGCTTTAGCTGTTCCGTAACCTGTAACGACTACTTCATCCAAGCCGTACCTTCTACTAGAGAGATGTTGAAAGTAGTTCCAGAAGCGACATCCACTTCTTGTTCAGAATAACCAGTGTAAGTAACACGC
This sequence comes from Saprospiraceae bacterium, assembly GCA_012031785.1. Lineage (GTDB taxonomy): Bacteria > Bacteroidota > Bacteroidia > Chitinophagales > Saprospiraceae > JAAUTG01. The sequence goes on along the minus strand of JAAUTG010000233.1, from coordinate 6,517 downwards.
AATCGGGTTGCACCATCGGGTATCTGTAGTTCATAGTTACCATCAAAGTCAGTTACAGTACCAGAGCTAGTTCCTACTACCAAAATATTCGCACCGATAAGCGGTTCGCTGGTAGCAGCGTCCGTTACTTTACCACTAATGGTACGCTGTGCATAAGAAAAACCTACAAACGCCAACAAGAAAACGAGTGTGGCGCTGCATTTGAACAATACGTTGAACCTTAGTTTCATACAATAATTCAAGTTTTGTGATATAATCATGATTAGTAAATTGTTGTTTTCATACTTTAGTAAGGATCTACCTTTAGTTTTATCACACTTTGTAGTGTTGTTTATTTGAGCATTTTGTGTAAACCGTGTAAGAGAAAAAGTGATGCTTTCAAACAAATTTACCTTTATGTTTTTGGCTTATGTTTAAAAAATTTTTTTTCTCTTGCTTATATTAAGCAAAAGTTAATACAACTGCAAAATTATATAATACTTAAATAGTATCCAAAAAAAAACAACAAAATTTTAATGCTATGTCATTAACCAAACAATGTAATGATTTTAATATTACAATTTGAATGTAATGAATTCTTGTCAAAATAGGCTACTATTTTGAATTATAGGGCTTTCTAAAGCCCAAAAGAAATAAAGAGCAGTATGGATGAGAAAGAAAAGAATTTTTGACCTGAAAATTAGAACTTGGCTACATAACAATATGGCTTCAAATTGTTTTAACACAGCATCAAGAATTGATAGGATAGATAAGACTTCATTTGAATAAGATGATTTTAATTTAACTTATCTTTTCCAGTTTTTTCTTGTTTAAATATAGTACCTAGCAGGAAGTAATTATTTGATAATCAAAACTTATGTAATGAATAGATGGCTTTTGGGGTATTTGTTGTGGTGTTGGTGCCATGTGTTGTCTGCACAAGAGGTGGAGGTCTATTCTACGCAGCCTAGGTTGCCTCCACCAGAACGCATCGTGAATATGCAGTTGAATAATTGGAAAAAGGTAGAAATTCCTTTTCAATACGTAAATGATTTGATTATATTAGAGGTGACGTTTAACCAATTTTTGTCTCTTAAATTTATTTTTGACACTGGTGCAGAGCATACTATACTCACTAAACGAGAAATTACGGATTTGCAAGGCATTCGATATGAGCGGCAGTTTAAGCTAATTGGTGCGGACTTAACCACAGAATTGTATGCCTATTTGGTGACAAACATTAATTTAAAAATAGGTAGATTGATGGCTCCGAGTGAAGCCATTTTAGTGCTGGAAGAGGATTATTTTAAGTATGAAGAATTGACTGGGTTGGAGATTCATGGCATCATTGGAGCTAATTTTTTTAGGCGTTTTGTGGTAGAAATAGATTATCAGAGCCAAAGTATTATTTTGAGTAATCCTAAGTCGTATCGCGTGGATACAGACCGATTTACAAGGATGGAAGTGGAGATTTTTAGAAGCAAGCCTTACATGTACGCTGATTTGAATATTTTAGGCGATTCGATTCAGCGCGTCAAGTTACTAATTGATACTGGGGCGAGTCTTCCGTTGTTGCTTTACACGCACACAGACACGAGCTTGTTTGTACCTCCGAATGCAGTGCCTGGGTAACGTGGGTAGAGGGTTGGGTGGATATCTGAAGGATACAGTGGAAGGGTTAATTCACTTTCTTTTGCTGGCTTTTCGATGAATAATATTGTCACTTCATTTCAGGAGGCAGATACAATTATTGATGCTAAGATATTGAATGAACGAAACGGTATTGTGGGAAATACGATTTTGCAGCGTTTTCGAGTGATAATTGATTATTGGGATGAGAAAGTGTATTTGAAACCCAATAAGTATTACAAAGCGGAATTTCCATTTAACAGAAGCGGTCTGATGGTAGTGGCTTCTGGTAAAGCACTAAATATGTTTACCGTACAATTCGTGATTCCTAACTCTCCTGCTCAACTGGCTGGTATTGAGAAAGGAGATGTAATTGTGCGAATTAATGGGGTGGCGACTAAGTTTATGAAACTTGCCGACGTGACGAGCAAACTACAAAAAAAAGAAGGAAAAAAGGTGGATTTGGTGCTGCTGAGAGCAGATGAACGATTGAAAACAAGGTTGGTGCTGAAAGATATTTTGTAAAAATGCCTGTTTGTTTGGATTGGAGATGGATTACTTGCTACTTTATCAATTTTAACAAATATTTATGCAACCCTTTAAGATTTTCTTAGACATCTATTAGCAGTAGTAACTCGTTAAAAGTACAGTTTATTTTTCTTAATCTAATTTTTTCAAAATGAAACGTACTGCACTTTTTCTATTTTCTTTGGGCATGGCAGTTGCTGTGTCTGCTCAGCGTGACCAAACTATTTTTGATGCACCAACCAGGGTGGGTGGATTTGGTGGACCTATTTTTGAGTATAGTGGATTTGGTCAAAATAATGAATTTGAAACTGCGAGTGGTGGTGGTGGTGCTTTGATACTAGGCGATTTTTTCTTGGGTGGCTACGGTATAGGAGACATCAATATACTGGAAATTATTGATAACAACGAAGCAAATATTGGTATAGGACATGGTGGCTTTTGGTTGGGCGTGACACCACTTCAGCATATTGCAGTGCATCCTTATGCTAGTTTGCGCTTAGGTTGGGGTGCGGCAGACATCAGAATAGATGAAGATAATTTTGATTATTCTGATCAGTTTTTGTGATTCATCCAGAAGCTGGTGTAGAGTTGAATGTTTTTCGCTGGTTTAGAGTGGCTGGCACTGTGGGGTATCAGTTTTTCAATGGCTTAGACAACCAGCCACAGTTACAAAATTTGGATTTGGATAATTTACGCGTAGGATTAACCCTTCGTTTTGGAGGATTCGGTCGCCGTAAGTCGGATTGGGATTAAGCTGTTTTGGTGGTTATTTTTTAACGTATGCCCCAAACAAAAATTCATTTTTAATCACTTGGTTAACAGGTTATTATTCTGAACATCGTGTATCAGTTAAACTGTTTTTGAATACTCAAAGCTAACGTATCAGCATCACACTGCCTGATTCTAAGATTTGTATTTCTCCTTTCAGTGTGACTAAACGACAAGAAACTTGCCAAGCATGGATGCCTGTGGACAAATCGGCTTTGTTTGCCGTACCGTTCCAACTTTGAGCTACGTCGTGGCTTTGAAAAACTTTATTGCCCCAACGATCAAACACCGAGAAGTTAAAATCTTTAATTTCTATATCTGCTGGAAACTGGAGTTGAAAACTATCGTTTTGCCCATCGCCGTTGGGAGAAAAAGCAGTTGGAGCGAAAAAGATAGATTCGCAAAATTTAGGTTGAAGTTCTATTTCCAGCGGAACAATACCACAGGGCAGTATGGCTTGTGCTGCATAAGTACCTGCTATCTCAAACGTTCTTGACAATTGTTGCTCACCATCCTCCCAAACAAACGTAGCGTCCGACAAACTGGTTTCGTCGCCGAATAAATCCAGCAAGTTGACGGTCGTCACCTCGTTTTCGCAGAATGATACTTTCCGCGTAATACGGTTGGGGCTGGCGGTGAGTTGTACGTCGTCCAGATTATAGTAGAACGAGCGAAATACACCACTGCTAGCTTGAGCAGCACAGGCTGGCAAATCGCCAAATGTGCCCAAAGGCATAACAATTGCTAAATACTTCTCGCCTGCTTGTGCTTCAAAACAGGTAGAAATGACTTCCCAGTTGCCTTTTAAGGTGCTGGTGATGACTTCGGAATTGAGTACTGCCACCAAACGCGCATTAATGCTGGCAGTACCAAAAGAAAAATCGTTGGTAATAAAAATGCTATCCTTGGAAAGATAAATATCAAGGTGTTGGTTGGGCTTTAATGCGCAACGAGCAATAGTTTCATCCAAACCTTGAAAACCACCTCTATTGCGGACTGCCATTTCGAGGAAGTAGGTTTTACCATCTTCTAGCGTACTGTTAAGTGATGTGGCAATACCCTCTGAAACATAAGTTGCGTTGGAGTTCCATCGGCTAGAAATGCCAACAAAATTGTTGCCATGATAAGACCTTAGCGCAGCATCCCAAAAAATAGAGCGCGTTTCGTCAATCGGACAGTTATTCTTGAATAAGTCAGGCGAAGCATTGAGCGCGTACCAAAATTGGTGTTGTTCAAAATTCTTATCAGGTTGTTGGCAGGAAGTTTCTAGCAGCTTTTCAAAACTTCCATCAGGCAATAAGTTTTGTGCCGACAAGGGCAACCCTCCTAAAAACAGCAGCATGAACCACATATTTTGTTTGTGCAAAAAGGTGCTTTGTACAAATGGCTGGTTCATGCTGCTTGCTTTGGTGAATGAATAATAGCTTAGAGTTTGACTGCTCGCTTTGACACTGTGGTGTTCTCAGTTCGCAGTTGAAACACATATACACCTCTTGGTAAATAACGTGCCACGTCCCATTGCCAAATTCCTTTAGCCACTGGATTACGGATGGATGCGAGTTGTTCAATTAAATGACCACGCACGTCATACACCCTTAATTCTATGGGTTCTGCTTCGGCAAGTTCGTACTCAATGAACACTCTATCGGTAAAAAAGCCAGGAGAAACTTCCAAGCTGTTGTTTTCAGAACTCGCTACTTTTTCTTCGCTTTGTTCAATGATAATTTTTTGATTTACGGCTACATCCGTAATGGTTTGAGGTTTTCCACCTATCCATTTTACGGTCACTGATTCCACTTTAGTGGCGTTGCCTAGCCCAAAATGCGCAATGGTGCTATTTTGAGATAAATGGCTTGAACCACCGTCTATTTCGGTGCTTAAAAGTTTGCCATTCACCATGACTTCCACTCTGGAGCCAAGCCCGTGAGTATCTGCTGTTTTTCCTACTAATTCCACTTTGAGCCAGTTGCCATTTGCTACATCGTTGCGGTAGAGCAGGCATCTAGCGGGAAGCAGGGTACGGTCTGGGTCTCTAGGTTGCTGATTCACTACAAACAAATCCAAATCGCCGTCATTGTCGTAGTCAAATACCACAGAACCTCTACCAATTCGGTAATCAAACAAGTCGAAATCTTTGCCTCGCTCCACGAATTTACCATTCTCAAACACCAAAAACAAGTTGGGATTAGGTCGAATAGTTGGATTCAACGCACCATTGAGATGAACAAATCCATATCTGTATCGTGATCAAAATCAAAAAAATTAGCTCCCCAACTTACAGGTGGACCTGTATAAACAGAATCCACAATAGTAGAAATCCCTACACCCAAGCCAAAAGTTCTATCAATAAAAGGTTTTCCTTCTTTTGCATTAGCAGAAAAAACGCTTGTGCTCAAGTTAGTCACAAAATAATCCATCCAACCGTCGAAATTATAGTCGCAATAAGCGATACCCATTGCATTCATACCGTAATTCAAAGCCAAGCGATTGGCAAAATTGATGAATTTTTTCTGCGGATATTCGTTGCGAAGCATCAAGTTGGGTGAACTTTTATAACCAAAGTCATTGGCGATGTAAAGGTCTAAATCGCCATCGTTATCATAGTCTGTAAAAATACCTTGAAAACCAAAGCCATCATGTTCCAAGCCATAAAAAGCCCGTGCATCCACGAAACCTTGTCCTGATGTGTTTAAAAATAAATAATCAATAGAAGGTTGGAAGGAATTAGTGATGGTTTGTTCGTTGTAAATGGAGATACCTGCTGCTGAACTAGAAAAATAGTTCGCTATGAACAAGTCTGGATAACCGTCTGCATTCACGTCTCCGAAACTAGCTGCCATGCTATTGACACGGAAATTTTCTAAGCCCCATTTTTCGGTAATATCTGTGAACGTGCCATCCCCGTTATTTAGGTACAGTAAATTTGGGGCGGAGGAGCGATTTTCATTCAAATAGTTCATCGTCGTTACGATAAGGTCTTTGTAGCCGTCTTTGTTAATATCGGCAGCCGCCACGCCTTGCGTGTAGCTGTCATAGGTTCGCTTAAAACTTGTTGGGGTGTGAATATTTGTAAAAGTACCATCGCCATTATTTTTGTATAGCACGTCAGGCGCAGCACCTCCAGTCACATAGATATCTTCAAAGCCGTCATTGTTGAAATCCAAGACACAGGCACCACCGCCAAAAGTGGCTAAATCTACCTTAAACGAATGGTTGATGCCAGCTTGTTCTGATACTTCTACGAAAGTTTTTTTCTGCGCTTGGAGGGGAAAATACAGCAAGCAAAAGGCAGTGAATAATACGGCATATTGTCTCATACTGTTGTTATTTACAAGATACTAAAATGGGGTAGCTCAATTAGCTACCCCAGATATGCTTTTAAATCTTACTATGCTCATCCGTGATACAATTTGATGCAAAATCAAATTGCAAAATCGTTAACAACTGATATTACGCATGAGGTTATTTGCTTGTACGGTTACTTGATGTTCTGTCTTGGAACTTTTCGAGTACCTTATCACAAAAGCAATTTGAAATTTGGCTGCTTTATAGTGGTTCTCAATCATCCCAACAAATCGTATCCAACAAATGACCAACTGCGTAGCCTCAATTA
>JAAUTG010000022.1 GCA_012031785.1 Saprospiraceae bacterium | reverse complement strand
GCTGAATCAACCAAACATCATCTTTTCGTTCGTCTATAAAACCAGCGTCACCTGTCCCAAGTAAGAGCATGGCTTGTGGATGAATAGCCTTATAAGCATTGGAAGTGTATCCTAGCAATAGTCCGCGATACTTTAAGTCTGCGGTTTCGCCACCAATTCTAGGTAAATCTACATCTACACTACTCCACCCGATTAATAGCGATTTGTTAAATTCTATGACAAACAGGGCACCTTGATGTGTGATACCTTTACCATCGAAACTCGCTCCACCAAATACTGGACCACCCCAAGCCCCTGTCAAGTGAAAATCTTTAGCCGTAAAGATGGTTTCATCACTTTGGCTGTATCCCAAATGACCTATCATCAGTAGGGTTAGCAACAAGATATTGTGTTTATGCTTAGACCTCATTGAAATTATTGGATTTTCTAATTTAAAAACCATTTTCTGCATTTAGCTTCTAATCCTCTGGAGTTTAATACAAACTTTAAAGAATATCATTAAATACAAATGATTTAAACTATAAATTGGTTGCTTTTACTAAAGTTTTTATCATATCCATAACACTTTTGTAGCATTAGCCATCAAATAAATAAGGCATTAGCTTAATTTTACGTTTTATTTAACTCGTGATTCATGCCAGCGCAACTGGTTATTTGTTCGCAAAGTTATATTTTTGACAGGAATAACTTTTAGAGATGAATATTTCGATGTAATGCCTCAAAACGAGCTTTTAAATCCCAAGAAATAATTTTTTTAACATAATTTAAAATATTCCAGTTACTATTAAAACAAAAAAAATGAATCCTACAATTTGGAAGAAAGAATTTACCTTAGAAGGTATCAATAATATTATTGCTGATTGTATGCCAGGCTATCTTGGCATTGTGTTCACAGAGGCGGGAGACGATTATTTGATGGCTAAAATGCCTATTCACGAGCGAACCAAACAACCTATTGGATTGCTTCATGGTGGTGCGTCAGTGGTGTTGGCGGAAACCATAGGCAGTGTTGCTGCCCTACTTTGCGTAGAAGATTCAACCAAAACCATAGTAGGCGTAGAAATTAATGCGAACCACTTGAAATCCGCTCAAAAAGGTTTTGTATTCGGCAAGACTTACCCGTTGAGGATTGGGCGCAACTTACAGGTTTGGAATATAGAAATACGGGACGAAGCCGAGCAAATGGTTTGTATTAGCCGTTTTACAGTAGCAGTGATAGACCTGAAAAGTTAAGATGAGACATTTTGTCGGATTGCTCCAGCACCATTTTAAAAGTAACCTAAACTCCTTAAAATCAAATAGATAATTCCTTTAGATGTTATAGATTTCATAAATCTTATCGCAAATTCAACTACACGAGTTAATAATAGCCGTAAAAAAATGTATCTTGTGAGCAAAAATTTAAGCTGCGAAATATCATGGAAGAAAAAGTAATTTGGGAAGGTTCTCCCTCACAATGGACTAATTTTTGGTATTATGTGAGTTGTATTTTGGTTGTTCCGATACCAGTTGCCATTTGGAAGTGGATAGAATGTAAGCAACATGATTTCAAAATCACAGAAGAACGCATCATTGAGCAAAATGGGGTGTTTACTAGAAAAATTCACGATGTGGAGCTATATCGCGTTAAAGATGTGAGGGTGGAGCAACCACTTATTTATCGTATGTTGAATTTAGCAAACATCATTGTGGTAAGTTCGGACAGAACACATCCCGAACTGCTGCTTCCTGCCATTAAAGACGGCATTACAGTACGCGAGCAATTGAGAAAAGCAGTGGAATTGCGCCGCGACCAAAAACAAGCGCGAGAAATGGACTTCGAGTCAGGTGATTTGCATTTGTAGTAATTGATTGAATGATTGGCATTTTCAGATTCATAGAAAATGCCAACAATTTCTTCTATTAAGTATTTGCCTCTGAAGCTGTTACGGGTAAATATAGCACAACTCTAGTACCTTTTGCTTTAGGTGGCTCGCTTTCGTCTTTTAAGTCAATAATGTCTAAACTGGCATCCGTTTTGAACAACTCATTGACAATGGCAAGGCGGTCGTTCGTAATTTGTACGCCAACTGATTGATGTTTGGCAGCCGTGCGCGTTCTGATTTGCTGTGCTTTTCACGACCTATGCCATTGTCTTCAATGATGAAGCAGAGTTTATCTTTGGCATCGTTCAATTTGATATTAATAGTTAGCACGCCGCGCTCATCTTCTTTGTGCATCAAACCATGCCAAATCGCATTTTCCACAAAAGGCTGTAAAATCATTGGCGGAATTTCAATTTGCCCTAACGAAATTTCTTCTTCCACATAGAGTTCAAAATCGAATTTATCATTGAATCGAAAATTCTCCATCTCAATATACAGCAAAAGTGCATTTAGTTCTTCTTCCAATTTGACCATCGGTGACTTACTGTTGTTTAAAATCAAGCGAATCAGTCTTGAAAACTTAGTCAAGTATTTTGCTGCTGTTCTCGCATCATTTTGCACCATGTACAATTTGATAGAATTAAGCACATTGAACAGAAAATGAGGATTCATTTGCGCTCTAAGTGCTTTCATTTCTACTTCAGCTATCTTTTTATTAAATTCAGCTTCTAGTTGCGATTGAATAATTTGATTTTTTCCTCTAACAGCATTTTGTAATTAAATTCCTTGATACTAACCTGAAATTGGTAATTAGCAATCAAAAAAACCATTCCAGTCAACGCCCAACACTCAAAAAGGTAGGACAACATTTTGTCATCATCGCTCACCACGTAAACGATGCCAAGAGATACTATTGAAATACTAATCAGGTTAACAGCGATATTCGCTTTATGAGGAAGATTGAACCCTAAGTTAATCAGTACAATAAATATAGCAAATACTGCAATACTACCCCTTGATTGTAGGGCAAGTATCGCCATCGGAAGCAACGAAAATCCAAGTACAGCCAGCGCTGTAAAAAACAACACCTGTTTATTTTCGTACAATCCTGCCAACAACTTTTCCTTATCATCCATTCTGAAAAAGGCAGGAATCAATAGAAAAGAAAGCAAAGCGTGTGTTACAAACAGCATCGAATGAATGATTGTATCCTCGGTAGCCTCATTGCGCATATTAAAATATCCAGAAAGCAGGAGTAAAAAAATGAAACCACACCTACTACACTAATTAAATAAGCCCTTTCAAGGTTATTAAAATAAAGTTTTTCATAGAAAATAGATTCGTATTTTCCTTCTACTCTATCGTTGAATTGATTAAGAAAAAATTTCAACATAATAATAGACTTAACATTGATGTACTTGTGTTGTCGCTGTTGGTTGATTTTTACTATTCAACTTTTAGTATGACCTATCATCACTAAAGATTTTATGTATAGCATAAATAATGTAACTATTTGGTTTTTAAGAACTAAGTAGGTGTTAAAAATTTATACTTCAACAGTACACCACACAAGATAGGCAAAATTAAGTGAGGAGACACAAATAATCGTTACTTTTCTACGAATTGATGAGCAGCGGGAATATTTATTTACCGTACCTCAAAGCATCATTTTTTATGATTGCTACTTTAAATTTTATTAGTCCAAACAAAAAATTAAATTTGCAACGAATAAGAAGATTTTGAAAAGGTTAATTCTCAAAATGCTCAACAAACCCTTTCAAATCGTATAAAATGATATGGCGTTGACCCTTTACTACTAAATAAACATAACCATTTTATTACTATTTATTTTTTCATTGTTCCCCGTCAAAATATACATTATGTCAACACAAGTTTTAGAGCCTGCTATTCAAGAAAGAGTGAATCACTGGTTACACGGAAACTACGACGATGCTACTAAAAGCACCATCAAAGATTTATTAGCGAATAACGAAGTGACTGCCCTCATTGATGCTTTTTATCAAGATTTAGAATTTGGGACAGGTGGTCTGCGTGGTATTATGGGTGTGGGGTCGAACCGCGTCAACAAATACACATTAGGAGCTGCTACACAGGGATTTAGTAATTATTTATTAAAAATCTATCCCCATCAGCAAGTGAAAGTAGTGATTGCCCATGATTGCCGCAATCATTCGGAAACTTTCGCTCGCTTAGTCGCGGAAGTATTTTCTGCAAATGGTATTTACGTTTATTTTTTTGATGGGCTTCGCCCCACACCAGAATTGTCCTTTGCCATTCGAGAACTTGGTTGTCAAGGAGGTGTGATGCTTACTGCATCTCATAATCCAAAGGAATACAATGGCTACAAGGCTTATGGCGCGGATGGTGGACAGTTGGTAGCACCACATGACGAAAATGTGATGGAAGAAGTACGAAGAGTAACGAATATTGACGAAATTCGATTTGAAGCCCAAAAACAACTCATCGAAACTATTGGCGCAGCGATGGATGAAAAGTTTATTACAGCGTTAGTAGCACATTCCATTTCAAAAGAAGCCATTGAGCGTCAAAAAGATATGAAAATTGTCTTCTCTCCCATTCACGGAACAGGCGGCGTATCCGTGCCACCTGTACTAAAGCGGTTTGGATTTGAACAGGTGATTTTGGTGGATGAACAGATGATAGTAGATGGCAACTTTCCAACTGTAGTTTATCCGAATCCAGAAGAAAAGGAAGCTCTGACCTTAGCACTACAAAAAGCTAAAGCGGTGAATGCGGATTTAGTAATGGCGACTGACCCAGATGCAGACCGTGTAGGCATTGCAGTAAAAAACAACGATGACGAATTTGTGCTACTCAATGGGAATCAAACCGCTTGTTTGTTGATTCAGTACATGTTGAATGTTTGGGAAAGTGTAGGAAAATTGACGGGCAAGGAATATATCGTAAAAACTATTGTTACTTCTTATCTTATAGACCACATTGCAGCCGCTAAAAATGTAGCGTGTTTCAACACGTTGACTGGCTTTAAATACATCGGAGAAATAATGACCCAACTAGAAGGTAAAAGGACATTTATCGCCGGGGGAGAAGAAAGTTATGGTTACTTGGTTGGAGAACACGCACGCGACAAGGACGCAGTAGTGTCTTGTGCCATGATTGCTGAAATGACAGCTTACTACAAAGACAAAAACATTAGCCTGTACGATGCTTTGATTAATCTATACTTGGAATTTGGATTTTACAAGGAAAAACTTGTTTCCTTAACCAAAAAAGGTAAAAGTGGAGCAGACGAAATTAAAGCGATGATGGAAAAATACCGCCAAGACCCGCCCCTTATGCTTGGAGGTTCAAAAGTAGTGACAATTAAGGATTACAAAACTAGGATTTCTAAAGATATGTGGACTGGTGAAACAGAGGCTATTGACCTTCCTTCTTCTAACGTGTTGCAATTTTTTACAGAAGATGGTACGATTGTTTCCGCTCGCCCTTCTGGCACAGAACCTAAAATCAAATTTTATTGCAGCGCAAAAGAGACCTTATCTAACCGTGCTGCTTTTGTAGCTACAGAAGCTCAGTTGGATCAGAAGTTGGATAGAATTTTGAAAGATTTGGGCGCGTAAATATTGGAATTAGGACAAACTTGTCCTTAAACATACATGTAGCATTAATAAAATGTAAGTGGTTCACGAAAATTTAGGTTTCTATTTTTCGAAAACCATTTACATCTTGCTTATCAGTTTCTTACATTCACTCCCACATTAGTTTTGAACCACTGCAAGGCATCATTGTTCCTCGCCACCACGATGTATTGCTCATTTTTATTGTCAAATACTTGATGTCTCTCGCTTGACCCAACACCCTGAAACCTGACTGTTTAGCAGGTATAGCTTCGAAATCACCCTTCCCATTACCTTTGAGTAAAGTCCCATAACTAGCATCATAACGACCCATTTCAGGTTTAACATAGTCAAAATTACCCGCTAATAAAATATCTAGGAAGCCATCTGCATCGAAATCGTCCAGCAAAATACCATACATTGGTGCGAATTGAGCAACATCTGGAAGCGGTTTCAATATGTAGGTACCATCAGCTTGGCTCAATACAATAGAACTTTGCAAGGTATGAACTTGGAGTTGTGTAGCTTTAGCGAGTGCGGATGCTCCAAAAATATCCTCTACAGTCTGCCCTACGTAGTTTTTATAGCGCAAGTATTTCTTTTTTAAGCCTGGCATTTGCATGACCAATTCATGCCTGCGCACAAAAGGAAGTAACTTATCATCCTCATACCGAGCAAGTATTTGCTCTGGCGAACCGTTTTGGTCGAAATCATCTACGAACATTTGGAGTGGTTTTTCTACGGTAGTTCGGAAGCGCGAATTACGCCCATGATTCCCAAGCACATAGTCTGGCTTACCATCTTGATTGAAGTCAGCAGTTTCCATACTATTCCACCAACCATAACTGGTAGCCAAACCAAGTTGTTCGGATGCTACTTTTTTGAACTGCCCATCTTCATTTTCAAAAAATACAAGCGGCATCCACTCTCCAACCACTATCAAATCATCGTCTCCATCTTGGTCATAGTCCGAGAAAATAGCATCAGTGATCATACCCAGATTTTCCAATTCAGGTGCCGCAGTTAACGTCACATTTTGAAATTTACCTTGTCCATCGTTTTGCAATAAATATCCATGCACAGGTACGCCATATCGGAAAGGTTTCAAACGAATACCCACGAACAAATCTTGGTCGCCATCTTTATCTATGTCGCTTGCCCTCACGCAAGCTGTACTTTCAAATTGTGTACTAGGCAAAATTTGCTCGGATAAATTAAAATTGCCCTTGCCATCATTAAAGTACAAGCGGTCTATAAGTGCTGCTGCGGAAGATGGAAATTCATTACCTCCGCAAGCGATGTACAAATCTTGGTCGCCATCGCCATCTGCATCAAAAAAGAGACAATCAGTTTCCTCAGATATTTTCTTTTCTTCAAAAAGCGCTTCCATTAGTGGATTGAAAAGTACCATCATTTTGTTGAACAAATAATTTTCCTGCACTATCCTTGGCGCCACATACATAAAAATCGTCTAATCCATCTGCATTTACATCTGCTTTAGTTATTTTAGGACCAGCATTAGAAAGCATTTGGTAAATCAGCCTTTCGCGATCAAAGTCAGAAAAATTGTTTTCTTGGTGTCGAAAAGAGACACCTAAAGCGCCTGTAACATCCTCTAGCAAAGGAACAAAAGCGGAAGAAGATGCTACCAATTTCCCGTTTTGTACGGCTTCCGATTGTCGGACGCTAATAGTTTGATTGCTAGACACATTAGTTAGTAAAGTTTGGCGACCATCAGTCCAGTCTATAAAAACAGAGTCAATAGTTCTAGTAGCACCTAACCCAAAATGAGGTTGATAGCTCATAGAAGACTGGAAACCACGCATAGGCATGTGCTCCAAATATTGCAACTGATTGCCATATTTTAAGGTAATTTTAGTGCCGATAGCTGCTGTATTTTTGCCTTCACCTAGTAATTGAAAACGTAGGAAATGATTCTCTGGGAAAAAAGTAGTAGTGTTATTTTCATAGATAAATGGGGGCATGTTCACATTATTGACCACCAAATCTAAGTCTCCATCATTATCCAAATCGGCATAGGCAGAACCGTTGGAATGACTTGGCGTGGCTAACCCCCAATCTTTTGCACGGTTGTTGAATTGCATTTCCCCCTCTTGATGAAACGCATAATTAGCAACTGGTCTAACTGGGATGGAATCAATCAGTGTCTTAAAATCCACACCTTCACGGGTGATAATCATACGCTGGGTATTTTCGCTGGCAATAAAATCAATATAGTCTTGATCCGTTAAGTCTTGATAAATTCCATTTGCTACAAAAATATCGCGTTTCCCATCATTATCCATATCAAAAATAAGTGCCCCCCAACTCCAGTCAGTAGCTTCTATTCCCGTAAATCGTCCAATCTCACTGAAAGTATTATCGCCATTGTTTAGTTGCAGCATATTTCTGGTGAACTGATGATGGTAGTCATTCCGTAAGTTTTCTTGATATTTGTTCCAATCCTCAAAAGTGGTTTTTTGCTTGATGTCGCCGTCTTTTTCAGGTAGCATTTCTGTGACGAATATTTCGGGATAGCCATCCTGATTCAAGTCACCCATGTCTGCCCCCATGGAAGCAGCACTGATGGAGTTCATTTGATTGGTTAGCTCTTCGCGGAATGTGCCATCACCTTGATTGATGTACAAATAATCGCGCTCAAAAAAATCGTTAGACACATAAATATCTTGCCAACCATCTCTATTCACGTCGCCTACGGTCACACCCAACCCAAAACCAATAATACTACCATAAATACCTGCTTCTTCACTCACATCTGAGAAGCGATTCTCAGGTTTTCCGCTCAAGTTAATGGCTTCGTTGCGATATAATTTATCGCCCCCGATACTATCGCGGATGTATCGCTCGTTTCGTTTCAAATTAAAACTTCCAATGGCACGAAAAGAGTTATTCAACAGGTATAAATCCAAGTCGCCATCGCGATCATAGTCAAAAAAAACGCCATGCGTAGAAAGTCCTTGATCGGCAATACCGTATTCAGCGGCTTGCTCCTTAAAAGTACCATCCCCCTGATTGATAAATAATTCGTTTTGTCGGTTATCTCCTTTGACATCTCCAGAATTACATACATAAATATCCAACCAACCATCGCCATTTACATCTGCCATCGCCACTCCTGTTGACCAAGAACGCTTCCCCATCACGCCTGCTTTTTCTGTAACGTCTTCAAATTGAAAGTTACCTTTATTTAGGTATAGTTTATTGGAGACCATATTACCTGTAAAGTAAATATCCTCAAAACCATCCCGATTAACATCTCCGATAGCAACCCCACCGCCGTTGTAAAAATTGCGATAAGTATAAATGTTAAATTCTTTGTTGTAAGTTAACTGGTTGACAAAATCAATTCCCGTATGCTCTGCTTTTAGGCTCGCATACAGTGTTTTTTGTTCCTCACATCCCCACAAGAGCAAGCATGCTAAGGCGCAAATCAAAATATAGTATCTCATCAATTAGATTTTGAAGAAGTTTGTGCTGCTTTCACTTGGTTCTTATCCACAGTCAGGTCAGTAAACACGGCACGAACTGAATTGTCCATGTCATTGGTAAATATTCTGATTTGCCGATTACCATTCACGTTAACAAAAACACTACCTTTTTTAGGATGAGTAAATTCTTTGAAATCACCATACTGCTTTTGTAGTAATTGCAGCACGTCCACAAGTAAAGTATCATTACTAAATTCCTGACTCCAAGCAAAGGCATCGTAATTGAAAGAAATAGGTATCTCATAAATTTTATCCTCAAAGAAATCAGGATAGAAATTCATTTTCCCAGAGTGGCGTAAATCTTTAGAAACATCATATTCCACTGTGGTATTGTTCTTGCCTTCTTTCACAATTTGTTGCTTATTGAGTTTCCAACAATGATCATAAAATGATTTTGAAGGCATTCCAAAGTAAAATCCTAAGAACAAGCTGTCCTGCCGAATCCCTTTGGCGAGTTCTCGCTTAACCATTTGGTCATACTCGGATAGGTTTTGGCAGTTGGTAAATAGAAAAAAGAAGACTATTGACATGATTGCAGCTACTAATCTAATCATTATGTACGTTGTTTTTATCGCATCATTACCAAATCACATATCCATAGCCGATAGCAAATTCGATGCTGTTATTATAAATCATTTCTGCTCTTATTTGGTGATGTGGACGAAAATAGTAGTCAATTCCTGCTCCTGCGAAAATGGTATTTTTAGAAATATCTACACTAACGTAATAAGGATCATCAGCAGAAAGATTCAATGCGGTATTAGTTCTTTCTGACTTCAGTCCAACAGTTCCATAGGGTCTAAAGTTTTTGTTGGGGGATAAGTGATAGTTAATTCTAAAAAAATGAGCAAAAGTTTTCGTAGTCTGTGTAGTAGTATCTTTTCTGAAAGTCGGTAGGTTATCAATAATTCTATTGAAAAAAATCGTTCTTTCATATTTTTCTCTATAAACACCTATCCCTAAACTGGTATTCGTTGAGAAACTATTACCTCGTAGCTCCACTTGTAAACTGATGCCAGGCAAGGAAGTAAAATCATAATCTGGCAAAGAAACAACGCTACCGATGAAAGCCACTTGAAGCCAATTTATCTTTTGAATAATTTTCAAAAAGCCTCTGAATCTAAACATTCATGCGTTTTTTTTGACAATGCAACTAGACTATTGATAGTGGGCTGAAAAGAAGATGGAACGGACAAAGTAGTACAACCTGCATGACTAAGTGATTTTTTCAAATCAGGTATGTACCGATTTTGGAGCTGGTATAGCTCATTGCGGTCATAGATATACTTCAAACCAGTCTCTGACTCAAAAATACCGCCGTCTTTTTCCCAATCATTTATAACATCGCCAGAAGGAAGTTTGTAAGAATTACCCACTTTATAGGCTTCCATAGAAGATTTGGATGGAAGTAAAGCCAATAGACTATCTTGAGCAAATGAAATAAAAAACACTGAGCTTTCGGGCAATTGATAAATATCAAAAACCCCACCAGCTATATGTTTCAAAAAAGTAAATTGCTGTTCATTTGGGACAATCAATTGGTTTCTATCTAAAAGTGGAATACTGCGAGTTTCGTATTTTACACTTTTTCCGATTTTTAATTGGGCTACTTCAAGAGGAGTAAATACTTTATACTCTTTATTCTTTAAAGAGTTTTTAAAATAAATTTTTGATTCGTTCGTACTGCTAAATGCTATTTGAACGTAGCCATTCAGTTGCTCACCATTTGTAAGTTGAAGTTGTCCTGTTCGGAAAATAGATTGAGCGGAAAGGATATTAGTATTGATAATCAAACATAATATTAGTATGTTTCTTTTCATAATAGATTGATTAATTGTTGTTTAGCCTATAAAGAAGAACATTTAAAGCATTGCCAAGTGCTAGTATCAACTTGAAAATAATGCTGATGCTCAATATAAAACAATAATGACAAGCCAGCAAAACTGAACTTCTTGATTTTTTGATAGCAGTATTTTTATTTGCGTGGCTACATTCGCACAATTACAATGATGTAAGTGCTTTTTTTGTCAACAAGATTGAGCATTGCTAACGTAAGTAACTTGCCTAAATCTACATTTAAAGCATTTGTACTTTAGGAATGAAAAATAAGTAAGTTAAACTTACAACTTTTCACTCCTAACGCATAGCCCATCAATTATCGGCTTTTTTAATATGTAATTTTGACATTCTTTTTAGAAGGACTTCTTTATCTTCTACTCGCTCAGGATCAGGCACACAGCAGTCCACAGGACAAACCGCAGCGCATTGTGGTTCTTCGTGAAAACCGACACATTCTGTACATTTATCAGGCACGATGTAGTAAAAATCATCTTCTACTGGTGCTTGTTCTGCGTTAACATCCACCCAGTTACCTTTTTCTAGTTGGTACTTTCCTTTGACTCCTGTACCGTCAGAGATTTTCCATTCTACTCCACCTTCATATATTGCGTTGTTAGGGCATTCTGGCTCGCAAGCTCCACAATTGATGCACTCATCAGTAATCATTATTGCCATAGCAGTATTTTTTCTTTTTGATAAAAGTTTTAATTTGAGTGTCGGCAATGGACTAAATTGACCTAACATTAACCCCTTGCTTCAATTTCACACTCTTGTGTAGTTTCTACAAACGTACACACTCTAAACAATTAGACGAAATATTGTTCTAACAGATTCGATGTTCAATAAAGATTTGAGTAAAAAATTTATTGCTCTACACTTGAATTACTTGTGCAAGTAACTGCAAATGAGCAATTAAATAAAAAATTCACCTATTAAAAAAGTAACCGCTTTCCCGCATACGATTACACGTTCTGCATTTAACGTACACTCCAAGTAACCTCCTCTAGTAGAAATTTGTTGAGCTGTAAGGTTATTTTTCCCCAATTGCTGCGCCCAATAGGGCGTGAGGGTAGTATGAGCTGAACCTGTTACAGGGTCTTCATCAATTCCTGATTGCGGGAAAAAACAGCGCGATACAAAATCTGTATCCTCCCCTCTGGCACTTACAATTACTCCCCTTGATAATACTTGTGTTAATAAACGAAAATCTGGCTTTAGCGCCTTTAATTGTGCCTGCGATTCAATGATCACTAAATAATCATCTAATCCTTTGTAGCAGTCCAAAATTTTTACATTTCCAAGACTTTCTTGAATCAAAAGAGGTGGCTCACAAGCGACTATATGGTCAACTGGAAAGTTCATCAAATAAAGTTCTCCCTGCTTAACCACTGTAAATAAGCCGCTTTTGGTAAAAAATTGAATTTCAGGAGCAGTATAGTTTAAATGGGCGTAAAGCGTATGTGCGGTTGCCAAAGTGGCATGACCACAAAAGCGTACCTCTGTGGTTGGTGTAAACCACCTCAAACGAAAACCATTTTCTTCAGGAACGAAAAAAGCAGTTTCAGATAAATTATTCTCTGCTGCAATCGCTTGCATTATGTCATCCGTCAGCCATGTTTGAAGCGGCACTATCGCAGCAGGATTGCCTTTAAACCGTATGGAAGTAAACGCATCTACTTGATAAATAGGCAGTTGTTGTGTGTATTGCATGATGTTGTTAATCGTTAAAAATGCACTAAAAGTTACTTAAAGCCTAATGCTCAAAGTGTTTTAAGATAACGACTATAAAGTGAAAAAGATTCCATTTGTCAAACTACTTAGGTTATTAGAAAGTTGTTAACGGATTTGTGAGACTTCGTTTTAAGTTACTTATTCACAGTGTTTTATAACTAAGAATCGCATTTGCACAGTAATTTTCCAAGAACCACGATGCAAAAATGAGAAGTATTGACAACAACTCACCAGTAAATGCCCCATCCAACCAATAACTAACTGCTTAACATGCGTTATTAGCTCAATCTATTCTTAAAATCGTTGTAAGTAAACCGTTTTACGACTTCTAGTCTGCCATCTTCATGCAAGATGCTGATGTCTGGGTGCTTAACCCCATTGAAAGTGGTCGTTTTTACCATCGTGTAATGAATCATATCTTCAAAAATAAGTTGATCCCCTACGTTTAAAGGTTGTTCAAAACTGTATTCACTCATATAATCACCTGCCAAACAACTTACACCACCGATGCGATAGGTAGGTTTTCCCTCAATAGGGTCTGTTGCACCAGTGATTTTTGGGCGGTAAGGCATCTCTAGCGTGTCAGGCATGTGGGCAGTGAAAGAAACGTCCACGATGGCAGTTTTCACCCCTCTATTTTCGATAACGTCTAGTACCGTAGCTACTAATACTCCAGTCTGCCAAGCAATAGCACTGCCAGGTTCTAAAATAACTTCTAAATTCGGATAACGCGACTTGAATTGCAACAACACATGAATTAAATGTTCAACATCGTAACCTTTTCGAGTCATCAAATGTCCACCCCCCATATTGACCCATTTTAATTGAGGCAACCATGAACCAAATTTTTCCTCAAAAGCAAATAATGTTTTTTCTAATTCGTAAGAACTTGATTCACAAAGCGTATGAAAATGAAACCCTTCTACGCCATCAGGTAATCCACTGATAAAAGCTTCCTCTGTGACACCAAGTCGAGAACCTTGAGCAGCAGGATTATAAAGGTCAGTGCTTACTTCTGAATATTCTGGATTGACGCGAATACCACAAGAAATAGGTTCTGAAAACGCATCTACCGCCGATTTATACCTTAAATACTGAGTTACAGAATTGAATGTAATGTGACTACTATATGCCATAATTTGTTGAAAATCATGCGGTAAGTAAGCCACAGCGTAAGTGTGTGCTTTAGTTCCCATCTCTTCAAAAATCAATTGTGCCTCGCTCAAAGAACTAGCAGTTGCACCACTCAAGTAGCGATGTACCATAGGAAACATTCGCCACATGGCAAATGCTTTAAGTGCTAATATGATAGAAACACCCGCTCTTTCTTGTACACTTTGAATCAACTCCAAGTTCTTTCTGAACAAAGGTTCTTCCAATAAAAAAGTAGGAGATGGAATATTTTGGTATTTAGACATTGTTGCTGTTAAATTGTTAAAAAAGGTCAAAAGTGGAATAAAAACAGACCAGAAACCATTACTAAAAAAATAGGCTTGTCTATTTTATTCCACGAATATTAAATGTTTATAACTCCAAATCAATATTGCTTACTTCGTGCCAAGGCAATCCATGTTCGCCAAGTTTCGCCAAGAATGGGTCAGGATTAAATTCTTCCACATTTTTAACGCCTACGCCTGTCCATTGACCAGTCAGCATCATCATTGCGCCTGTCATGGCTGGTACGCCTGTGGTATAAGAAACACCTTGTGTACCCGTTTCATGGAAAGCTGCTTCATGGCTACAATTGTTCCAAATGTAATAGGTTTTCTCTTGCCCATCTTTTATGCCTCTGATTCGACATCCAATAGAAGTTTGTCCAGTATAATTAGTTCCAAGTTCACCTGGGTCGGGTAGCACTGCTTTTAAGAACTCTAAAGGTATGATTTCCATACCATTGTATATAATAGGTTCGATACTTGCCATTCCAATGTTCTGGATTACACGGAGATGCGTTAAATATTCATCTCCAAAAGTCATCCAAAAACGAGCGCGCTTTAGGGTTGGGAAATTTTTGACTAATGACTCTAATTCTTCGTGATAAATGACGTATGACTTTTTAGGTCCGATGTCGGGATAGTTGATCATTTGACTAATTTCATGCGGCTCGGTTTCTACCCACTGTCCGTTTTCCCAGTATTTCCCTTTTTGAGTTACTTCTCGAATGTTGATTTCTGGATTAAAGTTGGTGGCGAAAGCCTTCCCATGGTCACCTGCATTACAGTCAATAATATCTAAATAATGTATTTCGTCAAAATGATGTTTGGCTGCACGAGCGGTAAAAATACTGGTCACCCCTGGATCGAACCCACAACCAAGTACAGCCAGCAAGCCCTTTTCTTGAAACCGCTCTTGGTACGCCCACTGCCAACTGTATTCAAATTTTGCCACATCTTTAGGCTCATAATTAGCAGTGTCTAAGTAATGCACACCCGTTTCAAGGCAAGCCTCCATAATGGTTAAGTCTTGATACGGTAACGCCACATGAATCACCATCGCAGGTTGGAATTTTTTAATCAATTCTACCAATTGAGGGACGTTTTCTGCATCCACTGCAGCAGTTTCGATGTGCTTATGTCCAGTTGCCAGCATTGCTTCTCGGGCAATAAAATCACACTTGGTTTTCGTGCGACTTGCCAATAATATCTCGGAAAATACTTCAGGATGTTGTGCGCATTTGTACGTGACCACACGCCCTACGCCACCTGCACCTATAATCATTACTTTTGCCATGCTCTAATTATTTTCTTGCTTCTGATGTGTAAATTCGCAAAAGTAACGCATTTAGCAGGTTTGTTTTCTTAAATTTATACGAGATGAGATTTTTTTACAAAAAACTAGATGCAATACTGCAAATACAATAAATTTGTGCGAGTGTAATCGTAACCACTCATCTTACGCAATTCGCGAATAGCGAAAGCCGATTGCGTAATAGGAGTAATAACTTGACGGTGACTAGTTAAACAATTACAACAAACTTGAAGTTATGAAAATAGTAATTGGGATATTGATTGTCGGAACACTAGCTCTGATAGGGTATTTTTGGTACGAAGAGTATTCTTTTGCTAGATACAAGGTGCCAGGAGAAGCAGAAGTGGTAGCTATTGAGTCCAAGCGCAGCAGAAAAAAGGGAGTAAATCCTTCTAAATCAATAACATATAATATTAGTATAAAATATACTCCTATTAATGGTAATCCTTTAAAAACATCTTTCAAAATGGAACAAGACGATGATATTCAGGTTGGTAGTACCATTCCTATTTATTATCATTCACGCAAGCATCAATACGTTAAATATCGCCGTTCGCAGATACTTGCACATTGAATTTTTCTTGAGATTGCTTCATTTTCAATAAATTACGTCGAAAAGTACGGTTAAACCGAAATAGAAAAGATAAATATATCGTTTGTCGTGCCATTTTGATACCATCTTGAAGCACCGCGATTTTTTCGTCTTCTACATGT
This sequence comes from Saprospiraceae bacterium, assembly GCA_012031785.1. Lineage (GTDB taxonomy): Bacteria > Bacteroidota > Bacteroidia > Chitinophagales > Saprospiraceae > JAAUTG01. Next base: position 11,895 of record JAAUTG010000022.1, on the reverse strand, counting down.
TCCCATACCACAGGCATTGATTTGATAGTCACACCCAAGTAGTGTGCTTTATAAAGTAATTCAATATCGTGCGCCCAACCTCTAAGGAGCAGGTTTTCAAATAAAACTTTTCCTATATGATTAGGGTAGAGTTTGAAGCCGCATTGAGTATCGGATTCTTTAATAGGGGTCACTAAACGGACTAGTAAATTGTAAATAGAACCTGTAATCTTGCGGTGCGACTTTGCTTTGATTACAGAATCTTCGTGCGTCCTTGAACCAATCCATATTTCTTGATAACTAGGAATATTGTTTTGAAACCACTCTTCCAACAAAAGCGGATGTGCTGCCATATCTGCATCCAATGTGAGGATATAGGTTCCGCGAGCCGCCAGTACACCAGCGCGTAAGGCACCGCCTTTCCCTTGATTTTCGGATAGTGAGATAACTTTGAAATCAGCTTTTTGCAGTAATTTATCTAATATCTGTTCTGCACGATTTGCTGTATCATCCTTGCTGCCGTCGTCCACCACGATTACTTCAAATGATTTTGCCCAATTTGCCTGAAATGCTACTAAGGCACTTTCCAAACGAAATAGACGCTTGCTCTCATTGAAACAAGGGATAACGAGCGAGACAAAAGGAGGAATTTTATTCAAGATACAAATTGTTTTGGGCAAAAAAAAGAATTCTTTTCAATCAGGAGAACAAAACATTAGCTTTTGTGCTTTTGTAAAAAATAAAATCTAAAATAATATTGTATAGATATATATGAATAAAGGTGTTCTAATGCTATTAGAACACCTTTATTGCCTTTAAACCAACTGATTAGTTTATATAAGATGAGTTACTTCAGTCGCTTTTCGTCAGAAACCGTTAACTTCAATCTTCCTCTAGAGCGTCTTCTCGCCAAAACCTTTCTCCCGTCCTTAGTACTCATGCGCTCGCGAAAGCCATGTTTGTTAATTTTCTTTCTTCTCGATGGCTGATATGTACGTTTCATTCCCGCTTTCTCTTTAAGATTTCATAAAAGTGGTGCGAAGATAATATTTTTGGATTGAATCTACAACATTATCTGCGAATTAAATTCAATAGTTTGTATTTTTATGGCTGATATACTCTTATTGTACTTTATAACGGTTTTATTATGAGGTGATTGTTGTAAAGTGATATTCGACTATTTTCAAGAAAAATCCAATTTACTGACGTTACGCAACTTGCTTTTTACGATTAGCCATTTATCAAAATACAACTATTTTGAACCACCTTAATTTATGGGTGCTGGCTGCGAATAGCGAACTGCGTAACCTCAGTGGTTTATAAAGCTAGTAGTTGAAGCCTATTAGCTACGCTGTTTATCGTAATGACAATATGACAGATTAAACTGTCATAATTTCTTTTTCTTTTACTTCCAATGCTTTATCTACTTTGGCAGTGAAGTTATTGGTCAGGTCTTGTATTTCTTGTTCGTTGCGTTTTGCCACATCTTCTGGATACCCATCTTTTACTGCTTTTTTGATACCTTCCATAGCTTCGCGGCGTGCATTTCTGATACTCACTTTAGCATCTTCTCCAAGTGATTTTGCCCGTTTGACAAATTCTATGCGTCGCTCTTGAGTTAATGGTGGTACAAAAATACGGATGAGTTGTCCATCATTTTGAGGCGTAAATCCTAAGTTTGCTTCAAAAATAGCACGCTCAATCGGTGCTAACATACTTCTTTCCCAGGGTTGTATGGTGATTGTTCTTGAATCAGAAGTGCCTAAATTAGCAATTTGACTAAGTAAAGTGGATGAACCATAATAATCCACTTTTATTGATTCCAGTAATGCTGGTGAAGCTTTGCCTGTGGTAATTTTTCCTAATTCGCGCTGCAAATGCTCCATTGCACCAGACATCTGTTCATTGGTTGCTTCGATAATCAACTCAACTTCTTCCATGACTTTAGGTTGCTATTTTAACAGTTTAAGAATGATGGCTTACCTTAGTTTCTAGTATTCATGTATCGTAGAATTAGATATATCAACGAAACTAATGCCGCTAACGCTGCCGCTACGTAAGTCATTGCCGCCCACGTAAGTGCATCTTTTGCCCCGTCATATTCCTTGCCACGAAGGATGCCTGTTGAATTTAACCAAACCAAAGCTCGTTTGCTGGCATCAAATTCGACAGGTAAAGTGATTATAGAGAACAAAGTAGTGACTGCAAAAGCTGCAATACATGCTAACAGTAAAGCTGGGTTGGTACTAGCGAAAAGTAGCACAGCCATGAACAAATACTGCTGTACACCTGATGCTACTTGAACAATAGGCACCAGATTCGAGCGCAGTTGTAACATGGGATAACTGGTAGCATGTTGAACAGCATGTCCACATTCATGCGCTGCGACGGCGGCGGCCATGATAGTTTGCCCATTGTAGATGGCTGGACTTAAACTCACTGTTTTGGATGCCGGGTTGTAGTGATCGGTCAACATTCCTTGTCCTTCTACAATCTGAACCCCTTTAACGCCAAAGTGTCTAAGCATAGCCTCTGCCACTTCTCTACCACTCATTCGATTGCTAATACCAATCTGGCTGTATTTTCTGAATTTAGCTTGTAATACACCACTTACAATCATTCCTATCACAGATGCAATACCAGTAAGGATAATATAGCCTAGATAGCTAGAAAAAAATTGTTCCATTTTGTTACATCAATTTTAGTTAATTACCTCAAAACGTGTATAATCCTGTAACGCTTTCGGAATTAAGATTCCATTAGGCGTTTGATGATTTTCAAGCAGCGAGGCTACAATTCTTGCCAACGCTAAAGCACTTCCGTTCAAAGTGTGTGCCAAAACATTTTTTACCTTCTCTAAATCGCAATTTTAGACGATTCGTTTGATAAGTTTCAAAATTAGACACAGAACTTACTTCTAACCATCTTTTTTGGGCAGCTGAAAATACTTCAAAATCGAAGGTTAAGGCAGAAGTGAACCCTAAGTCGCCACCACAAAGTCGCAGAATCCGATAGGGCAATTCTAGTTTTTCAAGTAAACCTGATACATGGTCAAGCATTTCGTTTAATGCCTCATAGGATTTTTCTGGATGCTCGATTCTGACGATTTCGATTTTGTCGAACTGATGTACTCGATTTAAGCCCCGAACGTGCGCTCCATAAGAACCTGCTTCTCTACGAAAACAAGGTGTGTAAGCCGTTAGTTTGATAGGAAAGTCCCTTTCTTCCAAAATAACATCTCGATAAATATTTGTCACAGGAACTTCTGCCGTAGGAATTAGGTACAAATCGTCTTTTGTAGCATGGTACATTTGTCCTTCTTTGTCGGGTAATTGCCCAGTAGCGCGCGCGCTTGCTTCATTTACTAGATGAGGGGGTTGAATTTCCTCATAACCAGCATTGGTAGCTTCGTCCAAAAAGAAGTTGATGAGTGCGCGTTGTAGTCTAGCACCTTTGCCACGATAAAGTGGAAAGCCAGAGCCTGTTATTTTCACGCCAAGTTCTAAGTCAAATAAGTTGTATTTTTTGGCTAGTTCCCAGTGTGGCAGTGCATTCTCACCTAGTTCAGGGAGTTGTTGTGACCACGCTTTGAATACTTCATTGTCCGCCTCAGATTTTCCTTTCGGTACAGATATATGTGGAATGTTAGGCAGTTGCAGTAAAAGACTTTCCAACGATTTTTCGGCTTGGTCTAGTTGACCTTCTAAGTTCTTAGTATCTTCTTTTAGGTCATTTACTCTAGCCCTTTGGGTGTCAGCTTCTTCTTTTTTACCTTGCTTCATCAGTACACCAATTTCTTTGGAAAGTTGGTTACTTTCATTTTTTATGGTGTCCAAGCCCAGTTGGGTCTTTTTGCGCTCGTTGTCTAAAGCAATAATCTCATCAATGATAGACAGCGCAGCAGTATCGTAGTTCCTAACTTTAAGTCCTTGAAGAACTTGTTCTCTATTTTCTCGAATAAAATTCAACTGAAGCATGTGACAAATTGATTTTCTAAAAAAATGCAGCGCAAAGTTAAGCCTTTTACTATTATTTAACTAATTTGTATTTCGTATTTTCCTACTTATAGTTTTTCTGTAAGACAAAGCAATTCGTATGGCTGGCGAATAGCGAAAAGCAAATTGTGTAATATCGTCAGGGGCTTATTGAATTATGATTTTCTGTTGCCAACTGTTCGCACCCGAGACTACTGTCAACAAGTAAATTCCTTGAGGGAGCGTTTGTATGTCAATATTATACTGACTTGTTGCTTGGCTTTGTTTTAGCACCAAGTGTCCTAACAGATGATGAATAGTAATTATAGAAACTACTTTTGGGTCAAGTCCTTCAATTTGTAATAGACTATTTACGGGATTCGGATAGATGGTTAGCGTTTGTTTTCTTGATTATCGTCGCTGCGCTGTTCTAAGTCACCAAATTTGCTGCACTTGTAGTAAAAGTTACCGTTTCTGACCAATCCACTGGCGCCACCTTCGCAATTGGAGCGCACACGCCATTCGTAAGTGGTGTTGGCTGTCAAGGATTTCACACTGAGCCTATTTTTATTAGCTGCTCTTGAAGTCCAAGTTGCTGCACCTAATGCGCGATACTCTATGGTGTAATTGTTGGCTTCTGGCACGACATTCCATTTTAAAGTTACTCTTGTCGCACTGATATTACTGGTGTTTAATCCTGTTGGCGCATCACAAAGAATAGGGCAAACAGGACAATTGGTATCGCCACAATCTATCCCTGTTTCATTGCCATTTTGAATACCATCGTCGCACGTAGGTTCAGGGCAAACAGGACAATTCGTACCACCGCAGTCTATACTTGTTTCGTCGCCGTTTTGAATACCATCGTCGCATGTAGGTAATGGCGGTGTTCCGCCAAAGCTAATGCGTTGTCCCCAAATTTCAAATTCCTCGTCTATCAAACTATTATTGTCCCCATGCCAAGTTACTAAAAACGCTCTGGCATAGCTGTTATAAGCAATCGCTGGACGCTCTGCATCGAAGTTAGCATCACCATCTTGCCCTAAATTACTAATTCTAAATTCATTTTCTTCCACAGCGTTAGCGTTTGTGCCATACAAGCGCAAACCCCAAATTTCATTTTCACCAATTGTAGCGTCTCCATTATAAGCATGAGCGTTCCATACTACTAAGTATTGATGGTCAATACTATTGTAGGCTACATCTACCACATGATTTTGAGAAGGTAATACTTTGTCAGGACCTAGTGTGCCGATTTGAAAATCGTTATTTCCAACTTCTGCACCAGTTGCTGCATTTAAACGCTGCCCCCAAATTTTGTAATCGCCATTTCTGGCGTTACCACTCCACACTACCAAGTATTCGTTTTGCTGGTTATTGTAGGTCAGCTCTGGCGTTTTTGCGTCTATTTCTCTTTCTCCATCTTCTCCCAAACTACTAATTCTGAACCCTTTAGTGCCAACTGCTTTCCCTGCACTACTGATGCGTTGTCCCCAAATTTCGTATTCCTCTGTTGCTAACTCGCCTTGTGTTTGATTGCCAAACCAAACGACTAAGTATTCATTATTGGTAGTATTGTAAGCCACTACTGGGTCGTTAGCACCATATCGAATGTCTGCATTCCCTCCCATGAAACTGATTCTGAAATCTTTGCCTTTTTGCGTACCCGCAGCAGTTACTAATTGTCCCCAAACTTCAATTTTTTCATCTAAAAAAGAATCTCCAGACCAAGTGACTAGGTATTCATTATTGGTGCTATTGTATGCTACATCTGGAAATTTAGCATCAGCAGCTATGTTGCCGTCTGGTCCCATGTTGCTAATGCGGAAGTCGTTAGGTCCGATCTGTGTTCCTGTGGCAGCATCAATGCGTTGCCCCCAAATTTCAGCTTCATTCCTCACTACGCCACCTTCATCATTATCACCGTACCAAACGACTAAGTATTCATTATTGGTGCTATTGTAAGTAACTGCAGGTGCATTTGCACCGTAAGAATCGCTACCATCTGGACCCATATCACTCACTCGGAAGTTACTGCCAATAGCTGTCCCGTTGACTGCGTTGTAGCGCTGTGCCCATATTTCGTACTCTCCAGAGCCATTGGGTGTTATTTTTTGATTGGAAGCCCAAACGACTAGATATTCTTTGTTGGTATTGTTGTAAGCAACTGCGGTGTTTTTTGCTTCATAATTTTTGTCTCTATCATCTCCTGTGAAAGAGATTCTAAAGTCATTTATTCCAATTTCTTGTCCGATACTAAATATTTGCCCTAAAATGAGGCATAGTAAAGTAAAAAAGAGTCTCATTGATGCTAGTTTGTGTGTCTTTGTCTATGATTACAGATGAATTTCATTGTTACAACAAATGTAGTAAAACATATTGATATTTTAGATAATATTGCTGAATAACATTAACTAATACTTGGTGTTGCTTATTTAGTTATTTGTTAGCCTAGTTGTTTGATAAGGTGCTATGTTTAGAACTTCCGAAGGTTTTACCACAAAGCAACGAAAAGGTAATGGTACAGCATCATCTACTAATCATACCAACAAATAACCAGTCACATAACACCACGTAATCGTTCAAAATAAGCCAATCACTAATTTGATACTTGTCAACTATGGATTATGCTTTGAGTTCATGTTATTTTAATGTCTTTAATCTGCATTTGCAAATAAGTTTTGTCTTTCCATTGATTGCTTTCAAGCGTATAACAGATGGAGTGTTTTTGGCGGCTTTGGATGGATTCAAAATATTGAGCCATTCCAAATGCAATACCCATCATGCTTGGTGTATCATCTTGTTTGACTATGAGCCGAATGTGCTGTTCTTTGAGTAACCTAGAGTAACCTGTATCATAGATTTGGTGGCTTACAAAAACAGGATTCCTATTGCCTGGACCAAAAGGAGCGAACTGTTGTAGAATATGCCAAAAAGTGGGTGTAATAGCTTGGAAAGGTACTACTGCTGAATAGTAAATCGTTGGGTCAGCAATGGTATTGGGTAAAGTGATTTGAACAATTGCTTCAAAGCGGTCTTGGAAGTAGGGAATGTTCTGTGGATGAAGACTCAAGCCCGCAGCGTGGTCATGTCCTCCGAAATTAATTAGCAAATCTTCGCAAGATTTGATGGCTTCATGGATACTGAACCCTTGTATGGAGCGTGCGGAACCTACTGCCTTTCCATTAGATTCGGTCAGAATGATGGTGGGGCGATGAAAATGCTCTACCATGCGCGCGGCAACGATACCGACTACGCCTTTATGCCAGTGGGGTTGATAAAGGACAATACTTTTTTTGGAGTGCCAGTTTTCTTCTGCTTGCCATAGAATCTTTGCTTCTTCTGCAATGCGTTGGTCAAATTCCTTTCGCATGAGGTTTCTTCGATTAAGAATCTCTGCGATTTCAGTAGCTGTTTTAGCGTCTTTCGCCAACAATAGGCGAACCGCTTGGGTAGCATCTGCTAATCTTCCAGCCGCGTTGAGGAATGGTGCTAAACCAAACACAATATCGTTGATGGTGAAAGGTAGGGGTTTACCACTCTTTTCGATTAACATTTTCAGACCTACTCTTTCGGTTTGCTGAAAGCGTTTTAAACCATAGTAGGCTAGGATTCTGTTTTCTCCCATCATGTCCACGATGTCACTTGCGATGCTAATGACCAAAAAATCCAAAAGTTCCCAACACCAATCGGGAGGCTGATTAGTGACTTGGTTGATGGCTTGTGCGAGTTTAAAAGCTACGCCGCAGCCACTTAACTCTTTGTAAGGGTAGGAGCAATGCGTTTGTTTGGGGTCAAGAATAGCAAACGCATCAGGTAATTCTTCACTAGGTAGGTGGTGGTCGCACACAATCACATCTATGCCCTCGCGCTTTGCCATACGAAGTGGGGCTTGAGAAGAAATACCGCAATCGAGTGTAATGAGGAGCGTAACACCTTGCTGCACTGCATGTTCGATACCTTCAAAAGAAACACCATAGCCCTCTTTGTATCGGTCAGGGATGTAATAGGTCAGAATGGCGTGGTGCTTTTCTAAATAAGTATAAAGCAATGCAACCGCAGTGGTTCCATCTACATCGTAATCGCCAAAAAGTAAAATTTTTTCCTTTCTAGCGAGTGCTAGAAGGATGCGCGAGACGGCTCTTTCCATCCCAAACATCAAAAAAGGATCGTGTAATTGGTCTAATTGTGGGCGAAAGAAATCCTTTGCCTGTTCGTAGCTTTGTATGCCACGCTGGGCTAATAACTGGCAGAAAATGGGGTTTATCTTTAGCGACTTTTGAAGTTGATGAGCTACTTCTTCTTCGTAAGGTGTGGCTTTCCATTGGTGAATTAAGTGTGTTGTGTTGTCCATTGTTCTGTTTCTTATTCTACTTGTTGTTGCTTCAGATTTATTCCAAAATGATTTTATTGAGTAATTGGCAGGTATTTCTCGTTTTTGGAAATTTGATTGCTAAAACCAGAAAACCATTGACAAGATGACACTTTTTTCTAATAAAGAAAATAAAATAAGCCATATAAAGTAGTTTTTTAGAAAATATACTGAAAAAATGACAGTTGATGCGATGTGGCACAAACTATGATAAGAAAGAAGTAGTAAAGAACAATCTTGTTAAGCAAATTTATTGTTTCATTAATCAAAGACAAAATTAGTAGAGAGATGAAGATGAAGCCCATCAATGACAGAGTAGTCGTGAAGCCAGCTCCGGCTGACACAAAAACAAAGGGAGGAATCATCATTCCTGATACCGCTAAAGAAAAGCCACAGCGCGGAGAAGTCGTGGCAGTAGGTCCAGGTAAAGATGGCAACATGATGACCGTTTCCGTTGGAGATATCGTACTTTATGGTAAGTATGCAGGTCAAGAGCTAAACTACGATAGTCAGGATTACTTGATTATGCGTGAAGATGACATTTTGATCATTTTGGAAGACTAGTCTTCTTAGTTATTGAGTTTATGCTTTTAAGTATTTGTCATACACTTTTTTAGTGTAGAACTAATATTCGGAGAAGTTACCTGTTCTGAAAGACTTAGTTTTAGAGTAAATAAGTAACTGACAAACATACATAAACAGCATAAAATCAGACAATTGTATTCTATTCAAATCATTCCTATTGACTTTTCAATAGGTTAATTCTTTTAAATTTATATTAAACGGATACTAAAATATGGCTTCTAAACAAATTAGCTTTGATAGCGATGCAAGAGCGCGGTTGAAAAGTGGTGTGGATGCACTAGCAAACGCCGTAAAAGTAACACTCGGTCCGAAAGGAAGAAATGTGGTTATTCAAAAGAGTTTTGGTGCGCCAATAGTTACTAAGGATGGTGTCACTGTGGCAAAAGAAGTAGAACTGGAAGACCCAGTGGAAAATATGGGCGCACAGTTAGTTAAAGAAGTAGCTTCTAAAACTGCTGATGCGGCTGGCGATGGTACAACTACTGCAACAGTGTTGGCGCAAGCAATGATTACAGCTGGCTTGAAAAACGTAACTGCTGGTGCAAATCCAATGGATTTGAAGCGCGGTATTGATAAGGCAGTAGCAGTTGTAATCCAAAATTTGAAAGAGCAATCTGAAAATGTAGGAGACGACTTCGACAAAATTAAGCAAGTAGCTGCTATTTCTGCCAATAACGACGAGCAGATTGGTGAACTAATTGCTGATGCCATGAAGCGTGTTTCTAAGGATGGCGTTATCACAGTAGAAGAAGCGAAAGGTACTGATACCTATGTAGAAGAAGTAATTGGTATGCAGTTCGATAGAGGTTATCTTTCTCCTTATTTTGTGACCAACGCAGAGGAGATGGTTACTGAATATGAGCATCCTTTCATTTTGATTTACGACAAGAAAGTAAGTAACATGCAGGATATTGTACCTATTCTTGAAAAAGTAGTTGGTACAGGTCGTCCTTTATTAATTATTGCAGAAGATATCGAGAGCCAAGCATTAGGCGTGTTGGTAGTCAATCGCTTGAGAGGTGGTTTGAAGATTGTGGCAGTGAAAGCACCAGGTTTTGGTGACCGTCGTAAGGCGATGTTAGAAGACATTGCAGTATTGACAGGTGGTACTGTTATTTCTGAGGAGAAAGGCTACCGTTTGGAAGATGCAACTCTTGGTGACTTGGGACAAGCAGAAAAGATTACAGTGGATAAGGACAACACTACCATTGTGAATGGTGGTGGTTCTCAAGAAGAAATCAACGCTCGCATCAACCAAATCAAACAGCAAATTGAAAACACTACTTCTGACTATGACCGTGAAAAGTTGCAGGAGCGTTTGGCTAAATTGGCAGGTGGTGTAGCGGTGTTATATGTAGGTGCGCCGACAGAAGTGGAAATGAAAGAGAAGAAAGACCGTGTAGATGACGCACTTCATGCAACTCGTGCAGCAGTGGAAGAAGGTATTGTTGTAGGTGGTGGTGTGGCTTTAGTAAGAGCTATTGGCGCATTGAAAGGGTTGAAACTAGAAAACGAAGACGAAAATATCGGTGTAGAAATCGTTCGTAAGGCATTAGAATCTCCATTGCGCACTATTGCTAACAACGCAGGTGTGGAAGGTAGTGTAGTGTTGCAGCGCGTGATTAACAGCAAGGGTAGCATGGGATACAATGCACGTACTGACAAATTTGAAGATTTGAAAGAATCAGGCGTAATTGACCCAACTAAAGTAACTCGTATCGCTTTAGAAAATGCAGGCTCTATTGCTGGTATGGTATTGACTACTGAATGTGTCATCAACGAGAAGCCAGAACCAGAAGCACCTCACGCACATGGACATGGCGGCGGCGGCGGAATGGGTGGCATGATGTAATCACTTGATGAACTCAGTTAAAATGGATATTGATTAAGAAAATATCTGTGAAACAGCCCTTCTAAATAGAAGGGCTGTTTTTGTTTTGGAAGTTGTTCGTTTGATGTTAAATTGTAAAACATTAGCTGAGGTTACGCTATTTTCCAGTTACGCAAATGTGTATCAATTGAGTTTTATTCAATTGATAGCTTTCATACGAGTATCAAAAAACCTTTCAAAAAGCAGCACCACCTGAAATATTAGGTGGCGTAGAAATCTATTTTACAACTTTAGTCTCCATGCAATAATATAGCGAGGAGTAATGTTTAATGGATAATATTTTAAATAATATACGCTCGTTTATCAAAAATGTCAAAGTTTTTAATTTCAAGTCATGGTCATGGTACGTATAGTAATTTTCGTCTGTCTTTTAGGGTTTAATTTTCAGTTACACAGCCAAGACGGTCCCTCTAATACTTCCACTGAATTTGAACGACAATATCAATGGCGTATCAAACAGGAAATCCTCAACGAAACTTATATCCCTAAAGATTTAACAGATGCCTTTGTACAACTCAACCGTTTGGTAGATCAATCTTCTAAAGAAAAATTTAAAACTGCACCCGAAGAAGTAGTTGCGCATAAGTTACATTTTAGCTTGGGAAGGTGGATGATAGTCAATTGGAGTTTTTACGAAGGCTCTCGACTTACCGTATTTTTAAATCAAATTGGGTTACGCCATCCAGACGACATGGCGCGCTTTTTGATTATCACCTACCACCGTAATCTCAATCGAAAATCGTTAGAAGTACAGCAATTAGTCGAAACTTTAGTGACTAAGCGCAAAGAAGCGGAAGACAGAAATAAAAAAGAAGGGCAATTACTCCATGAAGAAGTTAGAATACGACCCAAACAAGGCAATTAGTGTTTGATTCAAAAAGTTTAGCTAAAAAAGCTGTAACATTGAGTTTTTTGAAATGATGGTATTAATTTTGTGTCACACTAAAAATTCTGACAATGGGCAGACCTCATCAATTTATTTAGCTTGAGACTATCAAGCCAGACTTTCTCAGCGATTTCGTTCGTAAAGGCGAATGCAAGGCTATCGAACAGAACCGCGCCAGAATGTTACTTTGGAGTGACGCTGCTGTGAA
>JAAUTG010000232.1 GCA_012031785.1 Saprospiraceae bacterium | reverse complement strand
ATAAATAAATTTCTTGATTATTTTGTAGTACGATTGCTCCACAGACGTGACACAGCCTTGAGAAACTGCATCTTCATCAAGTGGAGCTACACTTCATCGCTACAAAACTGTCAAAGCACCTAAGAAAAAAAAATATGAACGTACTAACGCCTCAATCGGAGGATTTTTTGCAACGTTATCTCAACAATTTTTCGCCTACGGGCTTTGAATCGTCTGGTCAGCAGTTGTGGCTTGACTACATCACCCCTTTTGTCAATCACTGGGAATCAGACGCTTACGGTTCTGTATTTGGTGTAATTCATCCTGAAAAACCTTTCAAAGTAGTCATTGAAGCCCATGCTGACGAAATTTCGTGGTTCGTTAATTACATCACTGAAGAAGGTTTTTTACACGTAATTCGCAACGGTGGTTCTGACCCACTCATTGCGCCATCTAAGCAAGTATTTATCCACACTGCGACAGGCACAGTGCGCGGTGTTTTCGGGATTCCTGCTATTCATACACGCACAGAGCCAGACAAATACCAACCCAAAATCGAAAATTTATTCATTGATATTGGCGCGGCTAATAAAAAAGAAGTAACAGATATGGGTATCCATGTCGGTTGTGTAGTTACTTTTTCAGATGAAATGACGGTACTAAACGACCGTTGGTATGTAGGGCGAGCATTGGATAATCGAATGGGTGGATTTTGTATTGCAGAAGTGGTGCGTTTATTGCACGAACAAGCAGTAGATTTGCCTTACGCGCTTTACGTGGTTAACTCCGTACAGGAAGAAGTTGGTTTGCGTGGGGCAGAAATGATTGCACAAACCATCAAGCCTAATCTTGCAATTGTCACGGACGTGACGCATGATACTAGTACCCCACACATGAATGCTAAATTACTGGGAGACGTGAAAGCAGGCAAAGGTCCTTCTATCACTTATGCACCAGCCGTACATTACAAATTATTAGATTTAGTGGTAGAAGCCGCTAATCAACACGAAATTCCATTTCAAAGAGAAGCATCCTCTCGCAGAACAGGAACCGATACGGACGCATTTGCTTATTCCAATGGTGGTGTACCTTCTGTGTTGATTTCGCTGCCTCTGCGCTACATGCACACTACTGTTGAAATGGCACATAAAGAGGACGTAAGTAATGTGATTCGCTTGATTTTTGAGACCTTGAAGCTAATTACGCCAGAGAAGACAAAATTCAAGTATTTATAATAAAAAATAACTACCTTTGACAATCAATGCGTTAAGCAATTGGAATGTCAATCAATATTTTTGTCTGCGCGGAAAGTGTTAGCAAATGATTGTATTTTTATATATTTGCAACTGTTTCGCAAAAACATTACTTTTCGTGCTACGATTTCTAATATTTCGCATTGAATTTTCGTTAAAGTAGCCTATTTAGCGATTCGTTATTCATCAAACAAATATAAAACTAAATTTTACACCGATGTTTGATCTATTATTGTTATTTCAAACAGTTGCCTTGGAAGAAGAAGGAACTCAAAAAACGCAAAGTCTTTTGGATATTATCTTGTCCTCAGGCACTATGGGTATCATCATCGTCATAGTGATGATTGCACTATTCGTAGTTGCTGCTTATATTTTCTTTGAGCGGTTATTAACAATTAAGCAAGCTGGCAGAATTGACGAAAGCTTTATGAATAATATTCGTGCCAACGTGCTTTCTGGAAATATTAATGGCGCAAAAGCCCTATGCCAAAATACAGATTCTCCCATCGCCAGAATGGTGGAAAAGGGAATTTTGAGAATCGGTAAGCCATTGAAAGATATTGATGCTGCTATCGAGAACGTAGGGAATTTGGAGGTTTTTAAATTGGAAAGAAGTCTTCCCACATTAGCCAGTATTGCGGGTATTGCACCCATGATTGGTTTCTTCGGAACAGTAACAGGTATGATTTCCGCTTTCTACGAAATGGCAACCCAAGAAAACGTGACCCCAAGTGTTCTAGCAAGTGGTATCTATCAAGCCTTGTTAACTACGGCTTTTGGTCTATTCATAGGTATTTTCGCTTTTGCAGGATATAATTTATTAGTAGCGAACGTTCAAAAAGTAGTCTATAAAATGGAGCGTAATACCGTAGATTTTATGGATTTGCTTCAAGAACCAAGTGCCTAATTTGTTCATTCTAACTTACGCGCCATGCCTCTAGTCAATCGGTCAAAGGTTACTGCCACATTTAGCATGTCAGCACTAACAGACATTATATTTTTGCTGCTTATTTTCTTTATGTTGACTTCTTCATTGGTACAAATTGAACCTTTTGACCTGCCTGTGTCCGACTCTAAAACCGTGGCAAACACAGATATTGTTGTCTCTATTGATGGAGATGGAAAATACAAACTTAATAATAAAACCATCACCAAAGACGCACTAGAAGCAGCACTTTCGACAGAGTTGAGTAAAGCTGAAAGTCAAGAAAATCTTTATGTAACTGTGGTTTCGGAAGTAAATAATCATTTTGAAGAGACACTTGAAGTGTTAAAAATGGCTAATCGCTTGAAAGCTAAAGCTATTTTAGCCACACAACCTAGAGATTAAGCGAGAAGAAATAGAGAAAATCTTGTTTTAAAACGACTTTAAAATAGAGTACCAATCGGCTCTCGTAGCTTATCAAGTCTCATAATTTTTAATTCGTAACTCATACATAGTAATGGCGATTAAGAAAAAAAACACCGTGAACGCAGAATTTAATTCTGCTGCTTTAACAGATATTATATTTTTGTTGTTGATATTCTTCATGCTCACTTCTTCAGTGGTCGTACCGAATGCTATTAACCTGAAACTACCAGGAAGTTCGCGTGCTAAATTACCTAGCAAAACAGACATCGAACGAATTAATATTGGCAACAATGGGCAATACTTTTTAAATGGCAAACGCATTGCACTAGAAGATTTAGAAGCTCATTTTGAAACAGAAGTGCGTCGCTACAAAGACGTAAACGTATCTGTCTCCACGGCTAAAGACGCTACCAATGGAGACGTGGTCGCTGTATTGGATATGGCAATGCGCTTGAACTTTAATGCCATTTTAGCCACACAATAGCGAAACGACACTTAGCAATAGGTATAAAGGTTGAATACTTTTTGCAAAGTATCCAACCTTTTAAAAAGAGCAAATAGCCAAATGCGAATGGCAGGTTGCACAACTTCAGTTAGTAAGCCCTTGCGTACAATACTCGCTTTTTAGAAGGCTGACCCGTCAAAATATCTTTTCCATCCTCTAGTTCTGCATCCAAAGGAATACATCGAATAGTTGCTTTTGTAAGTTCCTTTATTTTTTCTTCCGTTTCCGTAGTGCCGTCCCAGTGGGCTGCTACAAAGCCACCTTTACCGTCCAAAACTTCTTTAAAGTCTTCAAAATTGTCCACTTTTGTAATATGGTTATTTCTGAATTTGAGTGCGGTTTGATACAAATTGTCTTGAATAGCATCCAACAATTGTTCGATGTATTCCGCAGCACCTTCCAGAGGTACAAACTGCTTTTCCTTTGTATCCCTACGCGCAATCTCAAATTGTCCTTTCTCCAAATCTCGATTACCTACTGCCACACGCACAGGCACGCCATTCAACTCGTGTTCTGCGAATTTAAAACCAGGACGATTCTTTTGGTCTGTGTCGTATTTTACGGTAATCCCCTTTGCTTTTAACGCCTTCATCAACTTATCTACTTCAAAGTCTATTTCCGTAGAAGTTTTTGGTACAGGTACGATTACCACTTGAAGCGGTGCTAATTTTGGTGGCAACACCAATCCGTCGTCGTCCGAGTGCGTCATAATCAATGCGCCCATCAAGCGTGTAGAAACCCCCCAAGAAGTTGCCCAAACGTATTCCTCCACATTATTCTCGTTCAAAAACTTAACATCGAAAGCCTTAGCAAAATTCTGTCCCAAAAAGTGTGAAGTTCCAGCTTGCAATGCTTTTCCGTCTTGCATCAATGCCTCAATCGTATAAGTTTCATCTGCACCCGAAAACCGCTCGTTTGGTGTTTTGATGCCTTTTATCACTGGCATTGCCATCCATTCTTGCGCAAATTGAGCGTAAATATTTTGCATTAGCTCTGTTTCGGTAACTGCTTCTGCTTTAGTGGCGTGAGCAGTATGTCCTTCTTGCCAAAGAAATTCAGCGGTTCTTAAAAATAATCGCACGCGCATTTCCCAACGCACCACGTTTGCCCATTGGTTAATAAGCAGAGGCAAATCGCGATAAGAATGAATCCATCCGCGATAAGTGTCCCAAATGATAGTCTCGGAAGTCGGTCTTACAATTAGTTCTTCTTCCAATTTTGCATCAGGATCCACAATCAATCCACCACCATTTGGATCATTCATCAAACGATGGTGAGTCACTACGGCACATTCTTTAGCAAACCCCTCTATGTGAGCAGCTTCTTTGCTCAAATAGCTTTTGGGGATGAACAAGGGAAAATAAGCATTAACATGACCAGTTTCTTTAAACATTTTGTCCAACTGGTCACGAATTTTTCCCAAATGGCGAAACCATGAGGTTTAATCACCATACAACCTCTTACCGCAGCGTATTCCGCTAGGTTGGCGCGCTTGACGACATCCTGATACCACTGCGAATAATCTTCACTTCTGGGTGTAATTCCCTTTGCCATGTTAGAATTGTTGAGATTTTGTCTAAAATCAGGGCAATTTCAAAGAAATTATCCGAAAAACTAAATTTTAACAAAAGTTAATTTAAAAATGTATTACCTTTAACAATTAATTACGGTCACTTTAATGTGACCTTAACTAAAATACTGGCTCAAAAGTAGTAATTTAGAGCCATGAATTTAATAGACATGTTTTGTCATTCTAAATATTAAAAAAATTGCACATGAAAAAGTATAGTTTGATTGCTTTATTGATATTGGTAGCTACTGCTTGGGCAAGCGCTCAGCAATATGATGATGTATATTTCGATCCAGACACTGATTATGATGATAGCTACCAGACCGCTAGTACTTATGATATTGATGGCGGCAACTACGACAGCAATAGCTACGATGACAATAGCTACGACAATGATTCGTATGAAGATTTTAATGACTACGACCACGATTACTATTATACGTCTCGTATTCGCCGGTTTAATCGTCCTTATTATGGATTCGATTACTTCGATCCTATTTATGTGGACTTGTCTTACTACGATCCTTTCTTTGCAAATAACTTTACACGTCCAGGCGTAACCGTATTGATTTACGATAATGCGTTCTCCTATGGACAGTATCGTGCTTTCAACCGTTGGAATCGTTTTAATAATCCTTGGGCATACAATCCTTACGGATTTAATAACCGTTGGAACAACTTCGGATATAACCCTTATGGATTCAATAATTACACCGTAAATAACTTCTACGGAGCAGGATTTAACGGTGTAAATAGTTACTATGGTGGTAGTGCAATTTACTGCCCGCCATCTTGGGGTGCTGGCAATAATTACAATACTGTCACCACTGTGAACAATAATTTCAACAATAGCAATAGCAACAGCAATGGAAGCTACTATGGTTCACGTCGTTCTGGAGGTGTAACTACGCCAAGCAACGTCAACAGAAACTATAATAGCAGAAGCTCTGCTACTGGTAATACGGGCGTAGAAAGTAGATCGCCAAGAACAACTGCTCCTACTACTCGTAGTACAACAGAACGCGCTACTTCAACTGCACCAAGAACCACTGCGCCAAGAACGACAACAACGCCACAGACTGAACGTAGTGTTACGCCTAGAACTTCTACCCCAAGCACAAGTACACCGCGTTCCAATACGACTACGCGCCCAAGTACCACACCACGCAGTGGCAGCGAAGGTACAAGTCGTAGCTATACACCAAGTTCATCTAGCAGAAGTAGCAGCAGTGGCACAAGTCGTAGCTATACACCAAGTAGCAGCAGTGGCACAAGTCGTAGCTATTCTCCTAGCAGCAGTTCTTCTGGTTCTTCTCGCAGTTATACACCAAGTTCTTCTTCGCCAAGAAGTTCAGGTTCTTCTACTGCGACACCTAGAAGTTCTGGAAGAAGTGGAGGCAGCAATAATTAAAAGTGAATTCAAATCTATTTTACGCTGGAATTAGCAAGTTAAATAGATTTTTATCATAAACGATGGACACCACACTTTACAAATCAGTGTTGGTGTCCATCGTATTTAAACAGGAAGCTAATTGAGTGAAGTAATTATTCATATTCAGTTTTCCGATGGCGTTAGAAGGTGGAGGCTAAAATAAACCAAGAAATAACTTTCCGATATGCTGCTAATTATCTAGTTTCGGCGCAAATTTGAATTACAATTGTGCGCATGAGAAAAATCTTCGTCTTAAATAATTACTCTTTTCAAAGGGTTTGGCAAGAAGTACAAGACGCTTTAAAACCTAACCATCACCTATATGGCATCAACTATTTGGAGCAGTATGGCTATGAATTGGTGCTTGTCCCTTTCGATGACGCGCAAAAACATTTCACGACTCGGTTTAGTCGGTTTTGGAAAAAAGCAAGTTACCAATCCCACTTGGCGATTTATTTCAGCAACTGTACGTTCTTCGACATTGCACAGCAAAGGACGTAATTTACGCGCCTTGTCAGACCCAAACCCAGTTTCTAAGTTACCTGCGTGCTATTGGATTATTTCGCGCTAAAATTATAGTATTGGCGCACCATCCACCTATTCGTGGACGATACCGTGCCATCAGAACTTGGTTTTTTCGTTGGGAATTACGCGGCACCGATGCTTATCCCTCGCTTTCCGAAAGAATTGCTGGAAAAATCAATATTTTCACTCCTTACAAATCTAAGGGAGTTCACTGGGGACCAGATATGAAATTCTATGCGCCTTATCAAAGGGAAGAACTTGGCACTTACTATCTTGCTGCGGGTCGAACAGGCAGAGACTTTGCTACTTTTGCCACAGCCTGTGTAGCAGCCCAAGTAAATGCACAAATTGTTTGCCTCAAAAATGACTTTGAGCGACATTTAAAACCGTTTGCCGAGCAGCAGAATATCAATATTATTGCCAATGAAGCCGAGCAAGACTATATGTACGATCAACTTACGCCCATTATGGCAGCAGCGCGGGCTATTTGTATTCCATTATACGAAGCAAAGAGTCATTTAGCAGGTTTGACTAGCTTGACTGATGCCTTAGCACTAGGAAAACCTGTTTTGATGACACGCAATGATTTTATTGATATTGATATTGAAAAAGAAGGTATCGGTTTTTGGATTGCTGCCAACGACCACCATGCTTGGACAAATGCAATACAACAACTCCAAGACGATGATTTATGCAAAACTATGGGGCAACGCGCCAAGCAATTAGGAAGCCAAAGTTGGAATATTGAACGATTCGCACAGGAAATTGCAACTTACATAGGATAGTTGATAAAGAATGAACAATAAATAAATCAGTATTTTGGGTTCAACTCATCTAAATCAAGATAACTATTGAAAAATGGTTTAGCGTAGTATCCCGAAATAAATCTTTTACGTCCTAATAAATAACTATATAGTACACAACAATATTCAACTATGAAATGGATAATTATAAGTTATTTGATACTCCTCTTCTCTGAATTAACCGCACAAAGCCCATTTCATCAAGCTATTGACGCATTAGCGAATGACCCTGTTTTAAAACATGGCAGCTTGGGTGTAGCAATAGTGGATGTTAGTTCAGGTAAATTTCTTGCGCAGCACAATCAAACACAAAGCCTTATTCCAGCTTCTACTTTGAAAATAGTCACCACAGCAAGTGCGACTGAAACTGCTTGGCGCAAATTTAATCGGTTTAAAACAGAACTTAT
>JAAUTG010000231.1 GCA_012031785.1 Saprospiraceae bacterium | reverse complement strand
GAGCTAAAAATTAGCTACTCTCCTATTTTTCTAAATCAAAAAATTATTTACAATTTTTTTGAAGGCAAATGAACAAAATGACTGCCAGTCAGTTTATATACCGATTCTAAAATGACTGTCAGTCATTTTTAGAAAAATTAAAATTTCACCTTTAAAATTGTTATTATGAAGCCTTTATTCATGGTGATGGCAGTGCTTTGTGTTGCCTACACATTTCAAAGTTGTGGCAATGCCAATGGCAAAGCCAACGACGCTATCCCAGCAGAGATCAGCGCGCAAGCAGAAAATGCTAAGGCGCTACTGCGAAAGTCAGATTTACAGATTCAGCAAATTGTATTGGAGGAGTTGCCACTTAGCACCAAAGTATCTGGCAGAGTGATTCCTCAAAACACAACAACACTTTTTGCTGAAGTGCAAGGAAAAATTTTGCCCAACAGCATTGCTTTCAAAGAAGGAACAAACTTTGATAAGGATGCTCCGATTATCCTGATGGACAGCCATGAATTTGCACTGGCATTGGAAGCGCAACGCAGTGCTTTTTTGAATTTATTGACCAATATGATGCCCGACATGAAGTCGGATTTTCCAGAAAGCTATCCTGCATGGAAAACTTATATTGAGCAATACAAAGCGGGTATGTCATTACCGAATTTACCTGAACCTGCTTCGGAAAAAGAGAAGTATTTTATCATTACCTATCAGATTTATTCCCAATATTTTAACATTAAGTCTCAAGAGGAACGCCTGTTAAAATATACCATCAAAGCACCGTATGCAGGCACTATCATTCAATCCAATATTGACATTGGGAGTTTGGTGTCGCCTGGTCAGCCTTTAGGCACCATTGCTCATCGCTCCAAGTACGAGTTGCGCGCAGGCATCAATTTGGCTGCTGCCAATGCTATCCAAATTGGGGATGTCATTACTTTCGCAAGTAACGATGGCGCAGGCAGTTTTAAAGGAAAATTGGTGCGTATCAATAAGACCATTTCGCCAGAAACGCAGAATATGACTGCCTTTTTTGAGGTGAGTGGTGCAGGTGTCAATCCAGGAATGTACTTGGAAGGCGACCTGAAAACAACGACACTCGAAAATGTAGCTATTGTTCCGAGCAGTGCCATCAGTAGAGATAATACCGTGATGGTGTTGGAGAACAACACGATTAAGGCAAAAAGGTAGAGCCTATCGAATACATGGCGCAACAAGTTGCCATCAGAGGACTAAACGCGGGCGATCAACTCATTCTAAATCAATTCAATGTACCTATGGAAGGTGCTTTGGTTAAACAATAACAATCCATGAAAGAGGCTATAAAATCAGTAGTGCAACTGCCCATGGTGGCACATATTACAGTGGGGTTAATCCTGATTGTCGGTTTGTTAACTGTTTTCAAGATGCGCTCCAACTTTTTACCACCCGAACCAGTAAGTTTTATTGGCATCAACGTCGTTTATCGAGGTGCTTCTCCTCAAGAAGTGGAGGAAGAAGTGGTGGATAAAATTGAGGATAACCTAGAAGGTTTAAAAGGAATTGATCGGGTAACTTCTAGTTCAAGCGAAAGTTTTGCCAATATTCGAGTAGAGTTGTTGGAAAATGCCAATGTTGAGGAAGTGTTGCTGGACATCAAAAGTGCGGTAGATAAGATAAGTACGTTCCCGGAAGGCGTGGAAACCCCTGCCGTTGCTAAGGAAGAAATCCTGAACTACACAATGACGCTAGGTGTGGTAGGAGATGTTCCGCTCATTACGCTCAAGGATTATGCGAAAGACATTGAGGAACAACTAATGTTTTCGCCTAATCTTTCTCAAATATTTTTAACTGGTTTCCCCGATGAAGAAATTGAAGTTTCAGTCAGAGAAAGCGATATGAGGGCATACAATCTTTCTTTTGACGAATTGGCAAATGCTATTCGACTTACCAATCTCAAGGCTTCCGCAGGCGAACTGAAAACAACGGATTCCAAAGTATTGATTCGACTGGACAACCGAGCCTACTCTGCTGAAGGACTTTTGGATGTTCCCATCAAAACAACGCCAGATGGAAAAGTGGTGTATTTAAGAGATGTAGCAGATGCCAAAAACTGTTTCGCCGATAAACCGAATCAGGCTTTCGTAAATGGCAAACCTGCTGTCATAATGAAAATATTTAGCCGTTCGCAAGAAGATATTTTGCAAAATGCAGCAGATGTGAATGCCTACGTCAAAAAGTTCAATGCCACGCACGAAGGCGTTGAGGCTGTCATTATTGAAGATAGAGCGATTGCCTTATCCGATGCTATTGGTACTTTGGTGGATAATGCTTGGCAAGGGGTGTTGTTGGTGCTTATTGTTTTAGGCTTGTTTTTAAGTCCAAGAATCGCCTTTTGGGTAGCTTTCAAAATTCCAGTAGCCTTGTTGGGCATGTTTATTCTATCCAATTTTTACGATTTGACCATCAATCAAGTATCCCTTTTCGGATTAATTATTGTGTTGGGGGTCATTGTGGACGATGGCGTGGTGGTTGCAGAAAATATTTATCAGAAATTCCAGCAAGGCATGAATCCACTCCAAGCAGCACTACAAGGCACACTGGAGGTCATTCCTTCCATTCTATCTTCTTTACTGACGACGATGTTGGCATTTTCGATGTTTTTCTTTTTAGATGGACAACTCGGCGACTATTTTTCTGACATTTCTTTCGTCGTGTGCGCCACGCTTTTGGTCGCGTTGTTGGGTAGTATTTTCATTCTTCCTGTTCATATTGCTTGGTCTAAGGATTTATCCAAAGATAACAAACCTTGGAAAATCACTCAATTTACCAATAACTCCCTGCTGATTTTCCGGGATAAGGTTTTTGTGGGTATTATGAATTTCTTTTTCAAATATCCTTTGTTAGGCATTGGATTGGTACTAGTGGCTATGTTTTTAACAGTTGGCGCGCTGAACAGTGGCACTATCAAAGGCACTTTCTTCCCAACTTTGGATCAAGACATTATCACGGTTAATCTTGAACTTCCTTTGGGAACAGATGAGGCGATTGTGAACAAAAAACTAGCTACCATAGAAGAAAAAGTATGGCAAGTAAATGAACAATACAGCGAAGGCAGAGCCGATGGGTTGCAAGTAGTCAACTATGTGGAACGCATTATTGGTCCAACTTCCAATCAAGGGACGCTCAATATTTATATGTTGGGCGGCGACCGACGCGGCATCATGTCCTTTGATATTGCCAATAGCATCAGAGAAGCTGTCGGGCCTATTCCAGAAGCTAGAAATTTATCCTATGGCAGCATTGCCATATTTGGTAAGCCCGTTTCTGTTGCCTTAATTGGTAGAAATCTGGAGGAATTGCGCGTGGCAAAAGCGGCTTTAAGAACTTGGCTAGAGCAGAGAACCGACCTGAAAGACGTTACAGATACCGACAAACGCGGAATGCCTGAGTTGGAAATGACTTTGAAACCCAAAGCCAAATTCTTAGGCTTATCCGAAGGAATAGTGTTCAACGAAATTCGAAAAGGATTCTTTGGTTTGGAAGTACAAAGTTTGCAACGTGGCGACGATGAGGTAAAAATATGGCTCAGATACAGCGAAAAAGACCGAAAATCGTTGGATGACATCAAACAAATGCAATTCAAAACCCCTGCGGGTACCTATCCAGTGGAGGAATTAATGGATTTCAAATTCAAGGAAAATGTCGCTGAAATCAATCACCAAAGCGGTATCCGAGAAATACGAGTAGAAGCGGACGTGATGAATCCTTTGGTTGCCGTGCCTAGCGTACTCGCCGAAGCCGAAGCCACCGTGTTGAAAAACATTACCACTCAATTTCCAGACATTCGCTATACACTGGAAGGAGAAGCAAGGCTTTCTGCAAAGACGCAAAATTCAGCACAAGTGCCTGGCATTCTAGTCGTTATTTTAATGATCGGCATTTTGATGTTCAGCTATCGCTCCTTCAGCAAAACACTGGCGATACTAATGATGCTTCCGTTTGCTTTTGTCGGCGTGGCTTGGGGAACTTATTTGCACAACATTCCTGTCAGCATCTTTTCCGTGTTAGGGATGATTGCCTTGTGGGGTATTCTCATCAACAATGGCTTGGTGTTAATTTCCACTTATAACGATTACCTCAAGGAAGGGCAGAGCGTTAAAGATGCCTTAAAAATGGCAGCTATTTCAAGGTTTAGACCTATTGTCTTGACTTCCGTTACAACTGTATTTGGACTGGCACCACTTTTGTTGAACAATTCATTAAGTGCGCAATTCCTGAAACCTACGGCTATTGCTATCTCTTATGGATTGATTTTTGGCACAGTGCTATCGCTGATTTTTCTGCCCTGTTTAATCATCATTTTTGCTAACCTAAAATACTGGTTTGCCAAATATTTGATGCGTCAAAAAGAAGCCACACCAGCTAATTTAGATGTAGTGCTGCGAGAAGCAAAGCACGAGTTAGTTTAATTTTTTCTCATTAAAATTGAAATTCATGTCTATCAATATAAAACATTATGTCAACTGGGTATTGGCGTTGGTGCTTCCTAGTGTAGTTGGCGCGCAGTCCATGTTAAACTTGCAGGAAGCGGTTACTAAAGTGCTATCGGCGAATGACCAACTGCAAATACAAACTCAGTACATCCAGATTTCGGAAAACAACGTCAACAAGGCGTTGACAGGGCAACTGCCAGAAGTGAATGCGGTGGCTACTACCAGTTACACCAACAACAGGACGGATATAGCATTGCGCACTTTTCAACCAGAACCTCCAGTCATCAACATTGAAGAATGGGGTGTCGAATCTTTCCTCGTCAATGTGGGTGCGGAAGCTAGTTACGTGCTATTTGATGGTGGGCAAGCCAAAGTGCGCTACCAATTGTTTGAAGGACTGAACGAGATAGAGCGCAACAAACAAGAAGTGATTGCCAACGGATTGATTACCGCCGTGGTGAATCTCTACTTTGAGTTGTTCAAGCTACAAAATCAGCAAAATATTTTGTTAGAAAGCATTGCTGTCAACGAAGAACGGGTGCAAAAGCTGAAAAATAGTGCCGAATTTGGGAAAGCGACTAGCCTTGACATTTTGCAAGCACAGACCAACATCAACAAAGACCGTAGTGCTTTGGAAAACATCAAACTTGCTGAAAATCAGTTGCTCATAGAATTGAAAACCTTAATGGAAGACGACACAGACGACAGTTATCAAATTGCTGCTATCAATCAGCAAATGATGCTGCCTAACCGAGAACAAGTTTTTGCGACCATCACTCAACAAAATCCTGAACTAAAACTAGCACAAAGTGGCATCAACTTAGCGGATATTCAAGTCGCGCAAAACACCCTCAGTAGGATGCCTACGGTAGCTGCTTTTGCTAATGTAGGTTACTTTTTTCAGCAAAACGATGTGCAGCAGTTGAAGGAAATACAAAACATTGGTGGCACCATCGGCATCAGTGCGCGCTACAATCTATACGATGGTGGCGCAAGAAAAATAAAGCTACAAAACGCAGCCATCGAACGCACCATTTCCAAAATGCAGTACGAGGATTTGCAGGAATCGCTGTACGCAAAAGCGCGTAAAGAACTGGTTACAATGCAAAACATCAATGCTTTGATTGCATTGGAAACCGCCAATCTTGAGGTGTATGAAGAAACATACAGCAAGATAAAGGATAGAAACGCTGTTGGGCAAGTCCCAGAAATTACTTTACGAGAAGTACAATTAGCTGTCATCAATTCAAAAATATTACTAAACACGCTTCAAGCAGATTTGCACAAGTCATTTTACCTTCTAAACTTGATTATGGGCAACGCTATTGAATAAAACACCATCGAAATATGAGGACTTATAACAGGGTTGAAAATCGAATTAAAAATCTGATTATCAATGAATTTAAACTGGTTAGGCGGTATCTTTCTCCCGAAACCAACCTAAAAGAAGATTTAGGATTGGATGAATATGACATGATTTTTTTGTCCCTAGCACTTGAAAATGAGTTTCAAGTGATTTTGGAACAACAAGTTCATAACACATTCAGTATCAAAGACACTGCTCACTATGTTATTCAAAACTTATTGAAAGCAAGGCGTGCTAAAAACATAATGCTAATAATTTACAGCCCAGCTAGCAATGCGCTTGAACCACTGCCTTATTGGATAATTTTTTTAACAAAAACCTAAGTTGCGCTTGTTCCTCATCTGGAAAGGAACAAGCGTAAGGGGCTGATTTTTTCATTCATTTAACTAAAAATTATATTGTGATTATGAGCAAGTGCGACCCAAAGATTAATGTGTAAAATCTAGTGGCTTATTATAAGTTGGGCGGTCTAAAAACAAACAAAAAAGTCCATTATTATTTCATTAATTGCTCAGACCGCCCCAACATTGATTTTTTGAATAAGTGGTAAGAAGCCCTAATCATATCCACAAGCGAATCATCAATTTCTTCCAAAGTCGCTACCCTCACATGGTGTTCGTCCCTACCATTATATTTAGCCACTTTGAATACAGGCGGAATTTCCTTTGGTTCATCAAGGTAGAACTTAATATTAAGCACCTTTTTCATTGGTTTCACCACAAGAAAAGTTTGTGTATTAACAAAAACAATACAATTCTTGGTAGCACTTATGCTAACATCCTCCCAATCAACGATATAGGACAGTAATTTATCAAAAGCGTACATCAATTCCCTATTCTTATTAACAAACAAGTTATCAATGTCTTGATTTATACAGCAATGCCATTGGTTGGCACTCCTTAATTTCCGCTCACATTTTGGGCATATCCAACTCATCTCATCCACTTATTGTAGCTTGATTAATGAACACTATCACGGTTTGATGTATCCTGTTGTCTTTGTTATGAATTGATTATTCAACCATTCAAGCTCAACAATCCACCTACTTTTGACATGGAACACGAAAAAAGGAAGTGAGTTGCTAAAAAATCTTCGGAGTTTTCAGTAAATACAGTGAATTATTCGATTAAAACTATCTCGTTGGCAGTAACAACTACATGCTGTGATTTTTTCACGAAGTTCTACTAATAAGTTAAATAATTATTCCTAATGCCAGTACCCATAGAAGATTCTTCACCTGCTTTTTTCTCCAAACTTTTGGGCGTATTTCGTGTCAAATATAACTGTTATTTTACATAGCAAATTTATTTTATTTTGCATCATCAAAATCCTTACTTACCTTTATGGCAAAACTAAGAGGCTACTCGTAATTAAATATCAATTTTAAAGAACATGACAAAACGTTTTTGGAAAACCAGCTCCAAGCAGCAAATCACTGTACTTTATGTTAGTTTTTGTGTTGCTTTTTTTACACTCTGCCAAATTCAATGTACTGATTCCACCAGCAATCGCTTAAAGATAAAACAGGGCGCACGGGTGGTCTTAATTGGTAACAACTTATGTTCGCGCATGATGAACTATGGGCATTTTGAGACTGAATTGCACGCGCGCTATCCTGATAGTTTCTTATTTATTCGCAATATATGTGACGGCGGTGATACGCCTGGTTTTCGTCCGCATTCTGGTCGGGTGTCGCCTTGGGCATTTCCAGGTGCAGAGCAGTTTCAAACTGAACTGGCTCAAAATTCGGATAGTCAAGGGCATTTTGAGTCTCCTGACGAGTGGCTAACGCGCTTAAAAGCAGATATTTTAATTGGATGCTTTGGCTACAACGAATCCTTTGAAGGCGCAGCAGGGGTAGAGAACTTCAAAGCAGAACTAGAAGCCTTTATCTTGCATACACTTAATCAGCAATACAACGGCATCACACCACCTCAACTAGCTATTGTCTCTCCAATTGCTTTCAAGACCTTTCCAATCAACATGATTTACCCAATGGCGCGAAAGAAAATGAACATCTTGCAAT
>JAAUTG010000021.1 GCA_012031785.1 Saprospiraceae bacterium | reverse complement strand
CTTGCGTAAAATTCGCCTTCTTCATAAGAATTTGATAAACTTTTGTTAGAAAATGAGAAGATTTCTTATCTACTTTTTTACTGTTGCCTGTTGAATTTTCGGTCTGTAAAGGGTTCGATTACAACTTAAACTATTTAGAGTTAAATACCATTATGTCACATTGGTGTTGTCACGCAGAAAGTAATTCATACATGACATACCACATATAAACTCTGCAAAAGTAACAAGATATTATATATGAGCAACTTTCTGTATGAATATTTTTTTAGTTACTTTTTAATCAACAAAGTTAATGTTTCTAAAATATTAGTAACAAAAAACATAAATACCTGTAAATCATTTTTTTATGTTTTTAACAATTATTTTTTATAATTATTCAAGAAGGAACTTTAACTTTTACTTGCACGTTTTTACTCAAATTTTTTTTACTCAACTATGGATAATTACAATATATCTGAACGCAATCGAGTCAAGCGTATTCCTAAAAGAGGACAGTACGACAAGAAAACTGTTTATGAAATTTTAGATGCTGGATTTTTATGCCATGTAGGTTTTGCTATTGAGGGACAACCTTACGTCATTCCTACAGCGTATGGAAGAATCGCAGACACTATTTATATACATGGTGCAAGCACGAGCAGGATGTTGTTACACCTTCAACAACAGCATGTTCCAGCCTGTCTCACGGTGACGCATCTTGATGGTATTGTAGCCGCTAGATCAACCTTTCATTCTTCCATGAACTACCGTTCAGTGGTTATATTTGGCGAGGCAAGCCTAATAGAAGGAGAAGAGAAAATGGAGGCATTAGCAATCATTACAAACCAAATCTTGAAAGGTAGGTGGGAAGAAGCAAGACTACCTAATCAGACAGAGATGAAAGCAACTTCTGTGCTAAAAATTGAAATAGAAGAGGCTTCTGCAAAAGTGAGAACAGGCGAACCAAAAGATGATGAGGAAGATTATGTTCTTCCTGTATGGGCTGGCGTTATCCCTGTTTATCAGACATTTGGGAAACCAATTGCTGATTCAAAATTGTTTCCAAACGTGGACATGAACGAATCTATAAAAATATTTTTATAATTCAGAATTTGAGAAATCACCCAAATTCATTCATTTTAGGTGTAAATACTACCTTTATCTAAAAAAAACCAATTATTTAACAACCTACTAGCAACACTTTTGTAGATTCATACGTCTTATAGTTATTAGTTTTTGATGTTGTATTTTCAATTATTTTTTGCTGATTACTCGTTGAGTAGGTCTTTTTCTAAGAATGCAAGAATGAATGTTGCTTCAGGTATCTAATCCTTGAGGCAAATAAAGTTAACGAAAAAATATTAGGATACAAATCATAGTCAATTATTCCGTGAACATATTTAAAATTACAAGCGAATGTTAACATTACTAGTTTTGTCAGGCGTTTATCAGGCGTACCGAAGATACACTGGTCGCCAAATTTCTTTAAAGCCAATACCAGTGCTTGCAAAAAAATTGATTATGCGCCCTTTTTCGAGTAGCATTTTACGCTAAATTTCTTCAAAAAAAATATAGCAAATCAGATTAAGAGCTATGCTTCTTGCGAGGTATAGCTCTTAATTTTTGAGGCTAACGTTTTATCAAAGTTTTCCCAATTACAATTATACAAGCTGCTCAACGTTCTTTATTTGATTAGAACGCCATACCTTTGAGTTGATTTTTATCCATAGGTTTCTCCTCATAACCATGAAGATGACTAGTTTTTCTGACGATTTTTCACACTTTATTTAGGTGTATTGAGATGAGCGTATTGTACCGATTTAAGTTTGTTGTTGTCTTTACTTTTCTAGCTATTAGTTTGGTTGCCCAGACCAATTTGTCAGGCATTATTAATAACTACTCCACTATTACGGACCTGAATCAATGCGAGGGTATTATTCAGATTGCTGATGCTACGGGGTTTCAAGTAGGAATGCCTGTACTAGTTATTCAAATGCAGGGCGCAGTGGTTAATCAAACTAACACTTCTGCATTTGGAAGTTTGGACTCACTCAACGGAGCAGGTTGGTATGAAAGAAACGAAATTTTAACCATTACAGGCAATCAAATTACACTTCGGTATGCTCTATTACATCCTTATAGAACCAACGGGAAGTTACAATTGATATCCATTCCTACTTATCAAGATGCACAAGTTTCAGGAGCCTTAACAGCACGATCTTGGAACGGAGACACTGGTGGCGTGCTAGTGTTTCAAGTAGAAAATCGCCTGCAAGTCACAGGATTAATAACCGTTAATGGGCAAGGTTTTAGAGGAGGGCAAGGAAGCAACTCAGTAACAGATACTTGCTCCTCTGTGTTATTTGGCGGCTTCTTCAACGAATTTGTTACTAATTTAGACAATTGGCGGGGCGCTCAAAAAGGAGAAGGTATCAGCCCACCTATTGAAAGAAAGGAATCAGCAAGAGGACCATTAGCCAATGGCGGTGGCGGCGGAAATGACCACAAAGCTGGCGGTGGCGGTGGTGCGCACCACAGTGATGGTGGATTTGGTGGAAGATTGGAAGCGATTGGAGCTTGTCAAGGCACCTATCCCGGAATAGGTGGTATTGGATTAATACAAGACAATAACTCGATTATTTCTTTGGCGGCGGCGGTGGTGGCGGTCACGGCAATGAGCGCCAAGCGACCGACGGCGGAAATGGGAGGCGGTATTATTATTATCTTTGCTAACCAAATTACAGGTAATGGCTTCATCCAAGCCAATGGCTCGACTGGTGGGGACACTTCCGACCGAGACGCTGCTGGCGGTGGCGGCGCAGGAGGAAGTATTGTACTTTTAGCAGGGAACATCACAGGTAGTTTACAAATTGAAGCCACAGGCGGAAGGGGTGGAAACACTAACAGTAGCGACGCTAGATGTTTTGGCACTGGTGGCGGCGGTAGTGGCGGTAGAATCTATGCCTCAACTGGAACGGGATTTGTAGCACGAGTGAATGGTGGAGCGGCAGGTATTGTGGCAACCTCACTGGGCGCTTGTGTAGGAAGTTCCAATGGTGCAGGTAGAGGCTTACCTGGTCAAACTAGTATATTACAGCGTTTTCCTCAAAACACACTTGCAACACCACAAGCGGGCAACGTAACTATTGCAGCTTGTGGAAATACAGACGCTTCTTTTGTACAGTTCGACCTTATTTACCCTAATCCTGCTTCGTATGAATACAACTTTCAGGTCAATCAAAACACTCCATCAGCAGTCATCACCACCACAGATGCGTTTATCCCGATTAGAGGTTTAAGCTCTGGTGATTCCGTAACGCTTTACATAAAGGCAATAGACGCAAGCGGCTGTGCGTCACCCACAGACACTATCACTTGCTTTACCAATACTTGCGAACAAGATGCTTTTGTTGCAAGCACTAATCTTGATGACACTTATTGTTTAGACGCACTGCCTATCGTTTTATCTGCAGAACCCTCAGGTGGAACATTTAGTGGAGGCGGCATTACCCAAGGCGTATTCGACCCTAACCTAGCAGGTGCAGGACAAAATCAGATCATTTACGCTTACAGCGATTCATTAAACTGCCCCAGATTTGATACTTTAAACGTACAAATAGTAGGTATTCCAATAACACCTACTGTTATTTGTCAAGAAACCACAGAAAGTTTTATCTCGTTTAGTTGGAACAATACTGCCCCCAACTACCGAATCATTGTAAGTATCAATAATATTACACTACCAATACCATTTATTGTTTCCGATACTAATTTCACCCAGAACAACTTACAGCTAGGAGACAGTGTCCAAATCCAAGTAATAGCACTGGGAATAAACGGATGCGGTGACAGTCAACCAGCTACTCAATTATGCGCTCTACAAAACTGCGACGCAAATACAGCAAGCATTAACGCTTTTCCCATATCGCTTTGCAGCGACACAACAGGTATTCAACTAGAAGGAAGCCCTATTGGTGGTTTCTTCACTGGAGAAGGTATTGATTCATCAGGCTTTTTCCAAGCCACACTTGTAGATATCCCCTTAGACAGCCGCCAAAAAACAATACATATTTCATACACTACACCAGCATCAGTTGACTGCCCAGCAACAGCCGATACTATATCCATAGAAATACTAAAAACCCCAGAAGCTGCTATTATAAGTTGCGATAGTGTATCCAGTAATAGCATACGATTTATTTGGTCACACCCCTATCTTGATACATTTAATGTGGCTTACAGCATCAATGGCGGAACTTTCAATAGGCTAAATAATACAACCGACACGCTTCTGAATCTACTCAATCTAAACCCAAACGACAGAATAGAAATTACGGTAGAAGCCATCAGCGACAATCGCTGTGGCAATGCAGCAACTGCTATTGGAAACTGCTTAGCCAATCCGTGCGCCTCTCAAACTTTAGAAGTGACTGGTTTAATCAGTCAATACTGCCAAACCGATACACTAGTGCAACTCGTAGCTAATCCATCAGGTGGTATTTTTTTAGGTGTTGGAATAGATAGCACAGGCGTATTCAACCCTATTAATGCCAATATAGGCATCAACTTAATCATTTACCAATTCACTGATAGCACAGGCTGTTTTACTACCGACACGCTTACTACCACAGTTACTGCAACCTCAATAGAACCACAAATAAATTGTAACTCCACTTCCTCCAATACCCTTATTTTTACTTGGTCGCACCCAGATGCTCTGGACTACGCTTATCGCTATCAAATTAATACCAACGACACCACGACACTTCTTACAACAAGTGATACTTTCCTGATTATCAGCAATCTACAAGCTCAAGATGTAGTGCAATTTTTCCTTACCGCACGGAGTAACACCATTTGTGGCAACAGCAACATGGTTAGTACAACCTGTCAAACTTTATCATGTAGCGACATTCCACCAACAATTCTCAATTTGCCAAACACCCTTTGTTCCAATGACACCACAACGATTATACTGGACGCAACGCCAAGCAATGGAATATTCATTTTAAATAACACAGATACCATCAACAGCCTCATTCCCAGTAATTTAGAAGTAGAATTATTGAACCTTGAATATATTGTACTAGACGCTTTAGGTTGCGTACAAACCACTTCTCAATCTATTGAAATACTTGCGCCACCTGTGCTACCGATTATTAATTGCGGCGATTCGACCACACAATCTGTGAATTTCAACTGGCAAAATACACTAGGTCAAATATACCAATACCAAATTAGCATCGAAAACAATACTATCCTCTCTGATACTACCTCCGTTGGGCTAGTCTCTTTTGGCGGTTTAAATCCAGGGCAAAGTGCAACCATTACGCTCAGTTTACTCAATGGAAATCCATGCACCATTACCCAATCCTTACGCTCTTGCAAAGCTGCCATTTGTGTAGAAACTGAATCCGCAGCCATTGCCCTCGACCCAAGCTACTGTTTAGATACTATTGCCTTTGAAATCACAGCGACACCTTCAGGTGGCACCTTTTCAGGAGCAGGAATCAATTCACAAGGTACATTCGACCCAAGTTCAGTACAAACCGATACTGCCACTATTTTTTACACTTATATAGATGCTATTGGTTGCACGCAGCAAGACACCGCCCGAACTACCATTTTAACCGCACCACAACCACCAACCGTCACTTGTGGAAATAGTACCTCCAACAGTACCCAATTCAATTGGTCAGGAAACACGACTATGTACGAAATCTCAATTAGCCAAAATGGAATGCCTTTCTCCACACCCATCATCACCACGAATACTGAATTTATACAGAATAATTTAACTCCTGGTCAAAGCACTACCATTATCCTTCGCAGCCTTAGCAACACAGGCTGCGGCAACAGTCAACCTGTCCAACTGACATGCTCCACGCTGCCATGCAGCGAAACCGTTTTAAAATATTCTTCCTGTTGATGATATTTGTCTTGGCAGCAATACCGCTCCTCTTACACTCCAAGTCGTACTTCCAGACTCTATCGTGCTTAGTGCTACACGATGGCGCGGTACAGGTATCACGGATTCAATTCAAGGAATCTTTGACCCGAATAATGTTGATTTATTGATAGGTCAAAATCTAATCCAATTTCAAGGGGAAGACCGTTCAGGCTGTTTATACACTGCCACTACCAACATTCAAATCAACCAAATTCCAATAATCAGTGCAGGAAATGATGCGGTAATTAACTGTAAAGATACCCTAATTACCTTAATGGGAACAGCAGACAATACTACTGCAAACACTACTTACCGTTGGTCGAGTGTTCAAGGAAACATACTTGCAGGCGAAAACACTTTGCAACCCAGCATAAACCAACCAGGGGACTATTTTCTAACCGCTGCAAATGGAACCTGCGAAGCTACTGACCTAGCCATCGTGCTAGAAAATCGAACGCGACCAACCGTCGAAGCCAGCATTAATCAAAACATTACGTGTCAAGGAGACACCGTCACACTAACCGCAACCACTACCCTATCCGATACACGGATATACACTTGGCAAGGACCCAACAACTTCCAATCTAACGATTCTATTATACAAATCAATCAAGCAGGTCAATATCGTTTAGTGGTCACCAACTTACTCAACTTTTGCACCTCTCTGCCAGATACAGCAACAGTTATAGACAATAGTACACCACTCAATCCACAAATCATAGCCAGTGGCTTACTCACCTGTGACCAAGCTACTGTAACCTTAAATGGGAGCAGCACAGGCACTAACCCTCAATATCAATGGTCAAACAGCAGCCAAGTGCTACGTCCATTTTCTAACCCATCCAATCTGGAAGTGACTGTGGCAGATACCTACATCCTGACCGTGCGAGATGTCAACGGCTGCCAATCAAGTACCACCTTCGCAATCAGTGAAAATAAAATCCTACCTATTGCCAATGCAGGGGAAGACCAACCTTTAGGCTGTGCTACTACCCAAGCTACACTGAACGGCAACCAGTCGTCAATAGGTCAAAATATTCGCTATGAATGGACAGGAAATACACCTATTCAAAACGCCAACACAGTTCAAGCCAATGTAAGTACGGCTGGAAACTACGTACTTATGGTTATCAACACCACCAATGGCTGCACTGCAACAGATACGGTCACCGTTACCAACGAAGCCAATAACATCAACAGCGTAAGCTTGATAGTCGAGCCACCTCTTTGTGAAGGCGAAAACAACGGCTTTATTAGAATTGACAGCGTGAATGGTGGACAAGCTCCCTATGAATATGCCTTACAAGACAATCGTTTCACTCCTCAACCCCAATTCAACAACCTCACTCCTGGACGGTATAACCTATTCGTGCGCGATCGAACAGGTTGCGAATACCAAACAGAAGTCCTGGTGCGTCCACCAAACCCAATTAGCATAAACTTAGGAGAAGACCTGGAAGTAAAACTTGGCGAAAGTCTGATCCTATCCGCTGTGATAGCTCCTAGCTTTAACTCAATCCTCAACATTACTTGGGTGCGGGAAGATGGAGAAGTGCTTTGTACAGGCTGTTCAGAACTTGGTATTATACCTTACCAAAACTTACAAGTCAGTGCAACTATCGAAGACTTCAATGGCTGTATTGCAAAAGATGACATCAATTTATACGTCAACAAAGACGACCTTATTTACGCCCCCAATGT
The DNA here is from genome assembly GCA_012031785.1 of Saprospiraceae bacterium. Lineage (GTDB taxonomy): Bacteria > Bacteroidota > Bacteroidia > Chitinophagales > Saprospiraceae > JAAUTG01. The sequence goes on along the minus strand of JAAUTG010000021.1, from coordinate 20,500 downwards.
TTTTTCTCCCGATAATGATGGTAACAACGACTTTTTTAATCTGTTTGGCAGCCAAGGCGTGGAAGTCATCCAGAATTTAAAAATTTATGACCGATGGGGAGAACTCGTATATTTACAAGAAGCTATAGATTTCAAAAACCCTGAATCAGGTTGGGATGGCACAAAGATGGTAAACTACTCAATCCTGGTGTTTTCATTTATACTGCCGAAGTAATCTTTTTAGATGGTAGCCGAGCACGTATAGCAGGGGAAGTGAATTTGATAAGATAAATTACAAAACTGATGTTGCACCATTTGTTGTTTGCCCAAGTACAATCACTCTAAGTATTCTGAATTTACAGGCTTTCTACGCAAATAGAAAAGAGCCAACTTAAAAGCAAATAACCAAAGGCATAACATCAGTTATAAATTATTAAACTAACGTAAATATTGAATTAATCCTATTGATAATCAAAGCAGTATAACTTCTTAGAAGGCGTATAATAACTTTAGAAAAGTTATCAGTACCTTACTAGGAAACACCCTATTTTTTCAAAAATGCTTGCTCTACTTGCTGATTTGCGCTACTAATTTGTACCCAATACCAACCTGGCATTAATTGTTGCAATACAATGGTACTGCTGGTTGTTTGATAATTTTGTAGCAATTGACCTTGCGCGTTCCAAATTTTTATTTGATAGCTGGGTGCTACTTCAGGTGCTTCAAAATAAAGGACATCAGTGCTTGGGTTTGGATATAAATTCCATGTTTTCGATGAGTTGTTTTCAATGGCTATGATGTTACTATATTCAAAAGCACCATCAAAATCAATTTGCTTCAAACGATAGTAATTTAGTCCGTTTCGAGGTGTTTTATCCCAAAATTGGTAATACTGTTTTTCAACGCTGTTACCAACTCCACTCAAAAAGCCTAATTTCTCCCAATCCAAAGCGCCTGGTTGAAGTCTTTGTATTTCAAATCCTTCGTTTTCAATTTCAGAAGCAGTTTCCCATTCCAAACGAATACCCTGCTTTTCTGAAAATGCACGAAAAGATATTAACTCCACAGGCACAGAACTGCTTTCGGAATCAAACCTTTGCCCTACAATTTCGCCATTCCCTGTCCAAACCGCTAGATATTGTTGAGCGTTATGATTCAGTGCGACGGCGGGAGAAGGTGGTGAATCCGCGTTACCACCTACTGAGCTTATTTTAAGCTCGCTACCTATTACAGTGCTTGTACCTCCAGCAACGAAATTATTATAAACTTGATAATCGTTGCTAGAAGCCTCTCCACTCCAGACAATGGAAAATTCATTTTTCATTGCATCATAGGCTATTGCAGCAACGTGTGTATCTAAGTATCTAATAACATCCTCGCCATTGGTACTGATTAGAAAATCACTATCTATGGCTGTTCCAGTAGCATTAATGCGCTGCCCATTTATTCTATACTCACTACTCCCTTCATTACTTGCCCAAATCACCAAATACTCATTATCATTCGGATTGTAAGCGGCAGCAGCCTCCCTTGCTTTACCATCGCTGTTGGATATCATAAAATTACTTCCAGTCAATGTACCAGTGGCACTAACACGTTGCCCAATAATCTCATACACTTTGGTATCGAAATTACCAGCGTGCCAAGTGACTAAATACTCATTATTGTCACTGTTCCAAATGACAGAAGGGTCATCATTGACGTGTGTAGCATTATTCAAATCAATCATACTAATCTGAAAATCGTTGCCAATTTCAGCTCCCGTGTTTGCGTTGATGCGTTGTCCCCAGATTTCGATATCTTCGTTCACGACATCGTCTCCGTACCAAACTACTAAAAACTCATTGTTTGTAGCATTGTAAGTCAAAGCTGGAAATTTAGCGTCATATTCTCTTCTGAGAAGCGGATTGCTTTCGCTATCATCGCCCATGCTGCTGATACGAAAGTCATTTGTCCCAATGGCATTGCCGTCAGCATCCAAAAGTTGCCCGAAAATTTCAGCCTCATTTACTACTAAAGGAGCAGTATTATCATCGCCATACCAGACCACCAAATAAGTATTGTTTACTCTATTATAAGCCACCTCTGGTGCGCTAGCTCCATAAGAAGTTTGGTTGTCAGGTCCCATGTCGCTTATTCTGAAATTATTGCCAATCAAGCTACCATTGACAGCATTGATGCGTTGTCCCCAAATTTCTGGCTCTGCTGGATTGACACCACTGGCGTTGTAAGTACCTGCCCAAACTGCTAAATACTCTTGCTTTTGACTATTGTAGGCTACCGAAGCATACTGTACTTGATTGCTGGCACTAACATTACTAATGGCAAAATCATTACCAATTTCAGGGTCTAACGTTACAGGAAAATCAGCTTGCGCTAAATCTGACGCAGCAATACTAATTGCCGTAGTGTTTGCATTGACTTGAAAACGGGATGGAATAATACAATGAGTGGCATCAACTACCGTTAGATTCCCCAAACGTACACTGCCGTTCTCACCTGACCATAACCAATAGTTCTCATACTGCTCGAAGTTTCCATTGGTATGAATATCCCCTTGCAAATAAATATCTTCATGCGTAGGACAAAGTATAATAAATTGTTGCTCGATGTTTTTTCTCTTATCACATATTGCTCAATAATATTGCCGCGTTGGTATTGTACCAAATCATAACTATCTCCTTTTATCCATTGAGGTAAAGCAGTTGCTGTCCGCTCCTTATTTATGCTGGCAAGTTGCCAATTCCAAGTTACCTCATGAAATTTAGAAAAAAATTGTACCCCTTCTGGAGAAAAAGCAGCTGTATAATCTGTGTGATTAACAAGAACTGTATTTCCTGTTGCAATGATAGCAGTACTGTCCGATTGAGCAAGTGTTGTACTTACGAATATGGTAAGTAGAAAGTAGATTACTAGTGGTTTTTCGTTAAATGATGAATAGTTTAATAGTTAGTATTTGCAATAGTTTCAGTAGGGAATCAACTATCCATCAATCATGATTTCAACCACTAGTATGTGTTTCATCTTATCTTGGCTTTGACTTTTAAGTTCTCGTGTTAAGGTGCCCACCATTAGGCTGGTAATTATAATTTAAGTGTAAAGATAAAAATTAAATTCATATCTAAGAAAATTAATATTAAGTAATAAATATTAAGTAATTGATTTACAAGCATTTTTAACTAACAAATTAACAAACATTCGGTATGCTCATTTTTTTAAAAAACTTTTTAAAAAAAGTGGGTACCTCCTTTTCCATTCTTCTACTAATAGATGTAAGCACAATTAAAACATTCATTCACTAAAAACTTAAAATAATTCATCATGATCAAGTTAACAGTATCTTCTCTAATTGCTTTAGTTGCAATGACATTAATGAGTTTCACGGCTACTCCGCAATTTGAAGCCGTAGCTTTAGTTACACTTCGAGCAGGAACAGCGGTTTCATTGACTTTAAACCAAGAAGTAAACGCAAATGACTTTTCAGTAGGCAACACCGTTGAATTTTTAGTAAAAACTAATGTGACAGTGAACGGTCAAGTGGTGATTGCAGCAGGCAGCCCAGCAGAAGGCATGATTAAAGACGTAGTGAAAAGCTGCGAAAAAGGTTGTAAGGAAAAGCGTTGTTCAAAAATCATCATCTCCGTAGAAACTGCTCAATCAGTAGATGGTCAAAGTGTATTGTTGAACAGCATTCCATTGACGGTACAGGCGGATTGCTGCTGTAACGAGGCTGCGGTAGCTAAAATAGGAACTTCTGTGAGTGCAAAAGTACGTAATGACATTAACATCAATGCGTAACCATTATCAAAATCCGTAGCTCGGCGGTAAGCAACTGTCGAGTTACTTTCAACAACAAACTCAATTTTTTTTTAACCTTATTTTTTGACAAAATAAAATTCAATTCACATGAAAAAGTATATGCTTTCAATCTTTGTAGTCACAATCACTACAGTTGCCACTTGGGCAAATAATACAACACCTTCAACACCAACGCCTTATGAAATGACCATCAAAATGCTTACTCTTAAAGCAGGTACTTTGGTTTTCTTAGAGTTAGATGAAAAGTTATATTCTGACGAGGTATCCATCGGGAAATCAGTTCGCTTCAAAGTAAGAACGAATGTAATGGCAGAAGGGAAAGTCGTCATCACCACAGGTTCATTGGCAATTGGTCGCGTTAAGAACATAAAAGCTCCAACTTACAACAACCCTGCTGAGGTGACTATTGAACTCACTTATGTACAAGCAGTGGACGGTCAGCAAGTGGCTTTGAACGGCACAGAACAAATAGTAAAAGGACAGTTTCCAAGTCAAGGTACAGAAATCAACGCTGGAACATCTATCACTGCTAACGTGATGAATGATATTGACATCGAAGTAAAAAACAACTAATCAATTCAATAGGATTCAATGATAGCAGCCTTCTGTGCCTTAGTGCGCAGAAGGCTTTTAGTTGTTATTAACTCATGTTACCTAATTGGTTATTTACTTACTTGTTTGTAAGGTTATTTATTCGATAGCGTTATATATTTAACAGATACAAATTGCAAAAGATGATGCTATGAATAGACCGTAAAACTAGATAACTTTTAAAATAGTTTGGCGGGATACCCAAAGACAAATCTTTTATACCCTAAGAAACAAGGGATTAAGTAAAAATTAAAATACCCCAATAAAGTAATGACCAAAGACGAATTACTTGATACCTTAGAAATCTGAAACAAGGCTCAAAAGAGTGTAGTATTTTTTTACACAATCCCTAACCCAATAACCAATCCAATAAATAACCAACAGCCTAACATCAGTTGTTAAATTTCATTAATCCCTTGATAAACTAACAAATGCAAAATTTTTACTGTTTTTCAACCAGTTATTGTTCATCATTTTAAAAAAAATAATCTAAAAAACTTTGCAATTTAAATTCAATAGCACTACTTTTGCACTCGCTTTTGAAAAATGGCTTTAGCATAATTAGGCAAAGTAGGCTTAAATGTGCTTACACAAAGTACGGTTTAGTAAGCGCAACAGTTCAATTTCTAAAGCTGGTATAAATCTACATAAATAGAAAGTTAAATGGCGGTGGACACGTTAAGTTACAGAACAGTCTCGGCAAATAAAGAGACGGTTGACCAAAAATGGTTGGTCATAGACGCAGAGGGAGAGATTGCAGGACGTATGTTTACGCAAGTAGCCCATTTTTTGAGAGGAAAACATAAGCCTTTTTATACTCCTCACGTAGATTGTGGTGATTATGTCATCATCATCAACGCATCCAAACTTCGATTTACAGGCAATAAAATCATGCAAAAAGAATACATTACATTTTCTGGCTATCCGGGAGGACAAAAGAGAATTGTAGCTAACGAGTTGCTGAAAAAAAGCCCAAGAAAACTAGTCGAATTTGGGGTAAGAAGAATGCTACCCAAAACAAAGTTGGGGCGTGCCATGATTAAAAAATTGCATATCTACGACGGCGCAGAGCATCCACACGAAGCTCAAAAACCAGAGTTAATCACGCTTAATAATAAAAAAGCAAAGTAATTTTTCTTCGATATGGAAATGATTAATGCAGTAGGAAGACGTAAGGCAGCAGTTGCTAGAGTCTATTTGATGAAGGGCGAAGGAAAAATCACTATAAACGGTAAAGATTATAGAGAGTATTTCCCTAAACACGTTCAATTGAACATTACTGACCCTTTTGAGACGGTCAACATTCAAAACGGAATTTACGATTTGAACATCAACGTAGATGGTGGTGGATTCAAAGGACAGTCCGAAGCTATCCGAATGGGTATTTCAAGGGCTTTAGTGAAATTGAGTGAAGATTTCCGCAAGCCATTGAAAACCAAGAAATTCTTGACAAGAGACTCAAGAGTAGTAGAACGCAAGAAATATGGTAAACCAAAAGCAAGAAAGAGCTTCCAGTTCTCCAAGCGTTAATATTACAAATTCAGGATAGCCATAGTGCAAATTGCGTTGGGCGGTTGGATGCGTTATCCTTTTTTAGGTGAATCAAAGAAAAAATTAATGGAAAGACCTACCTATAAAAATTTATTGGATGCAGGTGTACATTTTGGACATTTAAAAAGAAAATGGAATCCTAAAATGTCCCCTTATATTTTCTCCGAGCGCAAGGGTATTCATATTATAGACCTGAATACTACGTTAGAGAACATGGATCGTGCAGCGAATGCAATGCGTCAAATTGCTAAATCTGGACGTAAAATCTTGTTTGTAGCTACTAAGAAACAAGGTAAGGAAATCGTGACAGAGGCGGCAAGAAGTGTGGGAATGCCTTACGTGACAGAGCGATGGCTAGGTGGTATGATGACCAACTTCGCAACCATTCGACGTTCTGTGAAAAAACTAAACCATATTGATAAACTTTTGGCGGATGAAACGCTGGACAGCATCACCAAGAAAGAACGCTTGATGATGAGTAGAGAGCGTACTAAGTTGGAAAGTGTGCTAGGAGGTGTCGCTAACTTGACACGTACTCCTTCGGCAGTATTCATCGTAGATATCCACCATGAGCATATTGCATTAGCAGAAGCCCACAAATTAGGAATGCGTACTTTCGGTATCGTGGATACCAATTCAGACCCTAACTTGGTGGATTATCCAATACCTGGAAACGATGATGCTTCTAAAGCCATAGAAATCATAGTCAAATATATGACTCATGCTATTCAAGAAGGTTTGGAAGACCGTCGCAAAACGAAGATAGACGAAAACGAAGGAGCAGACCAAGTACAAGCAGAAGCTTAGTAGTTCAGTCTAATTCTTCAGTTAGTGTAACAAAAATATTGTTTGCTTGGGAATCAGTCGTTTTTAATAAAAAATCTATTTCAATCAACTGATTGCCAAGCGGCAAAATATTTTAAAGAATAAAAAAGGAGACTAGGACAGTACCAATACTAAAAATTACTACAAAATAGTTTAACTTTGTGCGATTTTTGTAGCGAAGGCTTAATAGCTTTATAAGTTGATGCTCTATCTAGCTATTAAGCAAAGAAAAATAAGCGTTACAAACGGTGTAATCCATCGTGAAAGTCAAATATTTGTTGCCATTTATCAAAACTTCACATATCATGTTTACTATTTCAGCTTCCGACGTTAAAAAGCTCCGCGAAATGACAGGGGCGGGGTATGACAGATTGTAAAAAAGCACTAGAAGAAGCAGAAGGCGATTTCGATGTAGCGATTGATTTACTTCGTAAGCGTGGACAAAAGCTTTCTCTAAAACGTGCAGATAGAGAAGTAAAAGAAGGCGTTGTAATTGCGAAAGTAGCTGCTGATCGCAAGAGAGGTGTTATTATACGTCTAAGCTGTGAAACCGATTTCGTTGCTAAGAACGAGTCATTTGTAAAATTAGCCGAAGAATTTGCAGCCTTAGCTTTGGACAGTTTCCCAGCAAACATAGAAGAATTGTTGACGCTTCACTTTGAAGGCATCACAGTGGGCGAAAAAATTGCAGAGCAGGTAGGAGTAATTGGTGAAAAACTTGAAATTACTTCTTACGAATTTTTGGAAGCTACGCAAGTATCTCCTTACATCCACATGGGTAATCGTGCTGCGGTGTTAGTCGGTTTAAATGCGGACGGTGAAGAAGCTTACAATGCAGGAAGAGACGTAGCGATGCAAGTAGCTGCAATGCGTCCAGTAGCTTTGGATGAAAACGGAGTGGATCAAACCATTATTGACCGCGAAATTGCTATCGGTATGGAACAAGCTCGTCAAGAAGGCAAGCCAGAAGCCATGCTAGAAAAAATCGCAAAAGGTAAATTGAATAAATTTTTCCAAGATAGCACGTTGTTGCACCAACAGTATGTAAAAGACAGCAAAATGACAGTCAAAGATTATCTCAAATCTGTGGATAAGGATTTGACCGCCACCGCGTTCAAACACGTAGAATTGGGTTAATAGAAAAGGGAATCAAAATTTTGATTCCCTTTTTTTGCCTTGTTCCAACCTTTAACAATCCAGCACTCCTTAGAAAACTAAAGTAGGCGTAACTTCAACAAATTATAAATTTGATAAAACCCTTTTCAATGCAATTAAAGTACAAGCGTATCTTGTTGAAACTCAGTGGGGAAGCACTCATGGGTGAACAAGAATTTGGTATTTCTGTAGAATGTTGCGCTACTACGCGGACGAAGTAAAATCCGTTACTGACTTAGGCGTAGAAATCGCTATTGTGATAGGAGGAGGTAACATTTTTAGAGGTCTCCAATCAGCAGCGATGGATATTGATCGCGTACAAGGAGATTATATGGGTATGATGGCAACTGTGATTAATAGTATGGCATTGCAAAGTGCTTTAGAAAAGATAGGGGTTCCAACTCGGCTTTCTACGGCTATCGAAATACGCGAAATTGCGGAACCCTACATTAGAAGAAGGGTGGCTCGCCACTTGGAAAAAGGTAGAGTGGTCATTTTGGTGCAGGTACAGGTAGCCCTTACTTTACCACAGACTCTGCAGCTGCTTTGAGAGCAAACGAAATTAATGCTGAGGTACTTCTTAAAGGTACTCAAGTGGACGGCGTATATACTGCCGACCCTAAAAAAGACGTATCCGCAGTGAAGTTTGACCAAATTACTTTTAAAGAAGTGATGGAAAAAGACCTCAAAGTGATGGATATGACTGCTTTCGCATTGTGTAGAGAAAACAATATGCCCATCATCGTTTTTGATATTAACAAGGCTGGCAATTTGAAGAAAATCGTAGCTGGTGCATCTATCGGAACTGTGGTTGCCAACTAATTGTACTTGCAAAAGTATTACTAGGCTAGAGACTAATAAAGTGTAATGGCTAGAAAGTGACATACCTAGTCAGTAAAGGTTAATCATTAGAGACCAAACATCCTAGTCTTATAATCATATAACTTTTGATACCGTACTGTAACCATATTATCTATTGGAAAGTGTGACAAAGATGCGAAGCCAACAAACTCGACGGCTCTGGTAGTTGCCTACGCTCCTCCTGTGTAACGGTTGATTCATAAAGTTTATGAGACTTACAACGCCTCATACTCATCCATGTTAGGGTTTACCTTAAAAGTTCAAGAATAGGTTCTCAAACTTTCAGGATAAACCCTAAATATAGTTAAAATTGGCAGGCACCTCATGTGCCTACCAACTCTAGGTGGATTTATTTTCGCATAGCTTTATAAGCATTAATTAGTCCATTTGTGGAGCCATCATGCGAATGCACCAGTTCATCACCTTTAAGCTCGGGCAATATTTTGCTCGCAAGTTGCTTGCCGAGTTCTACCCCCATTGGTCGAAACTAAAAATATTCCATAAAATTCCTTGTGTAAAAATTTTATGCTCATACAAAGCGATTAAACTACCTAATACACGAGGTGTCAGTTTTTTTACCAAAATGGAGTTAGTTGGACGATTGCCCTCAATACTTTGTATGCTTTTACGCGCTCGATATCTTCCTCTGATTTTCCTTTCAACTCTGCCAACACTTCTGCCTCTGTTTTTCCTGTCATCAAGGCTTCCGTTTGCGCAAAAAAGTTAGAAAGTAATTTATCGTGGTGGTCGCCAATCGGATTGTGACTGATAGCAGGCGCGATGAAGTCGCAAGGAATAAGTTTTGTACCTTGATGAATCAATTGGTAAAAGGCATGTTGTCCATTAGTGCCTGGCTCTCCCCAAACTACGGGTCCAGTTTGGTAAGTCACAGGGTTACCGTTTCTGTCTATATATTTACCGTTACTTTCCATATTACCTTGTTGAAAGTAAGCTGCAAAACGGTGCATATACTGGTCATAAGGCAAAATAGCTTCGGTTTCTGCACCAAAAAAGTTATTATACCAAACACCAATCAAGGCGAGGATTACAGGAATATTTTTATCGAAAGGAGTATTTCTAAAGTGCTGATCCATCGCATGAAAGCCCTCCAAAAGTTCCACAAAATGTTCAAAACCAATAGTAGCTGAAATGGGAAGACCAATAGCCGAGGTCAGAGAATAGCGACCACCCACCCAGTCCCAAAAGCCAAATATATTTTCTTCTGCAATTCCGAAGGTTTTTGCACCTTCGATGTTGGTAGAGAGCGCAACAAAATGCTTTGCAACATGCTCATTATCAACTGCGCTTGCTAAAAACCAATGGCGAGCAGTATGCGCATTGGTCATAGTTTCTTGGGTGGTGAAAGTTTTTGGAAGCCACCATAAAGAGTGTGGTTTCAGGGTTCAGTTTTTTCAAGGTTTCTGCAATATGTGTACCATCCACATTAGAGACAAAATGAGGTGTCATACCTTCCTGCCAGTAAGGTTTGAGCGCTTCTGTCACCATCACTGGACCAAGGTCAGATCCACCAATACCAATGTTGACAATATCCGTAATCTTTTTGCCTGTATAACCTGTCCAAACCCCTGTGAGAACGCGCTTAGAAAAGCTTTCCATTTGTGCCAATACTGCGTTTACTTCGGGCATAATATTTTCGCCATCTACGGAAATATTAGTGTTGGAGCGATTTCTCAAGGCAATATGGAGTACGGCACGATCTTCGGTGTGGTTAATTTTCGCACCTTCAAACATTTGTTCAATAGCTGGCTTTAAGTCCATTTCCGAAGCCAATTCCAAGAGTAATTGTAAAGTCGTTTCAGTAATTCGATTTTTAGAAAAATCTACTAAAATGTCTTCAAATTGCAATGTAAACGTAGAAAAACGGTTGGCATCATCTGCAAAAAGGTCGCGGATATGGACGTTTTTCATGTATTCGTAATGTGTAGTCAAGGCTTTCCAAGCCCTTGTTTCGGTAGGGTTTTGCTGTCTTAAAACCATAGATGCTTTCATGTTTGTATGCTTTGATATAGGGTGCAAATTATAAAAAATTGGTTATAACTACTATTACGCAATTTACTTTTTACTACTAGCGATTTGTTCTAGTAAAAGTATTTTTAATCTTTATGGTTATACTTTTGATAAAAAACAACTTCGGAGAAGTTGCACATTTGTAGATATTGCACCATTACATCCCATTCTGTAAAACACTTCGGAGAAGTGTAACCTTTGTAGATATGATAACAAAAATTAACATTTTACAAATATTGAATTTCTCCGAAGTTTAATTATTCCATTTACTCATTGTAACCTATTGTCTTCCCCAGAAAGGGCATTAGGGAATACTGAAATTATACAACACTGGCTACTCTAGCTTGTAATTCCTCAATTTATCACGCTTTCAACTTTTTCACGGCTGCTGTAAACTTAGGAACTATTTCAAACAAATCGCCAACAATACCATAATCGGCAGCCTTGAAGAAAGGAGCATCAGCATCCTTATTAATGACGACAATGGTTTTGCTGTTATTCACTCCAGCAAGGTGCTGAATAGCTCCAGAAATACCGATAGCAATGTAAAGATTGGGACGAATTGCTACGCCTGTTTGTCCAACATGCTCATGATGCGGTCGCCAATGTGAGTCTGCTACGGGTCTGGAACAAGCTGTAGTAGCACCTAATGCACTGGCAAGTTCTTCCACGATGCCCCAGTTTTCTGGACCTTTTAATCCTCGCCCAGCAGATACTACGAGTTCAGCTTCTGGTAGCGGTACAATCCCCTCCACACGCTTCACTTCTTTGATTTTAATTTTCGGACTAGGTACTTCCAATGACAAGGTTTCCACGCTTGCTAGGGCTCCGTGTTGAAGGGGTTGGAGGGCATTTCCCATAACCGTAATTACTTTATGTTCACTTTTTAGAGCGTATTCTGCAATGGCTTTACCAGAGAACATGCCTTTTCTGACGTGTAGCACACCGTCTTTCAAGGTAGGTAATCCAGTGGCACCAGATATGGATGCGGCATTCCAGCGCGCTGCCAGTCTGCCTGCCAAGGCTTTACCGTTGCTGGTGTGGGAAAGCACAATTACAGATGCCTCCAATTGGTGAGCTGCTGCGGATAATACGATTGCGCCTACCTGATTATCAAAATTTTTCAGGTGGTCATGTCGTACTTGATAAACTTTTTGAATACCATAAAGCCCTAATTCAGCAGCGTTTTCGGCTTCTCCCAGCACGATAGCTACGGATGCTACTCCAAGTAATTCAGCAGTTTTAGCAGCATAAGTAGCTGCTTCTAAGGTTGTTTTTTTAAAGTTGCCTTGTTGCACTTCCGCAAATAAGAGTACCATATATTTTTATTATTTTGTTAAAGTGGTGGTTTCAAAATTGATAATTTACCATGCGAATGGCTCGACACTTTTCTGCGTTGAGTTTCACTACTTCTAAAGCCAATAATTAAATCACTTTAGCTTCTTCATGAAGTAAGCGAACTAGTTCTTCTATATTGTCTGCATCAATTAGTTTCACACCGCTTTTTGCTGGTGGTAATTCATAAAATACAGGCACTGCTATTTCATCAAATGGCACTGGCGGTACTACTTTAATTGGCTTTTTATTTGCCATCATAATTCCCTTCATGTTTGGGATACGCTGTTCTGCCATTCCTTTTGCTGCACTTACCACAAATGGCGTTTCTACTTCCACTACTTCCGTTCCACCGTCAATTTCACGGTCTAGGGTAGCTGTACTTCCGTTTATTTCCAGGTGATTAGCAAAAGAAATGAAGGGCTGATCTAAGTATTCTGCAATCATTGCGCCTACCTCTGAACGGTTGTAATTGATAGTTTCCTTACCCGTAAAGATAATATCGTATCCTTTTTCAGCTTCTACAAAAGCCGATATTTGCTTGGCAATAAATAAAGAGCTGCTTTGGGTAGCGTCAATCCTTACCGCATCATCGGCACCAATAGCTAATCCCTTACGAATTACTGCGTCATTCGCACTCGGTCCGACATGTATAACGGTGACGGTACCACCATGAGCTTCTTTTAATTCCAAAGCCCTAACTAAGGCATACCATTCATCGTAGGGATTTAAAATGAATGTCACTCCATTCTCATCAAAGCGTTTCCCTTCTTCCGCAAATGTTATTTTTGTGGTCGTGTCTGGTACTTTACTCAAACAAACTAATAACTTCATATTTCAATTAATTTTCTAAACTTTGTATTTTAATTCTGTGGTTGATTGTATGTATCAGACTACTTATCGTCTTTCACAAACAACAGTATTTTGTTAATCGCTGTTATGTAACTGCTTGTTTGGTTGTAGGATATTTTTGACAAGAATGGCTTTGAGTGATTACGGCATAAATCAATTGAATGCTTTCACCAAATCATTCTTGAGATAAACGGTTTGACATCACACATTAAAACGAATCTTTTGCATCCTACCAAATAACCAAATGACCAAAACAATAAACAACTAACTGTGTACTACCAGTTATTAACTCCTAAATACAAGGTAAAGTTAATTAAAAAGTAGTTAATATTAAATTTTTTTAGCGAAATTTCGCTAATCCATTTGTAAAATATCTAAAATAATATGGAATCACCAAGATTGACGCAGCTTTTAGCGATGCAGAAGGAAATGCCAAACGATTCTTTTTTACTTTTCGCATTGGCGAAGGAGTACGAAGGAATTGGCGAATTGGAGCAGGCACTACAACGCTATCAAGATTTGGTAGCTGTTGATCCGAATTATGTAGGGGCGTATTATCACTTGGGAAATTATTGTCGCGTTTGGAACAGTTTCAGGCTGCTTTTAAATGCTATAAGGATGGTATGCTGATTGCAAAACAACAGAATGACCAACACGCTTACAACGAATTAGCGGGTGCAAAATTGGAACTTGGGGATGAAGATGATTTTTGTAGATGAACTAAAGCATGCACTCCACCAACAAGCACTACTTCTGTAACTCTAGCACTAAATAGTCCCAAGCCTTTAGATGAATGGTTTGCCCATTTGTTACAGTCATTGAGTTGCCCAAAAAGAGATTATTGTAAGTACCTTCACATTGGCTGGCTTGCAAGATGGCTGTTTGTGCCTCATTACTCAAGTTGAGTATCACCAAAACACGATCTCCAGTTTGTTCGCGGTAGTAGGCATAAATGTTTTTATTGTTGTTAGTAACCACGCGAGTTATTTTTCCGCCTTTTTCGCCATTCCAAAGTGCTTGATTACGATGCTTTAACGCTAATAATTTGGCGTAAAAATCCTGCTTGCTGTATGTTTTCCACTCAATAAGGTCTTTTTCAAAAAATTGTAACCGCTTTGTCAATGGTTCTTCCTGCCCACTGTATATTAATGGCATTCCATCAAAAGTGAATGCCAAAACAGCCATAGCGTCCACCGCATCCTTCATGCGTTCTTGTTCCGTACCTGCCCATGAATTTTCATCGTGGTTGGTAATGAAGTGCATTAAATAACCTTTCGGAAATTTTGGTTTTTCTTCTGCATACCAACGATCTAGTGCTTCCAGACTATCTTTACCTTGAGCAATTGCGTTCAATCTATGATGCAGCGTCCAGGCATAATTCATTGTAAACAAACTATCAGACTGCTGGTGTTCAGGAAGTTCTGCCTCCGCCAATAAGAAAAGTTCAGGATTTGCCTTGCGCAGTGCAGGAATACACTGTTGCCAAAAATCAAGTGGCACTCCGTAAGCGATATCCATTCTAAAGCCATCTACTTTTTTTTCTTTCACCCAGTACAACAAGTCTGCTATCATGGCTTCGCGCATGGCAGGATTGTCGTAGTTCAAATCTGCTACATCCGTCCATCCTTCTGACTCACCTGTTTTGGGATTCAAAGGGTCTGTGATTTGACCGTTTTTATGAGTGTAGTAATCTGGATGCGCAGTAATCCATTCATGGTTCCAACCTGTATGGTTAGGAACCCAATCTAAAATTATTTTCATTCCTAATTCGTGTGCTTTTTGAATAAGCGCGTCCACATCCGCCATAGTTCCAAATTCAGGATTAATCCTTCTAAAGCTAGAAACAGCATAGTAGCTACCTAAATTACCTTTGCGCTTGGTTTCGCTAATAGGGAAAATGGGCATTAACCAAAGGATGTCCACTCCCATAGTCTTCAAACGCTGAAGATGCTGTTCATGGAAGGCTTTGATAGTGCCTTCTGGCGTGTACTGGCGAATATTGACCTCATAGATATTGGCGTTTTTTGACCAATCTGGGAAAGCGGTAACTAGTGCAGTTTCCATCATGTTTGCTGCTTTAGGCACTGGCGTACAGGTAATTAGGCAATATGTCAAAAGAAAAAATAGCAATGTTACAATATGGTTCTTCATATTAGTTAGATTAGTTGGTGATTGGTCTTTGGGGTACATTAGATTGATTTTCAAGGATTGTAATTCAGCGCGTAATCGCTTATTAGTCAATCAGTTTACTTACCTTATGTAGTTGGTTATTCGTTAGAATATATCTATCAAATAACCTGATCAACCAATAAGTAGCTGCATTACATCAATCATTTTAATGCGCAAAATCTAGCTCAAAGTTACCGAGTATTCGCTCTATTGGCGGATTGTAATATCCGTATTTAAGGTGTGGAAATTCCTCTTTCAGGGCTTCCATCAAGTTCTTAATTCCCATAGATTCGGGCGTTTCCGTTACACCCACGCGCTCTAAATACCAATCAGGGTCTATATTGAAATTTCGCCATTGAATCATTTTTAAGCCTGTTTCATGGATAAACTTACGTAAGGCTTCGTACTCGTCCTCACTATCTGTCATGCCAGGGAATACGAAATAATTGATGCTCGTCCAACCTCCGTATTTGTTTACGATGCGCACACTCTCTGCCAATGCAGAAAAGTCATAATTGTTCGGCAAATAATAGGCGTTATAAAGCCAATCTTGCACGGAATTAGTGCTGACCCGAATGCTGTTTAAACCCGCTTTGCAAAGTGCTTCCACCGCATCGGGTTTGCTGCCATTCGTATTGATGTTAATACTCCCTTTTGAGGTGAATTGACGAATTTGAAAAATCGCTTCTTGTAAGGTTTCCCACATCAGCAAGGGTTCACCTTCACAACCTTGTCCAAAACTAACAATCGGGAAAGGCGCACTTTCCAAATGCGCCACAGTGTATTCCACAATTTCACCCACTGTGGGTTTAAAGTTTAAACGGTCTTGGCTGGCTTCGATGCTTTCGTATTCTGGCTGAAACGAAATGCAGCCAAGGCAATTGGAGTTGCAAGCTGGCGAAGTTGGAATGGGACACTCCCAACGCCCAATAAAATAATTTCGGGCAGCCGGGCAATGGTAAGTCAATGCGCAGTTTTCTGCTAAGTGTTCCACAATTCTATTTTTCGGAAAGCGGTTTCGCAAATCTAAAACCCCTAATTCTACTTTGTTATGGTCAAAACCACTGCATTCTTGGCGAATATCTTGTTCTACCCGCACAGCGGTCACATAAAATTCACCTTCGTACCAACCCACCGCAGTGTAGCAAAACAGAGGTAGCGTAGGCGCGTCGGGCGTGTTCATAAAAGATGCCAAGTACAGCGTAGTGTGGGCAGGTGGTACAAATGCAGCCACTGCCCAACCTTTGTCACAAAGGCGTATTGCTCCAGACATTGCATCTATCCCAACCGCTCGACGATGCGGCAACTGATACAAACTGCCTCCCTCTGGCAATAAAATCCAATCCTCTAACTCGGTAGGGTTGGCATAAAATCCACTTCTTCCAACTGCGTAAAGCGAAGTATCCTCAAACACATTCCCGGCTTCATCTGCATACAATACGTAAGGCGTATGTTTCAATGCTTTCATCGGGCAAAGTTAATGCGTTGAAGGGAATTTACAAACAAAAACTATAATTGCCTGCGTCTTAAAATTGGGAAATACGAGCAGTAACAGTTTTTAAAATATCTAGTCATTTTTTCGGAATAGCAGGTTAAAATCTAATTATTTGTGCTGAAAAAAGAAAAATTGTTACCCTGAATCTTCGAGTTTACTTTATTGATTGAGTTAGTGATAAGTAAAATATCAATTTTGTACCACTCATTTATTATCGAATTTTAATTTGGTAGTTAATCCCAAACCAAGTGATAAAAAAGATTACATTTAAAATAACTTTTCATCGTTCAAAGCGTTACAAGACTAAAAATACAGGATTTGATCTATACCAGGCTCATAAGTTACTTCCTTTCGCTGCTCATACTTTTAAGTACGAGTGGCATCACTGTCAATCGGCATTTCTGTCGAGCGGAGTTAAAGGATGTGACTTTATTTATACAGCCTGCTTCTTGCCATCAGGAAATGCCTGTGGATTGTCCTTTTCATTGTTCTTCTGCGGAGCAGAAAAGTGAAAAACACGAAAAAGATTGCTGCAACGACAAGAGTAGTTTCCACAAACTTGATGTTTTAAGTAGCCCTGATGTAGAGGCTGAAGTAGAACTTCTGCTTCCTATGTTTGACTGGATAGTACCAGTAAAATCAATTTGGCAAATTCAAGTATGGCGTAAAACCGTTGCTACTCATTTCCACTATCGCCCGCCATCCATTAACCGAACTATTTTTAAGTTGATTCAATGTTTTCGTTGTTAGCCGAGCATTAATTATATGTTGATGCTTAGATAGTTGTATGCTATCCAAGTCCAGTAGTGTTAATTGCTTTATTTCACGTTGGTTCTAAAAAGCCTGTTATGGTGCAAGACAAGCACTTTTATTGGCTCTTTTCTGACCAACCAAACACACTAACAATGAAATTCGGATTATTATTTTTATTATATTTTCTTGCTGTCCCCATCTTTGCACAGTCTATCGTGAAGGGTACAATATTAAGTGAATCATCACTCACGACCAACATTCCTGTGATTGGAGCCAGTGTATATTGGATGAATACTAGCACAGGAACAACTACCGATGAAAATGGCAACTTTGAAATTGCGCGTGTAGTTGAAAATAATACTTTGATAATTAGCTACATCGGCATGAAGACAGATACTTTGGTACTAACACAAAGTGGCAATGTCTCCAATTTGGCTATCTTTTGCAAAGTGACAATACTTTGGATGCTATTGTAGTGACCGAAGAACGCAAAGCTACCAGCATTGACCGTTTGAATACCATCAAAACTAACGTCATGTCGGAACGCGAACTATTCAAAGCTGCCTGCTGCAACCTCTCTGAAAGTTTTGAAACCAATCCTTCTGTTGATGTCAATTATACAGATGCAGTGACAGGGGCAAAGCAAATCCAGATGCTTGGATTAGCTGGTACTTACACACAAATTATGACTGAAAATCTACCCAGTGTGCGCGGATTAGCTGCTAATTATGGAATGTCCTTCATACCTGGCACTTGGATTGAGAGCATTCAAGTAACCAAAGGTGTAGGTTCCGTGATTAATGGATTTGAGAGTTTAGCTGGGCAGATTAATGTAGAGTTGCGTAACCCAGAAGCTGAAGAAGCTTTACTTTTTAATGCTTACGCCAACAACAATGGCCGTTATGAAGCCAATCTAAGCCTCAATCACGTCCTGTCCAAAAAATGGGCAACTGGTTTATTGTTGCACGGCAGCACTTGGGCTAGAAAGCTAGACCATAACCACGACCATTTTCTCGATGTGCCTGTTGGGGAGCAAATCAACTTGATTAATCGCTGGAAATACAACAGTGGCAAGGGTTTGGAAGCCCAATTTGGTGTAAAGTATTTAGATGATAACCGCCTGGGCGGTGAAATGGATTTTTCTCCTGAAAGCGACCGTTTAACTACTAATTCTTATGGCTTAGAAATCAACACGGACAGAAAAGAGGTTTGGGGAAAGGTAGGCTACGTATTCCCATCTGCACCTTACCCAAAGTATTGGGCTGATAGTCTCTGCTGTGGATTATCAACAAGCGTCTTATTTTGGGTTAACAACTTATGATGCGGCACAACAAACTGTGTATGCCAATTTAATTTGGCAATCCATTTTTAAAGACACCAACCATAAATACCGTGCGGGACTTAGCTTTATCAATGACCAGTACGATGAACTATTTGATAGTATCAATTATCAGCGTCGAGAGATAGTGCCAGGTGCATTTTTTGAATATACTTGGGTAGCTTCCGAAAAATTAAGTTTGGTAGCTGGCTTACGCGGTGATTACCACAACCTGTTTGGGTTCTTTACTACACCTCGCCTTCATGTCAAATATAATGTTTCCGCCAATACCATCTTGCGTTTGGCGGCTGGTCGTGGACAGCGCACTGCCAATATTTTGCAGAAAATAGCCCCGTCTTCGTGAGCGCTCGCAGTGTTTTTGTACTCAATGGCGGCGACAACAGCAACGCCTATGGACTTTCTCCAGAAGTGGCTTGGAACTTGGGGATTAACCTAACGCACGACTTTTACTTGCTGGGTAAACGCGCTACATTGGAAGTGGATTTATACCGTACTGATTTTCAAAGCCAAGTAGTGACAGACCTGTACCGCGACCATCGTCAAGTCCAATTTTATGACTTGGTAGGAAAGTCGTACTCCAATAGCTTTCAAGCGCAACTTAATTTTGAACCTATCAAAAGAGTGGAAACTCGGTTGGCTTATCGCTGGTTTGACGTAAAAACCAACTATGGTGGTGAACTTTTGCAGCGTCCTTTGTTATCCGAGCATCGTGCTTTTGTTAATATTGCTTATAAAACCAAAGATAATTGGGCTTTCGATTGGACAACTTCTTGGTTTAGTAAAAAACGCTTGCCCGACACTAGCACTAGCGATGCAGCTTATCAATTGCCTGAATTTTCACCTGATTATTTCTTAATGCACGCCCAGATTACGAAAACGTTTAGCAAACGTTTTGATGCCTACGTGGGTGTTGAAAATGCACTAGACATGGTACAAGACCCATTAATTGTGCATCCACATGACCCATTTAACCATCATTTTGACGCTTCGATGGTCTGGGGACCTGTGATGGGACGTATGTTTTATCTAGGTTTTCGCTATCAAATAGATACTCCAAAAGAAGAGAACTAGAAGGAATACACTTTTTATTTTATCAATCATTTAATCTATCTGTATGAAATCTATATTTTTTGGCATAATTGTTTTGTGTTTCTTTTCTACAACAAACACGTTTGCTCAAGATGTTGCGCTAGGCAAGGTGGAAAAAAATGTAAAAACGCAGCTTAATTCCGTCTTAATTGCTTATTACGAAATAAAAGATGCTTTAGTGTTGACCGATGCCAAAGCAACTCAAACGAAAGCGACTAATTATTTGGCGAGCTTGGAAAAAGTAGAACAAAGTAAATTGACAGCGATTCAGCATACATTTTGGAAGGAACAGAAAGCGAATCTATTAAAAGTTGCTACTCAAATCCAGCAAAGTAGCGACGTAGAGGTGCAACGTCAACACTTTGAGACACTATCAGATGGCATGTGGACGGTGATGAAAACGTTTGCTGCCAACAAGGGCGTAATTTACAAACAATACTGCCCAATGGCTTTTAACGATAAAGGCGCGTCTTGGCTATCCGACCGCAGCGACATCCGCAATCCGTACTTTGGCAATGTGATGTTGAAGTGTGGATACGTGGCGGAGGAGTTTTAAGAAATTGGTGTTGTGTAGTTTGCTATTTGTTTTCCGCTTTTTTCATAGGCTGGCGGTGTATATTTTACTGAAAACTGCGAAGATTTTGAATAAGCCTTTTTAG
>JAAUTG010000230.1 GCA_012031785.1 Saprospiraceae bacterium | reverse complement strand
CAATCAAAAATGGATTACAGACGAGTTGCATATACATGGCATTACAGGGTCAACAGGTGGAGGACAAAGCCCGGAACCCACGACTCATTTCAGTTGGAGGAATAACAACCTTTCGATTTACAAAGCCTTCACTCATCAGCATTTGGAGGAAGTAAGCCAAAGTGTCATGCAGTTGCAACCCAACATCCAAAAAAAATATTAATTTTTTACCTCTGCGCGGAAATTTCTCCAGAGGTATTTTGGTTAGTGTTTATATGAACACCGATAAGGACGGGGTTACTTTAAAAATTGTTATGAATCTTTTTACCAACACGCCCCTTTTGTAGTGGTTACTTCGTCTCATCCAGACTTAAAACAAGTAATAAACACTAATAAGTGTGTGTTGTATGTAGAAAAAATTAATGATAAAGTATTGATTACCAGTTTAATTGACAATTTATTAAAGGGAGCTTCAGGACAGGCGGTACAGAATATGAATCTAATGTTTGGTCTTGATGAGACACTTGGTTTGAAGTTGAAAGCAGTTGCTTTTTAGCGATTGCCAGATAACATCCAAAAAAATATCAACACAATAAAGTTAGCCAAATTCAACAACACTATTAAAATGAATTTATTTAATGTTTATCCACTTTACAATGTAGAGCCTGTACGCGGCGAAGGTGTTTATGTCTATGACCAACTGGTACGCGCTATTTAGATTTGTATGGTGGTCATGCTGTAATTTCTATTGGTCATAGTCATCCTCATTTTGTAGAGAGTATTGAAAATCAACTACATAAACTAGCTTTTTACTCTAACTCTATCCAAAATCCATTACAGCAAAAACTTGCAGATTTGTTAGGCAAACTATCAGGCTGCGACGAGTACGAGCTATTTTTGTGTAATTCAGGTGCAGAAGCAAATGAAAATGCGCTAAAAATGGCATCTTTTCAAAATGGTCGCTCCAAAATTATTGCGTTTCAAAAAGCATTTCACGGACGAACCTCGGCAGCAGTCAATGTTACTGATAATCATAAAATAAAAGCACCTATCAACACCACTTACGATGTAGAGTTTCATACTTTCGACAACTTAGAAAGTATTGCTCGAAGTTTAGCCAAAGGTGACGTTTGTGCAGTTATTGTGGAGGGTATTCAAGGGGTTGGAGGCATTCACGTACCTC
Source organism: Saprospiraceae bacterium (assembly GCA_012031785.1). Taxonomy (GTDB): domain Bacteria; phylum Bacteroidota; class Bacteroidia; order Chitinophagales; family Saprospiraceae; genus JAAUTG01. The sequence goes on along the minus strand of JAAUTG010000230.1, from coordinate 6,707 downwards.
ATCCAGTTTTTTTAGCAGAAGTAGAACGTCTTTGTCGCCAACACAATACCTTGCTTGTTCTCGATGAGGTACAATCTGGATATGGCAGAAGTGGTAAATTTTTTGCTTTTCAGTACGCTAACATCGAGCCAGACTTTATTACGATGGCGAAAGGGATGGGCAATGGTTTTCCGATTGGCGGGGTGCTAATACACCCTAAATTTAAAGCCAGTTACGGTCTGCTTGGTACTACTTTTGGCGGTAGCCACCTCGCCTGTGCCGCAGGTATTGCCGTGCTAGAAGTTATCGCATCAGAAAACTTAATCACGCACGCTGGGCATCTTGGCTGTCATTGGATGGCAAAACTGATGGACTTACCCCTCGTCAAGCAAGTGCGTGGCAGTGGTTTGATGTTGGGTGTAGAAATGCACGAACCAATCAATCAACTGCGTCAAAGACTGCTTTTTGACGATCATATCTTCACTGGTTCTTCTTCTGACCCTAACGTAATCAGGCTATTACCACCATTGAACATTCAGCAGGCACACGTTGAGCATTTTGTTTTTAAACTAAAAGCACAGATTTTAACACCAATCCCAAACCTAGCGCAAAGCTAATGAATACAAAGATTTGAGCATCACAACTTAACCTTCGCAAGGGTTAGTTCTATTTTCCATGAACCAATCTCCAAAAAAAAAGTTATGTATTTAGGCAACTTTATGAGTTGTATATGCACATACCTAACCATAAATCGTGAACTGTCTTGCGAGAGGATCAAATCATTCGAGGCTGTCTAAAGGGTAAATATGATTGCCAACGCGCATTGTACGACTTGCATAGGGTAAGTATGTTCATGCTGTGTATACGTTACATGCCTACTAGGGAGGATGCCGAAGATGTACTTCAAGAAGGATTCATAAAGATTTACAGGGATTTACATCAATACAATCCCGAAAGGGGTACGCTTCATGCGTGGATGCGGCGAGTGATGCTCAACACTGCTTTACAGCATTTGAGAGCAAAAAAGCATTTGATTTCACCTTTAGAAATCGAAAACTTTGCTGACTTACATCCTGTAAATGATGATGTGTTTAGCGACATGACAGCTAAAGAGTTAACTGCGTTAATTCAGCAACTGCCGACAGGTTATCGTGTGGTATTCAATATGTACGTTGTTGAGGGATACAGTCATCAAGAAATTGCCGGAGAGTTGGAAATTAGCATTAATACTTCTAAATCGCAACTTTTTAAGGCGAAAGCAATGTTAAGAAAACAAGTTAAGCAAATCTTTGCCACAGCAGACGCAGAGTATGAAAACACGGAATTACAACGATAGATTGGAAGAAATATTTGCTCAAAAGCTCAACAATGATGGCATTGCTGATGATTTTTGGAACTTGCCAAGTCCAGAAGTATGGACTGCTATTGAGCCGTATTTACCTCAACAAAAGAAACGAAAAGTATTGTTCTGGTGGTTTTTCAGTGGCACATTTTTGCTACTTGGCTTTTGGTGGGTACTTTCTGGAAGACATGTCTGGGGTAATCTGCAACAAGCGAATAATCAAGCAAACTCTGATAAACAGCAGATGGTATTGATGAAAGATACTACCACTGATGCTCTTCAAGGTTTTTTTGAGTTTCCTTCAAACAATTCATCTTTACAGCCTAAAAATAGTGCTGAGCTGGGTTTTACGCTAAAAAATTTATTATCGGAGCAGCAGGAACATGTGGTTGCTAAGCCAAATTCAAATGATGCTTCGACCATAGTTTCCAGACAATCGGTTAGGGAAAATACTCTTGAAACCATAGTGGCAAAGGACGCACTTTCGGTTTCGGAAATTCTGCTAAATCCTTCTCAGGACACTTCTTATCTTTTGTCAGCGATATCCGCAAACACAAAAGATACTTCTCTAGTTCGGATGGAATCGCCTAGATTACAAACATTATTGATTCAACATACTAATATTCCTTTCTTAGAAAATAAGCTACCTCATGCGGAGGTATCAACATCATCGCTTGAACAGGTAGCGACTCAAGAAAATCCTTCACGTTGGATGGTAGAGGTAAGTGGTGGCGATTTTCTCAGGTTGAATCCACCGCACTTGCCAGGTCCATCGGATTTAAAACTGATTAATAATCATACTTTTTTTGCTGGTGTTCAGATAGCGCGCAATTGGAAGGAAAACTGGAATTTGGGTGTGGGACTTTACTATGCGTCTGTACGTTTTGATGCGAATTATCATTTCAATTTTGAGTATTCTAAGAGTGGAGAACAACAAACCGCACTTGGGCTAGTGAATGAATATGCCTACAAACTCCCATCTTTGGCTAGTACGCTAGACACAAGGGTATTGCTGGTTAGAGACGCACAACAAAACATTCAGGAAGGTAGTGATATTCCTATTGAAATGAATTTAAGTCACAGTTTAACATACGTAAGCATTCCTACTTACTTAGCGTATGAATTTAACACCCCTACGCGCTGGAAACCTTATTTAAAAACTGGACTGTGGTCTCACTTGCTGGTGGGTACACTCGAAACCGTACATACTTCTACGGTTAGTCACCACGAACAGGTTACGCATCACAGTTCTAGCGTGATGAATGAGGATAACGAACAAACCATTACGCCACGTCGAATTGCGCTGGATGGTCTTTTGGCATTAGGATTGAAATACTATTTAACCAAGACCAATATTATCTTTTTGCAGAACCTGCTTTGAAACAAGAACTGCGCCCCACTTATCCAAACCAAGCTATTTCAAATAGTACTTCTTTAGGTTTGATGATGGGTTTAGGAATGACTTGGTGATTTCGTTACGCAACTCGCTTTTTGCGATTAGCCGTTTGACCAAATGCAAATAGCGAATTGCGTGGCATGAGTTGTTTATATAATTCCCATCCAGTCGTCTGGAATTTCAGTGACAATCATATCTTTGAGGCGTTGTCCCCATATTTCTCCAATCTTTCCAGTGTCTTCTTCGTTGAATCGTTTCTGGATGATTTCATTAGAGCCCGCTTTCAAAATGACAACATCAATTGGGTAGCCCACGTCATTGGCACTAACGCGAGTAGAATCAAAAGATAAAAATCCAGTTTTTAATGCAAATCGAAGACTTGATTCGTAAGTCAAAGCGCGGTTGAGAATAGGCTTTCCATAACCAGAATTACCAATTATCGTGAAGGGTGACGCACTACCAATTTCAATCCAGTTACCTTCTGGATAAAGCAAATAGAGTTTGTGTTCTTTATCATTTTGCAGTCGTCCTCCGACGATAGAAAATAAGTTGAATATCAGTCCTGATTCGGCTAATGATGATTTATCTTCTCGTGCCACTCTTCTCAACTGCTCTCCAAAACCGTTGACTGCTTTATACATTTTATCGAAATGCAACCCTTGTTCTTCCAGCAGTTCTTCGAAGTAAGTAACTGCCTTATCTCTAATGGAACGCAGTCCAGAAGTCATAATAAAAATATTATTATTGCCTTCTGTATGACAGGATATTTTCTTTGCAACGGTGGTTTCATTTCCAGATGTTATACGGGTATCAGCTAGTGCTACAAGCCCTTCTCTTATCTTAATTCCCAAACAGTAAGTCATGATTTTAATTCAAATTTCAATAAAAACTACAATTAGAGTACGAATATAGGCTATTCAAAATATTCCTGTTCAATTAAATCATTCAAGTTATAAATTTTTTCTAGCGAAGCTCCCAAAAACGCTTGTAAGTCATCTTCCACTTCTTTGTATTCAAGGAATTTAAAGCTAGTCTCTAATTTTTCTGATTGAAAATTTAATTGAGAGTTGGGGTTAAGCGCAAAAGTAAGGCGCGACAAAATGAAATTAACTTTACCAAGCGTGAATGCCACGGAGCGAGGAAACGCGGGGTGAGTCAATAAAAAGGATACTACATTTTCCTGTTTAATATTGCCTCGATACACTTTTCGGTGCATATCGAATCCTTCTAAAGTTTTTAAGGTAGTCGTCCATTGATAAGCAGTGAGAGGATCATCTTTACCATTACCTGTTAAAACTTGAATATCAGTGACTTTACTATTTAGGATTCTCATAATTTGAACGGCTCTTTCTAGGTAGATACCTAGTTTGAAAAACGCCCAAACATTATCGTGCAGCAAAGTGCTATCTGCATAAGACCGCACCACATAAGAATGTTGAATCACGCTAGTGGTGAAATCATATAATCCACGAGTCTTGTAAAAATCAACAGGGTATTCCTTCGTGTAATGATAAAAAGCATTGATGGCTTCCCAAAGTTCGGAAGATAAAGTGTATCGCACATTTCTTGCATTTTCCCTTGCGTATTGCACGCTGGATAAAATAGAAGTGCTATTTTCCAAATCGAACCCGACCGTTACTAAAATATCTTGCTCAGAAAACGAATGTGTAGATTGCTGCTGTTGTTGTTGATGCTGCTGTTGACTATTGGTCTCCTCGTTGGTGATTACATTGGAAGCCATGTGTAAAATAGATTGTAGAATGACCTCTTTTTGTTGTATCATTGGAGCATCAAAAGTAGAAAAATACTGTACTTTCAAGTATCGAGCCAAGTGCTCTGATCGCTCGATGTATCTTCCTGCCCAGTAAAGGGAATTTGCAACTCTTGCTAACATAGAAATAAAATTTGTTTGGAACTAGCAACCGCAGACCTGATTGAAGATTGAGCTGTGGATTACTAGCTAATTTTAACAAAATACACCAAAAGAGCACTGAATTTTTTAAGTTCTAGCGCAAAATCAAATGATAAACTCGAATATTCATCACCTATGATTTACATTTCATCACTTATGATTTTTCTACGACCCAAGTGTCCTTAGAACCACCACCTTGCGAAGAATTGACAATGAGGCTGCCTTCTTTTAGTGCTACACGAGTAAGTCCTCCTTTCAAAGTGAATATGTGTTCTTTCCCCAGCAACGTGAAAGTCCTCAAGTCAATATGTCGCGGCTGAAACCCATTTTGCTCATCAATGTAAGTGCTATGCACAGAAAGGCTCATCTTAGGCTGCGCAATAAACTCTCTTGGGTTCGCTTTTACTTTGAGTTTTAGAGCTTCTAGCTCTGCTTTGGAGAGGGTATCGCATATCATTACACCATAGCCACCAGACATATCCACTGGCTTGACGACAAGTTTTTCTGTGTTTTGGAGGACGTAGGCTAAATCTTTTTCGCGCTCACAAACATAAGTCGGTACGTTACTGATAATGGGATCTTCTTTCAAATAATAGCGAATCATGTCTGGCACAAAAGAACAAACGGCTTTATCGTCTGCAATACCCGTACCTGGCGCATTCACAATAGTGACGTTACCGCGCTTATAAGCAGACATTAAGCCTTTCACCCCCAAGATAGATTCTGGCTTAAACACAGCAGGGTCTAAAAAAGCATCGTCTATACGACGATAAATCACATCCACTTTGACAGGACCGTTGATGGTTTTCATATAGACAATATCCCTATCTACGAAAAGATCAGAACCCTCTACTAGCTCAATACCAATAGTTTGTGCGAGAAAAGAATGTTCGTAATAAGCAGAATTGTACATTCCAGGAGTTAATAAAACGCAAGTGGGTGAGTGAGCGTTTTGGGGTGCAACAGATTCCAATACTTTTAAAAGTTCTTGTGGATAATCATTAACTGGCTGTACTTTAAGGTGATGAAACATGTCCATCAAAGTACGTTGCAAAGCTCTTCTATTAGAAAGCACATAGCTTACACCTGAGGGGCTACGCAGATTATCTTCTAAGACATAAAAATTACCATCGTTATTTTTAATCAAATCCGTACCACAAATATGAGTATAGATGCCACCTTGAGGTTTGATTTCTTCCATCAGTTTACAGTAGTGATTGGAAGATAGAATCAGCCGTTCAGGAATAACTTTGTCTTTGAGTATCTGCTGTTTAGTATAGACATCTTTTATAAAAAGATTCAAGGCGAGATTTCGCTGCTTCAAGCCTTTTTCTAACATTTGCCATTCCGTAGGGGTGATAATGCGAGGAAACAAATCGAAGGGAAATATTTTTTCCGTGCCTCCATTTGCTTCTGAATATACTGCATAGGTAATACCTTGATTCAAAAACGATAGTTTGGCATATTCATTTAACTTTTTAAAGTCTGAAATATTCATGGACTCAAAAAGTCGGTGAATATCTTTGTAGGAAGGACTAATAGCGTTAGGTTTTTCCCAAACCTCATCCTTTAGGTTTGGAAAGAATTTATAGGCAGAAAATAGTGAACCCATATTTGATCAGTAAGTGCGATAATAAAATAAAATTTTGTTTCTAACCATTGTAAGATCATTCAGCATTATTCTATTTACAGTTCATGTTATGCAATTGGCTTTTTGCTATTCGCCCAAATACAACTATTCTGAACATCCTCAATCTACAGGCTTTCCATGCAAGCATGAAAAAGGCTTCTAAATAGCCAAATACAAATAGCGAGCTGCGCAACGTTAGCTAAAGTGCTTTTGCACCAAGTGTTGCAAAGTTTTGAACTTAATAATCGGAAATTATAGCTAAAAAATTGAGTTATTGGCATGGTTTTACCAATAATAGGGCTAAATTTACGAAATATATATTCAAATATTTAGCGCATTAACAAATGATTTTTGCTGCTGTTTATTTAATTGATTAATAATTGTATTTATCTTTAGATTTTTTTTAAAATTAAATTTTTTTAGCTAGTATTCCTAGCAAAAAAAAAGA
>JAAUTG010000229.1 GCA_012031785.1 Saprospiraceae bacterium | reverse complement strand
TGGGTGGAGCGCGTTCAACTGATTGTCAATCGAACACGAAATTGACCAAGTTGATTTTACGCGATTGGGCTTTAGTAACGTAGTCTTTAGTTAAGACTTGATTGAAGTAGGAAATATCTTTTAAATACTTCTTACAAGATAACTAAAGACTGAATTACTAAAGACCAACTGCGTATATAGGTGATTATTGCTTTACTATTTTCTGACTAAATACCTTGTTTTTAGCAAACAATTTTAAAGTATAGACTCCTTTCGGAAACTGGCTCATATCTAAAGTGCGCTGTACTTGACTGTCATAAAGTGGTTCTTGGTGCAACATTCTACCCAGTAAGTCAAATAACTGCAACTGAATGGGAGCTGCATAAAAGGAAGAAAAAGCTATTTCCACTAAACCATTCGTCGGATTCGGAAATAACTTGAAATCAGCCAGTACAAGGTTTTCTACATCAGAAATGGTACAATTAAAAATATTGGGTGTGATACTAATTGAGTTTTGATAGGTGTTGATACATTTAGTTGCTTTATCTTCTATTTGCAAGGTATAATTTCCTGAAATGCTGGCGCAGTAAGTGTCATTGGTGGCGTTTGTAATTCGTTCATCTTCTAAATACCATTGAAAATTATAATCACTTACATCTAATGTGCTGTCTATCAATTTTAATAAATTTGTTTCCTCCTCAAACGATGGAATTGGTGGAAGACTGTTAATAACTACTTCCACAGGTATGGATACCACTGAACAACCTCCTGGGGAGGTATAACTGGCAGCATATCTGCCTGATTCTGTGACTTTTATAGAGGGTGCTTGCCCGTTTGGTATAGCATTCTGGTTTCTAATCCATTGCAAATTTTCAGTGTAATTACTGACTTTGAGTAATACTGTATCTCCTGCACAGACAGGTGGTGTGAAGGCGCTTGCGATGCGTGGTGAGGCTGGAAAATCATACACAAAAACAGTATCTGTGGCGCGAATTGTATCGGGCGAGTTAGGAATATCTAGTAACACAGTAACGCCATCCTTCCTCAAGATAGAATCTGCAAGCGTGAAAGAAATATCTGCGCATCGGTCGTCTGTACCCTCCAAACCTGAATCTTCGTCATTCACTTGGAGCGTGTAAGTGCCTTCTGTAAGGGGTATATTAATGTCAAACGTCAAAGGCAAAGGTAAATTTTCGAAGTGTGTAGCTACAAATATTTTATCGCCATTTGGATTTAAAATAGTAACATAATAATCAGGTAAGCCTATTAAGTCGCGGCAGTCACCTTCTGTAATCGTAATTGTTTTTAGTTCATAGATACCAGTATCTATAATCGCCTCATAATTAACTAGATATTCGCCTGGTTCGTCATAAGCTTGCGAAGTTGGATTTTCGTCTGTAGAGGTTTTTCCATTCCCGAAATCCCAACGGTATGTAAATCCTGCTTCGCCATCACTTGGATTGTTATTGCTAAAATTGACACTTGCTTGTCCACACCCAACGTTGTTGTCCATATCAAAACCAATGCTGGAGGCGGGCATGATGCGTAAAGGAACAATCACTCTACTTTGTTGCGACAGCACGAACACGCGCGATTCCAGAATTACCTCTACTTGAAAAAGTCCATAAGCTGTCGGGGTTCCACAAAATCTAGCGCAACCATCGGTTTGATTGGAAGGAATGAACTCTGTTTGGTTCGCTTGCCACGAGATTCCTGCTGGCAAATTGTTTACGCCCACCACAGTTATTTTATCAATGTTGAAGCCAGGCGTAACGGTTGTATCCACTTTAGCTACGGATGTGGTTGTTTTGGGTAATCTAAAACTTAAATCTGCTTGATAAGGTACAGTAGCTCTACCTTGAGGTAAGGCAGATATGTAAATAGTATCCGTTGGTAAAGTTTCTGGTAAAGTTACCAAACAATCGGGGCATCCAGTTTGTCCGTAAACTGCTCCTGCTGTAATGCTAAAAAAATGATGTGTAATAAAGTTTTCATCAAATAGTCTGTTTAAAAAATGAAAAAATGATACATGTAGTCATTTTGGCACTCCATAGAATACTTTGCCATATAATGACCAAAAAATTGGTTCACTTCGTCAAAAGCGAGTATGGACTGGCTTTGACAAAGAGAACGCTGCACCTCAATAATTAAGGTGTTGTGCTAGTTGATGTGTGTGTGAATGGAAATTGTGACGAGGGTAAAGGCGAATGATAGCCCAGTATTAAGCTACTAGGCTACCTCAAAGTACATCTTGTTTTTTGATATTTTAGGAAAAGTAACTACTAAATTCACTACAAAATTAAGAAATTAATTTTGAATCATTAGTCTTTTGCTCAACTGAAATTCTTTATTGTTGATGCTATGCAAGTACATTCCGTTTGGAAGAAAACTCAAATCTACGTTAAGTTCATTGTAGCCTGCCTGTAAACGCACGGGTATTGCTACCACTTCTCTGCCTAGCATGTTAAAAATGCGATACTGATACAATCCAGATGTAGGTACTTCTAATTTTAGCAAACCCACTCCTTGAACAGGATTTGGTGCAATACTCAAATTAACGTCTGCGGCTTTAGTTTTTGACGTACTTGAAGTAGTACAATCTTCTGAATTAGGACTCGCTACTTCTATGGCATAAATTCCAGGAGCAACTAGAGGGTCTGGAAAAGTCCTATCCAATCTAAAGAAACCTGAAACTAATGTTCCTGTAATATTTAAGGCATACTGTCCAGGTAAATTAGTGGTAGCTGGTGTTCCACTGATATTTACACAACCTATTTCGTCTTTGTTGAATCTGCAATTAGGCGGATTGCAACTGTAACTCAAGCCTGCTGGTAAACCAGTAATTGCAGTAGTTGTACTTAAAATCAATGTATCTAATACGAAAGGAATTCCATTGATGAACAAGGTATCTCCAATCACAATAGTAAAATTAAAATCATAAGGTTTTCCGATACAAGCTATTTCTCGTATGCCTCCCATTGGGCTTTCTATGGAATCAAAGGGAAGTGGAAACACGCCGATTGAATCTCGAAAAGTGCTATCGGGCATACAAACAGGTGTTTGCGCCAACAGGCTTGTATGCAGAAACAAAATAGCAAAAAACAAGTAATAATATTTCATAATAAAAACGGATTTAAACAATTAAATATGTCTTCAAGATTGGTTTTAGTTTTTTGTATTTGAATAAAACCAATCTACCTGATTGTCAGCAATCAACCTCAGAGCGTACCACAAGTCCTATAATTTTGTTCAGATTTTAACCAAAACGCTTTAAATGCTTAATGTATTGCATCGCTTGGCTTTCCTTATTGAGTCCGCTACGCAAAGTCACTGTGAATTGTTTTGTTGATGTTAAAAACTTTCGCCTACCAACTGGAATTGCTCGCTTTTAGTTATTTTTACTAGCCTAGACTCATCTGGCATAGCAGTAATTTGAAGGTATAACACTTTATCAGGCAACAACGTTTCGACTAGTTCATACCATTCGACAAAACAATAAGCATTGCTGAATAATAATCTTCAATTCCAATATCTATCGCTTCTTGAATAGATTTTAAGCGGTATAGGTCTATGTGATATAGCTCATGTTTTTGATGTATGGCATCCAAATATTCATAAACATTCACGAGCGAGAAAGTAGGGCTAGTCACAGCTTCTTTTACGCCAATTTGCTCACAGATTGCTTTTACTAGTGTGGTCTTTCCTGCACCTATCTCTCCTGCCAATACAAATAAACGACAATCAGCATATTCTTGTAAAATTTGAATCGCCAATTGCGGCATGTCGTTGGTATTTTTAGCAATAAATTCCATAAGCACTAACCTTATTGTTTTAGTTAAAGACCAATCGTTGTCCTTTTGTACTAATATCAAACTGCCCATTATGATAGGCTAAATGCCCATTGACGAAGGTAAATTTCACTTTGCCAGTCCATCTTTTTCCTTCCAATGGCGACCAACCGCATTGATAGTGAATATTATTTTTAGCAACTACCCAAGTTTCATTCATATCCACCAAGGCTATATCTGCCCAGTAACCTTCGTCCAAAAATCCCCTATCTACTATCCGAAAACAAGTTGCGGGCGCGTGGCACATTTTTTCAACTATTTTTTCCAATGAAATACGCCGTTCATCATAAAAAGAAAGTAATATATTTAATGCGTGCTGCACTAAAGGTACACCTGAAGGAGCTTGAAAATAAGAATTTTGTTTTTCTTCCCAAGTATGCGGGGCATGGTCGGTAGCGATAATATCTAAACGATCATCTAGCAAAGCAGGCAATAAAGCAGCTTGGTGAGTAGCATCCTTTATGGCAGGATTGCACTTAATTTGAGTTCCTAATTCTTCATAATCTCGTTGGTTGAAGTACAAATGATGTACACAAACCTCTGAAGTAATTCGCTTTTGTGCTAGTGGCAGATGATTAGAAAATAAATCCAACTCATCTTTTGTAGAAATATGGAGAATGTGTAAACGAGTATCATGTTTCTTTGCCAGGGCAACTGCCATACTTGAGGACAAGTAACAGCCCTCTGCGCTACGAATGTCGGGATGTAAATGAATTGGAATATTAGTGCCGTACTGTGCTTTGAATCGTTCCTCGTTTTGCCTTATTGTTTGTTCGTCTTCACAATGAGTGGCGATAAGCATGGGGGTTTGTGCAAAAATGTTTTCCAAAGTATTAGGGTCATCTACTAGCATATTGCCAGTGCTAGAGCCCATAAACACTTTAATACCACATACATTTTTTGGATTTGTTTTTAATACTTGTTCCAGATTGTCATTAGACGCTCCCATAAAAAAGGAGTAATTCGCCAAAGAAGTAGCTGCTGCGATTTGATATTTGGCTTCCAGTAAATCTTGGGTCAGCGCAGGTGGCTTAGTATTCGGCATTTCCATGAAACTCGTCACACCACCTGCTACCGCCGCACGCGCTTCTGACGCAATGGTCGCTTTATGTGTCAATCCAGGTTCTCGAAAATGAACTTGGTCGTCAATTATTCCGGGTAAAGCGTGATAGCTGGAACCGTCTATTTCTTGGACGGCTGAACGAACTTCAATCGTAGGGGCAATTTTTTCGATTCGTCCCTTTTTAATCAAGATATCACCAAACTCTATTTTGCCACGATTGACGATAGTTGTATTTTTAATGAGCGTAGCAGTCATTGCTGAATTTTAGTTTCTAAAATAGAATAGAGACAATAAAATGGTTTCGTTTTATCATCTCTATGGCACAGTAGCTTTGTTTACTTGATAAACTTAACTGTTGCTATTTGGTTTTGTTGTGTCAAAGTCAAAAGATACACACCACTTTCTAACGCTTGGGTGTTGATTTGTTTATCTTTCAAAGTACCTGCGTCTAATAATCTTCCCAACCTATCAAAGATCTTATACGATGTAAGTTCATTAACCACTTCCAAATCAGGAGCATTAATTATTAAATAATCGGTTGTAGGGTTTGGATAAATTCTAATCTTTTGCTCCTCTATTTGGGTTTGTGTGGAAGTAGTTCGGAATTCTTTAAAAAAGGTGCTTGCATTCAAATAGGCAGGAATAGCACAGCCAAAATGGTCAAGTGTTCTTCCTAAACTCAAAGATGCTACGTCTTGTGCTCCAAGTGCGTTCATAATGGAATCGGTAGTAGTAGCATTAGTAAAAGGGACTTGCTCATCTGCTTCGCAATAATATAGACGGGTTGGAGCTTTAGGTATCCAGTTGAATAAATTATTATCTTCTAAAGCAGCGTACAAGCGATTGTTGGTGTCCGCCCTTTCAAATGCAGTTACCACGCTATCTTGCACCATAAATCTTCCAATGGATGCACCAAACTCCGCTGTGAGCATCGCAACTAAAGTATCGTTCATAGCGAAAAGCCCAAAATCAGAACGGTGCTCAAATCGGTCAATAACTGCTGCATAACGCGGCTTAAAAATATCTGTCAACTCATTGTAGAGACTATTGTCCACTTGTTTGTAACCTTTGGCGACATGCCCTAAATAGCCTGGAAAATCGTATGCAGTTTCGCTCAAAATAAGCCTACGCATCGTTCCTGTCACATCGTAAGGACCTGACATCAACACGGCAGCAGTCACTTGAAATTCATCGCTAAAATCTTGCTCTAGTTGCTGAAAAGCAGCCATAGCAGCATGTCCTCCTTGTGAATAACCTGTCACAAATAAACGGTTGTCTAATACAATTCCCTGTTGTGTGGTAAATGTACGAACTGCCCGAAGTAAGTCTATGGCTGCAGAGGCTTCGGTAGCTGCATGTAAGTAAGGATGATAACCTCTTGAATCTCCACATCCTATGAAGTCTGCTGAAGAAACTAAAAACCCTTCACTTCCTAGATATAACTCCCCAAAATGGTCTAGTTCTGCAGAGGGTACTCGGTCTCTGTGGTCAATCGTACCGTGCTGGTGGCAAAGCAAAGGAAAAGGTCCTGTGGTCATAGGTACCACCACTAAGCCAGAAGCTGTATCTAGCAAGCCTTCTGCATCCAGAGTAGTATATTGCAGTTTGTAAAGTTCCACGCCCGAACGGGCAGGAATCCCGAACGTAGAAAACAACTGGGCGTTGGTGTAACGATTTAGAAATTGACTACTTATTAAATCTTGACCGCCCAATGAAGCGAGGTAGATACTAAAAAATAACCCTAATAATAAACATCTGCGCATAAGCTAAATTAATTTTGTGGATAACATTTTTCGGAGCAATAACGTTAATAATCATCTCTGTGTATTTCTTAACAAATAGATTCATAAACAGAAAAATAACTAATTATGAAATTCCAATTTTTATTTTTTATTGTTTCCATTATGCTATTTTCTTGTACTTCTAATCAGCAAGAAGACAAAACTACTGAAAATAGTCCTTCTGAAACTACTGAACAGCAAACTTCTAATTCTAAACTTTCTAAAAAAGATACTTCTTATTTTTTGGAGACTACAATAGGAAAATTACCTGTTTACAGCTCTTTTGAAGGGGTTGCGCCTTTATTCAAAAAAAATAATGATACTACTTATGTCATCAACTTTTGGGCAACTTGGTGTAAGCCTTGTATCAAGGAATTGCTCTACTTTGAACAAGTCCAAGAAAAATACGAAAGCAGTAAAGTACAAGTCATTCTAATCAGTATTGACAGTGAAAACCAACTTGAAAGTAAGTTAGTTCCCTTCTTAGCTACTCACTCGTTGCGCTCTAAAGTGGTGATAATGACGGATAATGATTACAACAATTGGACGGGAAACGTGGATAAAGAATGGAATGGAGCTATTCCAGTTACTTATTTTTACAACAACAAACAGAAGATTTTTCAAGGGAAATCTTTCGCGGATGTGGAGGAAGTAGAAGTAATTTTGAAGCGATTACTCTAATCGTTCCTCCAAATCAACTGCATTCAAATATACATTTTATCGTGACGACGTTGGAGTTCTGAACGCACAATAGCCCCTGTGCGTTCATATTGTTTCAAACTGCCATGTTTTTTGTGCTGTACGATCATACCAACCAGAAAAGCCAATATAGAAATTGGGAATCCAAAAATGAAAGCTGAAAGCCATGATATTTCTAACCACTCACCTATGCCACTGAGCAAAATGAAAATAGGAGCAGTAGCCACAATAGCGACTAAATACTCATAGCTACGATGCACGTTTGCTCGGAGTTGTTTCCATTGTTTATACAACTCTTCGAGATAGTGGGTATCAAAGTAGCTGATTTCAAATTGGCGTACCAATTTTAGGTCATCTCTACATTCGCGTTCTATACGCGCCAATAGCTTATCAATGTGCTTATCATTCATAACTGAGGAGAACAAAAATTGAAAATAATATCAGTGTTAGAACGGTGGATACTTCTATAAGTTACACTTTTCGCAAGACAAAATTATCGGATTCTAAGGTATTGGATGAAAAGTAGTCTTCCACAGAGTGCAAAGGAGCCAGCGCACCATTCTTTTGTATCAAAAAAGGAATATACTGAAATTGGGCAAGCCAAATTAAGGCTTCTTGAT
>JAAUTG010000228.1 GCA_012031785.1 Saprospiraceae bacterium | reverse complement strand
CGGACACTTTTAGCAGTGCCAGTTTAAAATTTTGAACTGGATACAGTAGCTTCAGGTATGAAAAGCCCTTGGGGTATGACTTTTTGCCCAATGGCGATATGTTGGTGACTGAAAAATCAGGTACACTCTATCGAGTCACCTCATCAGGTGCGCAAGAAAAAATAGAAGGGTTACCAACCGTTGTGGACAAAGGACAAGGCGGACTGTTAGATGTGGAATTGCACCCTAAATTCGATGAAAATCAAGTCGTTTATCTGTCTTATTCTAAACAGCATCCACAGGACACAGACTTAGCTACTACTGCTATTTTTCGCGCCAAGTTGGTCGGCAATCGCCTAACGGAAGGCAAGGATATTTTTGTCGCAGCACCTTATGCTAAAACGCGCCACCACTACGGCAGCCGTTTAGAATTTGATAAAAATGGGTATTTGTTCTTTTCGGTAGGCGATAGAGGGAATCAAAACGAGAACCCACAGAACTTAAACAGCGATTGTGGAAAGATTCACCGCATCAATGATGATGGTAGTATTCCTTCTGATAACCCTTTTGTGAATACGGCTGGTGCAAGACCTTCTATTTTTTCTTATGGACACCGCAATCCACAAGGTGTGGCGATGAATCCTGCAACTGGAGCAATCTGGACGCACGAACACGGACCTAGAGGTGGAGATGAAATCAATATTTCGGAAAGTGGTAAAAATTACGGCTGGCCCGTCATTTCTTATGGTATCAACTATAATGGAACAACTTTTACCAATTTGACAGCCAAAGAAGGCATGGAACAACCCATTACTTACTGGGTTCCTTCCATCGCGCCTTGTGGCATGGCGTTCGTGAAAGGAAATCGCTACCCTTCTTGGAGTGGTAGTCTTTTGGTAGGGTCTTTACGATTCAAATACCTGAATTTGTGTAAAATAGAAAACAATAAAAGTGGTTTCTCAAGAACTACTAATGAAAAATATTGGTCGTGTGCGCAACGTAGAAGTTGGGAAAGATGGCTACATCTACGTGGCGGTAGAAGACCCAGGATTTGTGTATAGGCTAATGCCAATTCAAGGATAAAAAATGGTTGACGTGAGCTTTCGCGCTTACGTCAACTATCTTTTGGTACGCCTTACCATTTGTTTTTAAATACTATCCAAAGCTTGTTTTAAATCTGCTATCAGCCAATCTGGATTTTCTAGTCCAATGTAAAAGCGAAACAAAGTAAAAGGTATAGTAGAATTAGCCCTGCCTGTAATATTGTAAAAAACAGCCGATGGCATCACCAAAGATTCGTGTCCTCCCCAAGACACCGCCATGGCAAATTTTTCTAAGCGCGCAAAAAAAGCATCTGCTTGCTCCACACGCTCCAAATCTAAATGAACAGAAAATAAACCTCCTGCTCCTGTCATTTGCTTTTTTGCTAGTTCATATTGCGCGAAAGTAGGCGAAAAAGGGTACAAAACCTGCTTGACTTTAGGGTGTGTTTCCAAAAAAGCAACTATCTTTTCCGTACTTTCTTGGGTGCGCCGCATACGAAGCTCCAGTGTTCTCAAGCCTCGAATCATCAATGCCGCATCGTGCGGAGACATCACTGCGCCAAGTATCATATACTCATTAGAAAACATCCTGTTAATCAATGCTTTACTTCCACATACTACACCACCAAGTGCATCGCTATGTCCATTTATGTATTTGGTAGCTGAGTGAATTACAATATCAATACCCCATTTTAGAGGTTGCTGATAAAATGGTGAAGCATAGCTATTGTCAATAGCAGTTACTATGCCATGTTGTTTGGCTAAAATGGCACAGGCTTCCAAATCTTGCAGCTCAAAAGTAAGCGAATTAGGACTTTCTAGATAAATCAAGGACGTGTTGGGTTGTATAGCTTTCGCTACATTGTCCACCTCACGGGCATCCACAAAAGTAGTAGTTACTCCAAATCTTGGAAGAAACTTACTAAAAAGCGCGTTAGTCCAGCCATAAGGTTTCTCTACAGCAACAATATGGTCTCCCGCTTTTACGTTACTTAAAATAGCAGCAGCAATAGCAGCAATACCACTTCCAAAAACTAGCGCATCCTCCGCACCTTCTAAAGCAGCTACTTTCTTACGTAAAATTTCTACTGTTGGGTTATTACCTCTTGTGTAAATGTAATGATTCGCTTCATCAGTTAATTTGTGACGCAATTCATTTAAAGAGTCAAAAGCAAAATTAGAGGATTGAATAATCGGTGGAGCAACAGCATTAAAATATTTTGAACGTTCCTCACCGAGATGGTTAATAATGTCATCGAAATCCATAATGTATAATTAGTTGTTTTTAAGATACAAAATTGTGTTTTATTCTACATGATATGCTCCGAGCAAGAAAATAGATCAGAATATTTGTTCGCTATTACTTTCATTTTAATCTGTTTTTTGTAAATTTGATGTAATTCATGCAACAATTTGATGAATTTATATCGTTATATGGTGTAAAACGATGATTTAATTGCTGAAAGCCAAAAAAAACAAAAGTTTACCAACTTAGGACTATGAGAAACTTTTTGAACAATTCCACTAGCTTGCAAAGGGTTGTATCTTCAAATTGTTTCTTTCTTATCCATTGACGTATTTAAAAGAAATTAATACTTATGAAACTATTTTGGAGTTGTTTTTTCTGTTTCATTGCTTTGTTTGCCCAAGGTCAAGAAGCTGCTATTGAATTAACGAATCCTTCTTTTGAAGATTTTCCGAGACCTTCTAATCCTCCAAGAGGCTGGTACGACTGTGGCGCATCCAACGAAACCCCACCTGACGTGCATCCAGAAGGTGGTGAAGGTGCATTTAAAGTAAATATGCAAGCTCAAGACGATCTTACTTACTTGGGTATGGTAGTTAGAGACAACGATACTTGGGAAGCTGTTTCACAGCGATTAAAAGTGCCAGTGAAAAAAGGAAAATGCTACACTTTCAGTATCTATGTGGCGCGCTCAATTATTTATGAAAGCCAAAGCCGCACTACAAAAGAACCTGCTAATTATGCCACCCCCGCAAAGTTACGTATTTGGGCAGGTAATAATTATTGTGACAAGGCAGAACTTTTGGGAGAAACCAAAGAAATTATCAATACGAGGTGGTTAAAGCGCGAGTTCCGCTTTGAACCCAAAGGAGATTATTATTACATTATCTTGGAAGCATTTTACAAAACGCCTGTACTGTTTCCGTATAATGGAAATGTACTGCTAGATAATGCTTCTGCCATACAACCTATTCCTTGCGACGAAGAAGTATTAGCAAATACTGAACTTAATGAGGAGACTCCCCAAATTATACCGACAATTCCGAATGAACCCATCAGAACCACATCAACTTATACCCCGCCAAGTGTACCCAATACACCCATTACTCCCCCGCCTACGCCTGCTGTGTCAGATACGGGAACCACTATCGGAGGGGTAAAGCGAGATGAACTCAAAGAAGGGCAAACCATCGTCATGGAAAATTTGTACTTCGAGGCAGATAAATCACTCATTCGGTCTGGCTCTTATGTAGTGTTGGACGATTTAAGTAAGTTTTTAAGACAAAACAAAGACGTTGTTATTGAAGTAGGTGGACATACCAACGGTTTACCAGAAGATGCTTTCTGCGATAGTTTATCCACTGCTCGTGCTAAAACAGTGGCAGAATACCTGCTTCGCAAAGGTGTTCAACCTGGACAACTTACTTACAAGGGATATGGCAAACGCAACCGAATTGATAGTGATAGCACTTTAGAAGGGCGAAGACGTAACCAGCGCGTGGAAATTAAGATATTAAGTTTTGATGACAAACCCACGGAAAAGAAATAGAAAATCTTGTCAGCAGTAAAATAATAGCGGAGCAATTAGCTGAAAGCATTCAATTGGTTGCTCCTTCATTGGTATATTTTAATGAAGGAGCAACCAATCAAAAAGTAATCTATTCAAAAGTCACGACATTCAATTATACCCTACTTTACGATTTTATTACACTAAATTTCTGTGAAGTGAGTGCGGATGAAACTACTAAGTGATATACTCCATTTGGTAGATGCTGAATATCTATTTTTTCTATCATTCATCTGTAACAAATTGTAATACCAAACGTCCAAGTTGGTCGTACAACATCACTTTAGCTGCCGATTCAGGCACCTGAAGATAAATGAAGTCAGTAGTAGGGTTCGGATATAATGTCAACTTTACGTCTTGAACAAGGCTCACAGAAGGATTTAACTGATTTGCCAAGTTGAGTGTAGGAGAAGGACGCTTAATCACGACACTGTAGTCTTCCACTTCCCCATAAGGAAACTGACCGCAAGCATCCGCAGCTTCATTATATTTCATCAGCACTCGCATTCTTGTTTTTCCAAGTAGTGCATTGGTTGGGATAGCAATAAGACTAAATAAGATGTTAGCAGATTCACTGGAGCCTTTGACTACCACTTCGTTAGCTTCGAAAGTGCCATCTTGGTCAAAATCAATATACACTGTCCAATAAAACAGATAACGCGAGTTCGGACCCTTACTGATAAAAAGAGTATCTGTACTTCCTGCCAATAGGGTAGCCGTAAAGCGCGTATAGTCTGCATAGCCACCGTCATTTCCTGTAGGATTATTAATTTCGTTAATACTCACTAAATCAATCCATTGAAACTCGGCGGAATTCCCCTTGGCATCGCAATAAGAAATTGCGTTACTGCCATCGGCAATATCGAACTTATAACTACTAGAGTAGGTAGAAAAAATAGAATTCCCACAGTAGGAGCGAACCTGATATTCATACGTTTCACCCACGGCAAAACCCGTCAAAGCTAACCTAGTCCCATCCACATCAGAGAAATCCACCCAATTACCACCATTTGCTCGAACTCTAACCTCATAACTAATAGCGCCTTCTATTGCTTGCCAAAATAAAGTAGCATCGGTATCGTTCAAAATATCTACACCCAAATTAGTAGGCGCGTTACACCTAGTGACTACTTCCCCAAATTCTACACTGTAATCTTCTACTTCCCCAAACTCAAAAGTCTCACAAGCATTTGGAGCTGATTGGTACTTCAACGCAACCCTCATGCGGGTTCTACCAGTTAACCCGACGGGTATCGTGATATTTTCAGAAGTAGCAGCTCCAACAGGTCCTTTTTGTAGCACCAATTCGTTCGCCTCAAAAGTGGTGTTCTTATTATAGTCAATCCAAACGTTGATATAATCTGGAAAGGCTTGTCCAGCATAGCCTGGTGTAATGGTTAGAGCATAAGTTTCTCCTGGCGCAACTGTTATTATTTTACCTGTAAAATCACTGTAAAGCGATGCGCTCGAAGTATGCACAAAGCTACCCAATTCTACTTGTTTAATCCACTCATCGTTTGCTGCCTCGCCTTGTGAAAGGCAATAACCAGTAGTAACCGTTTCCCCCAGCGCGGCTTCTAAAGCGGCAAAAGCATTCACGCGCCCAAATCCGTACTCGTTATCTCTACCCAACTCACCCATGTCAGAAGCGGTAGCATAAAGAATATTGGTAATTTCGGCTGCTGTCAGTTCTGGTTTTACAGAAACCACTAAAGCTGCTACACCACTCACTACTGGGCAAGCTGCCGAAGTGCCACCGAAGTCTCCTGTATAATTTCCTGCCGCGTAGCCATTCCTACCCATACGGTCAATCGTGCGCACACCAGCAGCACCATTAGAAGGTGCCACCAAATCTAAATCAGTTCCATAACAGCTGTAATCAGAGCGTACTCCCGTGTTGGTTACAGCTCCTACGGCAATGACCGTGGATAAATTAGCTGGATATTCTACGCAGTTGTTGTAACTATTGCCAGAGGCAAATGTAATAATACAGCCCTTCCCATCTCTACCTTTGCTGGCAGCATTACTGATTGCACTGTTCAACACACTAAAGCTGCCTTCGCAGGTGGAATAGCCCCAAGAGTTGCTAATAACTGCTGCGCCATTGGTGCGTGCGAAATTGAACGCATTAGCAACTTGTGATATAGTTTCTTCTTCCGTAAAAATATTAATGGGTAAAATACGAACTTCTGGAGCAATACCTCGTACCCCCAAGTTATTATGAGAAGCAGCTATAATGCCTGCGCAAGATTGTCCGTGCGCTCCGTCACCTAGTGGCAAACCTTTCCCGTTGCCAACAGGCGTGTAGCCGTCCAATATCCTACTTTCGCCAGTTGAGGTCACCATATCTTCATGGGCTTCTACACCGTCATCCACAACAGCGACAATTAATTCCGAATTGCCCTTCGTAATCGCCCAGGCTTCGGGTGCATTACAGTCCGTATCATTTACACCGCGCTGACGGTCAATAATCTGTCCTGTATTATTCAATTGAAACTGATCTTTGTACAAAGGGTCTTCATGCTTGGTAACTTTGGCATAAAAATCAGGATGACACCACACAGTGAGCTGATTTTCATAGATTTGATTGGCAATCACTAAACCATTTCTAGGGTCTTCTATTTCTAAAATGTAGTAGTCGTACTCCGTTGCAGTCAATACTCCTTTAGTTCCTTTATTAGAAAGGAACGCCTGTATTTGCTGAGGTGTTACCCCGTTTTTGGGTTGTAGAACAATTTGGTGGGTCAACCAGACTTTGAATCCATCGGGCAACTGATAGCCATAGCTCCAACTCTTTACGGCGCGTTCTTCCAATTTTAGTGTAGCTATTACTTTATCTAGGGGCAATTCGACATGCAAGTCAACAATTAATCGCTTAGCAACAGGGTGGTATGCTACCTTTGCTACCTGTTTTACAGTTTCTAGTTGTTGTAACAAAAGTGCCTCATTCTGTTTTTGATGAAACTGAATAACTAAGGTCGTGTGGTCTTCATTCAATACAATTTTGCGGTCGTCCGACCAGTAGTAAGTGGATTGCGCACGCAGCGCAGGAGAAGATAATAATAGAACTCCTAACAGTGTGTAAAAAAAACGAATCATTTGTAAGAAAATGTTAATAAAATAGAAAAAATAGAATGTCATCGAAAAACACGAGTGATTTTTTATGCGCTTTTTTTCATAGCGGAGCAAAGACCATTCATTTTTCGTGAACTGCTCCGAAATTTAAACTGAGGAGTATGATTTGGTATTCTTGGTTTTGGTTGTTTCAGTCCCATGATTGTTCAATCATAAACTTACTCAACTCAATTAAAATCAACAAACGCAAAAAAGTAATTATCCGTACATGTCAAATGTTAAATAATTAAAGTTCTTAGAAAGTTATTACTGGATTTGTGCAGCAATTCCCGTTTTAACAAGTTCAAGGCAAACGGCGTTTGAATTTAAACCCTAAAAATAGCAGCGCCAAATTTTTATTTTGATGATAGATTTTCCTTCAATATGCTTAAAATTAGAACAACAGGCTTGAACGAGTTGGTGTATGTAAATAGGGCGAAACCACCAACGAATGTTATTTGGCGTAGCTGGTTGAAAATTTAAAAAGAGTAGATTTTACAGCAACTTACAAATCTAAATAAGTTAAAGGATACAAAAAATGTTGATTCAGCCGAGTATCAAGACCATTTGAAAGCCATTTTATCAGGGAGTAAAGAAAGAAAATATCGAATACATTAAAAAGCATAGTGTTCATCTAAACTTTGAGCAATCGCTTGGCGAAGAAAACAATAAAACGATATTGTTTTATCTAACGTTGATGATGTCAATAAAGGTTTATGAACGTAAAAGTGCTTACATTCGTTATCATTTTTGTGGGATAAGGAAAATTGGCGAACATGGAAAAGCATAAATTTGAATATTCCTTTACCAAAATGGCCCAAATGCAGAACTTTGTGTAGATAAAAACTGGTTCAGTAGAGATTACTACATAAAGGCACAAGGAAAACGTATTACATTGGCTATGGCATATACAGCATAAAAAATGCAAGATGATAAAAAGTCCGCTACGATACCCAGGTGGGAAAAGCAGGTCAGTAGATTTGATCTCTACCATCATTCCTGAATTTGATGAATTTAGAGAGCCTTTTTAGGTGGAGGTTCTAT
>JAAUTG010000227.1 GCA_012031785.1 Saprospiraceae bacterium | reverse complement strand
CGTTACAGTACGTTCTCGCGGAGTAATTGAAAAGTGTAGCTTCTGTGTTCAGCGCATTCAGGCTGGTAAATTGACTGCTAAGCGAGAAGCACGCCGTTTGCGCGATGCGGATGTTCGTACAGCTTGTCAAACTGCTTGCCCTACTGGCGCAATCACTTTCGGGGATATAATGATAAAAATGGAGAGTTGAGTAAAAAGTTTGCTTCTGAACTGAACTATCGTGTATTGGAGCAAGTCAATACGCAGTCTTCTGTTCAATACGCAATAAGAGTTGTGAATAAGCCTGATGCGGAACTGGTTTATGCTTCTAGCCATAGCAACGAGCATGGTACAGAGGATAAGCAACACGGATAAAAACACATTCACTCTTTGACTTACTTCATGGCGTGACAACCAAACAAAACTGATGCTAATACTTCGTAAAAGTAGCAGCTTGGTCAAGTAAGGCTCGTAGCCATGAAAATGGTCGGGATAGTAATTATTAACAATATTTCAATAAGTGTGTCTTGTCCTATCAGCGATAAAACACATTACCATAAATAGAGTATAATATGAGTGCAGTAATTTCTCCTATCAGAGAACCCTTGATAAAAGGTGGCAAAACGTATCATCAAATTACGGAAGATATTTGCGCACCTACCGAACGCGCTCCAAGTGCCCCTTGGGTGATTGGCTTTATCGTTGCCGCATCATTGCTGGCGTTCTATGTGTTTTGCGTGGGCTGGACAATTTGGTTCGGTATCGGTTCTTGGAATTTGAACAGAACGGTCAACTGGGGTTGGGATATTACCAACTTTGTTTGGTGGGTAGGTATCGGTCACGCAGGAACTTTGATTTCTGCTATCTTGTTGTTGTTCCGCCAGAAGTGGCGCACAGGGGTAAACCGCGCTGCCGAAGCCATGACGATTTTCGCTGTAATGTGTGCAGGTCAATTTCCATTGATACACATGGGGCGACTATGGTTAGCTTTTTTCATTTTCCCTTATCCAAACACACGAGGTCCACTTTGGGTAAACTTTAATTCCCCATTACTTTGGGACGTGTTTGCCATTTCAACTTATTTGACGGTATCCTTGCTGTTTTGGTACACAGGTTTGGTGCCAGATTTAGCCACAGTGCGCGATAGAGCAAAAGGATTTCGCAAGAAAATATATAGTGTTTTAGCTTTCGGTTGGACTGGTGCAGCCAAGCACTGGCAGCGTTGGGAATCGCTTTCCTTAGTGTTGGCAGGACTATCTACGCCGCTTGTACTTTCTGTACACACCATCGTAAGTTTTGACTTCGCTACTTCCGTTATACCTGGATGGCATACTACTATTTTCCCTCCATATTTCGTAGCTGGTGCAATTTTCTCTGGTTTTGCAATGGTACAAACATTAATGATTGTAACCAGAAAAATATTCAAACTAGAGGACTACATCACACTCGCTCACATTGAATCCATGAACAAGGTTATCTTGTTGACAGGTACTGTAGTGGGTGTAGCTTACTTGACAGAGTTGTTTGTGGCTTGGTATTCAGGATATGCACCTGAACAGTGGGCTTTCTACAATAGAGTATTCGGACCTTACTACTGGTCGTATATTGGTATGATGGCTTGTAACGTGTTGTCTCCACAGATTTTCTGGTTTAAGAGTTTCCGTAGAAACATTACGATTACTTTTATCATGTCCATTTTCGTAAATATTGGAATGTGGTTTGAACGTTTTGTGATTATTGCAACTACTTTGGCGCGTGATTACTTACCATCGAGCTGGAGTTATTACTCTCCGACTTGGGTAGAGATTGGTTTATTTGCTGGAACATTAGGTCTATTTTTTACCTTGTTCTTGATTTTTGCGCGCGTTGCTCCTGTAATTGCCATTGCAGAAGTGAAAAGTATCTTGAAAACTGCAGGAGATCAGTACACTGGACCTAATGCAGTTCACCATCATCATGAACACCACCACGATCACAAAGAAGTGGAAACCGTGGTAGTGACTACTAAATCTGCGAATCACTAGAAACGATTAAAACAATATTATTAAGCAAAGTAAAACGCATCTTTATAAATGGCAACTGCAAATAAAGAAATTTTATACGGGGTTTACGACGATGAAGAAATCCTGTTGGATGCTGCCAAAAAAGCAAAGCAAGATCATTTGGAAATATGGGATGTTTTTTCTCCCTTTCCAGTGCATGGTCTTGACCCAGTATTAGGTCTTTCAGAATCGCGTTTGCACTACGCTGGTTTTGTGTACGGTGCAATTGGGACATTGACAGCTTTCTTATTCATGACTTGGGTATTCACGAGAGATTGGCCTATGATTTTTGGTGGAAAGCCTTATTGGTCAGTACCTTCTTTCATCCCAATCACTTTTGAGTTGACTGTACTTTTTGCAGCAGTTGGTATGGTATTGACGTTTTATATTGTGAACGGTCAAGGTCCAGGCGTAATCAAGCCGATGCTAGATGATCGTATTACGGATGATAAGTTTATTATTGCTTTGATGTGAATGGTAGCTCAGACGATCAAAAAGATGACTTAAAAGCATTCTTTAGACAGACAGGAGCATCCGAAATCATTACAAAAACAATGCCTGCATAAAGCGCGAGGCGCAAAATCTATAAGCGATGCAAAAATATATTAGAAATACGTTTTTTTGTTTTGGTGTTGTCCATATTGCTTTATTCTTGTCAGAACGCAGATGGAAACAAAACTGGTAGCGAGTACATGCCAGACATGGCACACTCCATTGCTATTGAATCAAATGTTTACAAGGACTATAAATTGAACAGTTGGAATGACGAAAGCACTATTTCACTCAAGGAGTTTGCGACAAGTCGTCTGCCTGTCAAAGGAACAGTACCAAGAGGTTACGCTGGTGTAAGCCTCATGCAAGGTGGTTCTAAGGAAGATGTCCTAGCTATGTTAAACGGGAATAATGGTGGAATTGCTGTTCCTGTGAACGGTAGTGTTCCTTATTATTATGAAGACACAGAAGAAGACCGTACTCGTGCTACTCAAGATATGCAAGTAAATCCTTTCCCAATCACAAAGGCAGGTTTGGAAAAGGGCGAAGAGTTGTACAATATTTTTGTGCAGTTTGTCATGGCACTGCAGGAAATTTTAATGATGGTATTTATGCTTCTGGCATTTATCCTGCTGCGCCCGCTAACTTGTTGAGTGACACGTTCTTAGTCTCTGCACCTGGTCGTTATTACCATGCGCTGATGTACGGCAAAAATGTAATGGGAGCCTATAAAGATAAGATAAGTTTTGAGGAACGATGGAACGTAATTCATTATATCTACGCGTTACAAGCGAAAGATAAAAGTTGAAATACGACGAAGAAGCGAATACGCTTAATCAATATGGTATTCCAGCCAGTCAGGTGGTAAAAGCTACACGAACAACTGATGAAGCAGTTGCGCCAGATGAAGCGAGAGGGGAAGATGCGAAAGTCAGCACGGATTCGCATGAGTAAGCCTTTACTTTAGGCATAAAAGTTGAAGAATCTTTTTAGTAAACATATACACATTCTCTGGGAATGGATACTTTCAAATTTGAAGCAAGACAAAAGACATTCTTATTAGCAGGTATGGGACTTGGTGTTTTCTGCCTACTATTGACCTTCTTCGTTTACGACGATGAATATCATACCCGTTTTTGGACGAATTACTTGCATAGTGCCTCCTTTTTCATAGGTATTGCATTTATGTCTATGTTTATTTTATCTGCCTTTTTAATTGCTTGGGCAGGTTGGTACACTTATTTCAAGCGTGTTTGGGAAGCTATGTCTCTTTACCTGATTGTTGGTATTGTAGTCATGCTGCCAATCGTAATTGGTGTTTGGGCAGGTTGGCACCATTTGTATCACTGGGCAGATGAATCTTCGGTAGCCAATGATGAGATACTACAGCACAAAAGTGCGCTGTTGAACCCTCTATGGTTCACGATTGCTTCTGTGGGTATTGTAGGTATTTGGTATTTCATGGCGACTTTATTCAGAAAGTCTTCTTTGAAGGAAGACAAAGGAAATGGAGAATATTCACAAAATAAATACCAAACCATTTTAGCTGCCATTTTTCTTCCTATTGCTGGCTTCTCAAGCGTAGCAGTAATTTTGGAATGGATCATGTCTATTGATGCACACTGGTATAGCACGTTGTACTTTTGGTATTCAGGTGCAAGTTGGTTCGTTTCGACTATGGCGTTGACTGTTATTATCTTGTTCTATTTGAGAAGTAAAGGTTACTATCCACAGTTAAATGCAAGTCACATTCATGATCTTGGTAAATATATTTTGCATTTAGCATCTTTTGGACTTATCTATGGTTTTCCCAGTTCATGTTGATTTGGTATGGTAACATTGGAGAAGAAACCGTATATTTCTTTACACGCATGAAAGAATATCCTGCTTTGTTCTACTTGAACTTAGGTATCAATTTCCTTGTGCCTTTCTTTGTGTTGATGCGAAATGACACAAAAAGGAAAGTAGGAACTATGAGTTTTGTAGCAGGAGTTGTTATTATAGGACATTGGTTGGATTTCTTCCTAATGATAAAACCAGGTGCGCTACATACTTTCCATGAGTTATCAGCTCATGGCGGAGAACATGGTGTTGCACATGGCGTAATGGCAGGATTTCACTATCCTAGTTTACTAGAATTGGGTACAATGTTAGGCTTTCTTTGCTTGTTTTTGTATGTGTTTTTCACTAATTTAGCGAAAGCACCTTTAGTAGCCAAGAATGATCCTTATTTGCAAGAAAGTGTTGTTCATCACATTGAGCCACCTTATGTAGATTCTTTCTAAATAGTGCAAATCTTCATAAACTATCTTGTGTAGGTTTCGTTACTTTAGTAAGTTTGTATAGAAATTTCTGAAAGTTTTGAAAATTAAGATATAATCAACAATCATGGTAACTTTAATAATATTCGCTTGTATCTTACTCATCGGCATTATCGTAGTCCAGATTGGTCGTTTGACTGAACTTGCCGCTAGAATAAGAGGAGAGGAAGAAGTACAACTAATCAACAATCGCCGTAATGCCAATGGTCTGGTGGTGTTTATGGTGCTATTTTTGGCTGCATGTATTTGGTCAGCCATGTATTATAAAAATTATTTGTTAGGTTATGGTCCACATTCAGCAGCATCTGCTCATGGTGATTCCCTAGACAATGTTTTTAATACGACACTTATCTTTACTGGAATTGTTTTTTTCGCTACACAAATAGCACTTTTTTGGTTCGCTTACAAATACAAAGGAACTAAAGGTGGTAAATCTGATCACTTTTCGCATGACACACGACTGGAGGTGATTTGGACAGCCATTCCAGCAGTAGTGATGACCTTTTTGGTGATTGGTGGCTTGGATGCTTGGAACGAAGTAATGGCAGATGTTCCAGTTAATGCGGAATCAGGTAAAGATTACATAGAAATTGAAGCAACAGGTTACCAGTTTGCTTGGGATATTCGCTATCCTGGAGAAGATGGAAAAAATTGGAACCAAAAACTATAAGTTGATAAAGCCTGGTGTGAACTCGTTAGGACAAGATTGGACAGACGAGAAAAATTGGGATGACTTCATGCCAAGCGAAATTGTGTTACCAGTGGGTGTACCTGTACGAGTGCGCATCACATCCAAAGATGTGTTGCACAATTTTTACTTGCCTCACTTCCGTTTGAAAATGGATGCGGTACCAGGATTACCTACTTATTTTGTTTTTACACCAGAGGTAACAACAGAAGAATACAGAGAGCGGCTGAAAAATACCCCAGAATATAATTTGCCAGACCCAGATGATCCGAGTAAGATGAAATGGGAAACTTTTGATTACGAATTGGCTTGCGCAGAGCTTTGTGGTCGTTCGCATTTCAGTATGCGAAGAATCGTAAGAATTGTACCCGAAAAAGAATATGAAGATTGGTTGAAAAAGCAACAGTCTGTATATAAGACTCAGGTTCGGGGAACAGAGAATGATCCAAATTTTAAAACTTGGTGTTGCCTTACGAGGTGAAGGAGCGTCGTGCAGAGTTTGATGCAAGTGCAGAAGCGGCTTTAGCAGCCACGGCGGACTCTTTGAAGACAGTGCGTTTGAAGTATGTATATTTTAACAGTGGTTCTAACGAGCTAGATGAGCGTTCACAATATGAAATCAAAAATATTGCTGATTTTTTGAAGCGTCATCCTAACGTAAAAATTGAGTTAGCAGGGCATACAGATAATATGGGAAGTGTAGGTCTGAATGACTCTTTATCTTATCAAAGAGCCTTAACAGTTTATCAACGATTGTTGGAAGTGGAAAAGATTGAACCTTCTCGTTTGGTTGCTGTTGGCTATGGGCAGAACCGACCTGTGGACAGCAATGACACAGAAAGTGGAAGAGCAAACAACCGAAGAACAGAATTTACAATTAAAGAACAATAACTCATTTTAAATAAAGATTAAAAATTATCGTCAGATGGCTGAGGTACTTAACAAAACAGTTTTAGAAAAAGATGAAGTCTTGATAGAGACGATTGGTTATGATGACCATTTCCATGAGCATCATGATGGTGACAAATATCAATCGAATTTCATCACAAAATATATCTTTAGTCAAGACCACAAGATTATTGCACGCCAATTCCTTATTACAGGGATGATTTGGGCAATCATTGCTGGTTTGATGTCATTGGTTTTCCGTTTGCAATTAGGTTTCCCAGAGGAAAACATTTCTTGGTTGCGACCTTTTTTAGGAAAATGGATTGTGATTAACGCTGAAGGTACTGGAACATTGAGCCAAGACTTTTACTACGCTTTGGTTACTATGCACGGTACAATATTGGTGTTTTTTGTATTGACTGCTGGTTTAAGTGGTACTTTTTCTAACTTATTGATTCCATTACAGCTAGGCGCACGAGATATGGCATCTCCGCTGTTAAATATGCTTTCATACTGGTTCTTCTTTTTGTCCAGTGTGATTATGTTCTATTCTTTGTTCCTTAGCACAGGTCCTTTCTCAGGTGGCTGGGTGGCATATCCTCCGTTGAGTGCTTTGCCAGAGGCTTCCACAGGTTCTGGTGCAGGTATGACATTATGGATAGCAAGTTTGGTGTTCTTCGTAGTTTCTGTGTTGTTGGGTGGTATTAATTACATTACTACCGTACTCAACATGAGAACTAAGGGCATGAGTATGTGGCGTATGCCGTTGACGATTTGGGCGTTTTTCGTAACCGCTATCTTAGGGCTTTTGTCTTTTCCAGTGTTGGTTTCTGCGTTTTTGTTGTTGACGTTTGATAGAGGTTTAGGAACGAGTTTCTATTTGAGTGAGATATTCATAGGCGGCCAGGCGTTAGACCACGTTGGTGGTAGTCCAATTTTATACCAGCATTTATTCTGGTTTTTAGGACACCCAGAAGTATATATTATCATTTTGCCTGCTATGGGTATTGTTTCGGAGGTGCTTTCTGTTCATGCTCGTAAGCCAATCTTCGGATACAAAGCAATGGTTTACTCCATTTTAGGTATTGGATTTTTGTCTTTCTTGGTTTGGGCGCACCACATGTTTATGTCAGGTGTAAATCCATTTATTGCTAACATCTTCGTGATTTTCACTTTGATTATTGCAGTACCGTCGGCTGTTAAAGTGTTTAACTGGATTACCACCCTTTACAGAGGTAATATACAGTTCAATTCAGCTAGTTTGTTTGCTATCGGATTTGTTTCTATGTTTATTTCGGGTGGTCTGACAGGTATATTCTTAGGTAATTCAGCGATTGATATTCAGTTGCATGATACGTATTTCGTGGTAGCACACTTCCATATTGTGATGGGGGTAGCTGCTTTCTTCGGAATGTACGCAGGTGTGTATCACTGGTTTCCTAAAATGTTCGGTCGCTTTATGAATGATACATTAGGTAAGATACATTTTTGGGGAACTATGATTGGTGCTTACGCTATTTTCTGGCCTATGCACTATTTAGGAATGGCTGGTGTACCAAGACGTTATTACAGTTTCGATACTTTTGAA
>JAAUTG010000226.1 GCA_012031785.1 Saprospiraceae bacterium | reverse complement strand
AGATTCATTGGTCTTTCACCGTAGATGCAGCAAGAGAAAAACTCAAAAAGCATTACCCTGCTATCCAGAAGGAAAAGCAACCAACTTAATACCATTATTTCAATGAACTTTTTGAATGAAATACTTAATGTCTGTAAGTTGTAAATTGATAACTTCACCCAGCCGCAAGCCAGAGGCGTAAATCACCATCAACATACAGCGATGTTTCAGGTTGTCAGGAGCTTTCAGTAAGCGAGTTACTTCTTGTTCTGAAAGTACATTGGGTAGTTTGTTTACTCTTTTGGGGCGATATGAATATTGTACTTTTTCGGGCTGACGCGCCACTTCGATATAAAACATTTTGATAGCACTAATGATGCAGTTTTGATGAGATTCAGAGACATTTTTTTCTTGAATGCACTTCATCAGGTAGGTATTGATTTGTGAAGTGGTAATTAAGCTGGGGCGAGTATCATTATAGTGCAGAATAAACGTTTTAAAAGCATTTTTGTAGCTTTTGATGGTTCTATAACTGTATCTTTTGAGCATTAATACTTCTGCCAATTTTGTTACGGCTATTTCGTAGGTTGCTTTTACT
The DNA here is from genome assembly GCA_012031785.1 of Saprospiraceae bacterium. Classification (GTDB taxonomy): domain Bacteria; phylum Bacteroidota; class Bacteroidia; order Chitinophagales; family Saprospiraceae; genus JAAUTG01. The sequence goes on along the minus strand of JAAUTG010000226.1, from coordinate 7,443 downwards.
TCTTCTTTGGGATAAATTTTGTTTGAAGGCAAGGGGGCGGTTACTAAACGTTCTGGTAAATTTTCTATATGAAAAGTGAACTGCCATTGCGCTATATTCTTACAATATGCGCCACAATCGCACGGTTACTTGCGTGTAAGGAATTTCCCACATCGAAAGGTCGGCATTCCATTTCCGACCATGAATATTCTTGACCGTAGGAAGTTGTTGGGTTATCAGGCTACTAGGCAAATGCAGCAGCAACCAATCTTTTTTTTGAGGATGTAAGTGGATAGTAATTTGATAAGTGCTGATTGGCAGTTGCGGTATGGTGCTTATTTTTTCAACCATCGTAGTACTGACGGATGTTGATGAATCTATGACGAGGGCAGTTCCAAAGAACGCTTTACATTGTTGAGCGGTTTCTTTATTTTTGGGAATACTCCAAAGTTTATCGTCGGGATGCCACCACCATTTGGGCACAGACTTAATAAAGGCGATCCAATCTTGGCGTGTTTTAGGTACTTCGAGGAAAACTCGATGCGGTAACTGCTCGGAGAAACGACATATCACGGTATCCATTGCTATTCATTTTTACGCAAAAATAATAGATTTTACTCATTTTTGAACCATGATTATCAATTACTTGTTTCAATATCTAAAATAAACGTTTATAAACGTTTGCTATCCGATAATAAGCGTTTATAAACGTTTAAAACAAATAATTATGCTAACTTGTATTCAATGTGGTCAAAAAATGACAGGGCGGGCGGATAAAAAGTATTGCTCGGATGATTGCAAAAATAAGTATCACCAGACCTATCAAACAGGAGCGAAGAGCGAAGTTGCCCAAGTTGACAAAATATTACACCGCAATCGTCAGATATTGGCTACCATCATGGGGGAGAAGCGCAATAAATTTACTTTAGCTAGATTAGATTTGGATGCGATGGGTTTTAACTTTAAGTACATCACTGGGATTTACACTAATTCGCAGGGTAAACTTTACCACTACGTCTATGATTTTGCTTGGATGGAGTTTAGCTCACAAGAAGTGATGATTGTGAGAAAGAAGTAAAAAGAGTGCTGCACCTTGCGGCACAGCACCCTTTTTAAGTTATGAAATCAACGAAAAATCGTTGCGGTTCAATCATCTTTTGTAAAACGTCAATACAGTTTTTAAACCCACGATTTGGGGCACTATTTATTACTGCTTCACTACGGGCATAATCGTTACCGTTGCGCCGCGCTGGATAGCTACGAAGTAAGCCTGGTCGGTTAAGCCGTAAGTTTTTGCGTCTGCATCAATCGTGTAAGTACCTATTTCTTGGTTGCCACTGAACAAGGTAGCGACCATTTCACCTGCACCATTTACCAAATAGACCGTGATTTGGTCTGCTACTTCTACTTGATACGTCAAGGTGAATCGCTCGGTGAATGGGTTTGGATAAGCGGTAATGCCTTCTACGGCGTTGCTTGCTGCCAAACCTGCTGCGTTGGTTACTGCGGTGATGCGTCCTTCGCCACCTTCTGGGTACTGTGCTGCCGTGATTCTGCCTTCTAGTGCTTCTACGATGTAGTTGGACAAGGTTTGCTGGTATGTCAAGCCTAAGTTGGTGAATGCTGCACCGTTGTATGGATATTCGTCACCTCCTCTTGCCAAGAAGTCAATCGTTGCGATGCTGATGCTTGGTGCGCCAGCTACTACTGCGCCGTTGGTAATGATGGCAGTGCCATCGTTCAAGGTAGCGGAAACGATTCTTGAACCAGCAGGTAAAGCAGGGTTGTAAACGAGTTTGAAGCCTGCCACTTGTGCAAAACGACCGTCCACAAACTCTACGCGAGATACTGCATTTTCTAATAAGTCCTTGAACTGGCTTGCAGGTACTTCTACTACGGAAAGGAAGTTTGCAAATGGCAACATGCTAAATACAGTCAATTCTGTGATGTCGCTACCTGCCGCAATTACGTTGTTGTTGCGGATACCACCAGCGTTTTGTAGTGCTACCATTGGAGCAGCTACACCGAACTGGTCTGCCAATTTTCTTGCTTGCCACAACATCGCGTCTGCAATCAAGTTACCTTCGTTGGTTTCTTTTGTTCTTACACTACTTCTCAAACCATCCAATGCTACTTCTGTTGTTGCAACTACGGTTGCTGCCAAGCCATTTACGTAAGCCTGTACTGGGTTGATAACTTGGTTGATCAATTGTGCATTTGGACGATCCGTTTTTACTAGTACGACATCGCTTTCTTCATCCAAGCGAATGACTTTACCTGCTTCGTCAAAAGTAGCGATTAACTGTCCCACGAAACGATATTCTCCAGGAGTAGTTACTACGTAAACCGTGTCGCCAAAGGCATCTGCTACTTTTATTGGATATGGGTTGAATATTTCCAATCCGTCAATTGCGTTTTCAGCGTTGTTGGTGAGTAATTCATCGCCACCACCTGCGATAATAATGTCTATGCCACTTACCTGTGCTGCCAGTTGGATTTCTTCCTCAATGCTTTGTAAGTGAGAAATTAAGACAATTTTGTTTATGCCCTGTGCAGTCAACACGTCCACCCAAAGTTGTACGATGAAAGCCAAGTCATCACTAACTTGTACGTTTCGTGGACTAGAAATGAAAGGTAAATTTGGGGTGGTCAAACCAATTACTCCAATTCTTTCATTGCCGCGATATAGGATTTTGCAGGCGCAATTTTACCCGCATCTACTAGAGCTTGTAAGCCAGGTTCGCCTTCAAATGCAAGGTTTGCACTTAGGAATGCAGGGACGGTTGTGTTGCCAGTATCTTCAATCAAACGCTGAAGAATTTCAGGACCGAAGTCGAAGTCGTGGTTTCCGATTGCTAAAGCATCATAACCGATAGCGTTGATAGCAATAGCGTCGTACAATGGCGCATCAGCAGGAAGTGCTAAGTTTGCATTAAATTCTGGACCAGCCAAGAAATTGTCGCCAGAAGAAAGCATCAAAGAACCCGCGTAACGCTTCAACCAAGAAGTGTAGCGCAAAGAGTCAACCACGGATTTGAAGCGGTGTACACCACCGATATTGCTGTTGCCTTCTGCGCTCAACAATTGAGATTCGCCGTCGTTGTTGTGTAAAATTTGAAGGGTAAAACGTTCGCTAGGATTGAATACTTCAAAAAAAGCAACTGTACCACTCACTTCGTTACCCGTCACCAACATCATTCTACCCGTTGGGCTATCGCTGCCTTTGATAAAAATGATGTCTTCCACACCCAAGTCGCCAGCTTCTGGTGTTTCTGCGTCTGCATCAAAGTTTCTGTTATTTACATAACCTTCAAAAGTAGGGCTTAAAGGATTTGTGATGTCGTATAACATAAATCCACCCATACGCTCCAAACCGATGAATGCCATTGTTCTTCCGTCAATAGTGGCAATTTCGATGGCTTCTGGCTCTGGTCCTTTATCGTCGCTGCGTGCTTTTCGGCTGTTGTTGCTCGTGTGATTACTGTTGAAATGTGCAGGATCAAGTTGTGCGATGTATTTTTCAAAGTCGTTACCGCTATCGAATACCAAGTTACCGTTTTCATCCCAAATAGAGAAAGAACGGGCACCGAAAGAGAAAATGCGGTCAACGTCGCCATCTGCGTCAATATCACCAGAAGCTGTAGTGGTCAATAAACGACCCAAGTTGTTGTTGTCCTGAAGGATAGACGCATTAGGAAATTCTGTTGGGTCTAAAGTCAAGCCACGTACTCTTGATTCTTCCGAGAAACCGTCATAATCGCGAGCATCGCCTTCGTTGGCAGATACGATGTAAGTTTTACCATCAGCCGTCGTGTAAGACTTGATAGCATCTGGCATGAACATCCCCAAAGTTGGGCGATTCCAAATTTCGATGTCCGTATCGCGGTCGCTGGCATCAAAAGCGTAGTTGCCAGAGAAAGTGATGATACCTAAGTCAGAAGCATCTGTGAAACCTTCACCACCCAAACCGAAATCGTTATCGCTGATGACCGCCAAAGCACCACCAGGCAATAAAGTCAAACCTTCTGGCTTATCCGTTGGCAAGTAACCGATGGAAGGTAAGTTCAAGACTTTGTTTTTGAATACCGCACGAATACCTGCTGCTGCTAAATCGTCCGCTGTCATCATTCCAGCGTCTTATCCGTAGCACCCGTTGAAGTGGTCTTTGTTGCTAACGCAGTACCTAAGATATTAGTAGCACCTTTCAAATCAATCTCAAAGATGTATTTTTTGCCTGCATTTCCGTCATCAGGTACACTTGAGTCGCGCTCAATCACCATGAAACGACCATTGCCCATGTAAACTGCATCTCCAATTTTGTCCACACGGCTGATACCAACACCAGCGTTGCGGTTGCGTTCCAACAAATACACGTATTCTGCAACTGGCTCACCATCCAAGTTTACTGCCAAAATACGCAACACATCAGAGTTGCGAATAGAACTATTAGGGTTGTCAATTGGCGATTGAATGAAAGCATACACCAATTCTTTTTCTGCATCAAAAGCAATCGCTTCAAAACCACGGTTTGCCCAACGCTTTGCGTAAACAGCAGGAAGTGTTTCTTTGCCATAAGTGCCTACTGGTTGAGGAGTTACGCCTAAAGCAGAAGTTCCTTCTGCTACGAAACGCTCAATCAAAGTACCGTTTGGCGCGAACTTGTAAATAGCAGGACGGTATTCGTCGCACATCCAGAAGTTGCCATCGTTGTCGCGGAAAATTCCTTCAAAGTCACCACCCAATTCGTCGTAAGGCAATTCTGCATAAGAAACGCCGTTCACGGTGTAATTAGCTTGAGTATAAACCGTTGGGTCGGTAAAAGTTACTGGTACTTCATCGTAGCCTTTGATGTTTCCTCTACCCGAAATAGGGGTCGTGCCATCCTGACGAGTCAAGAAAATTTGGTCTTTTTCGTCGAAGCTCACTGTTCCACGCTTAGGATTGTAAACAATCTTCACGATTCTACCTTGATAGTTTGGCAACTTGAAAGTGCGCAAATCATTCACAGCGTTAGCTGTTCTTGCTGGAATTGCAGCCCCGTTTGGTCCACGGTCAGGAATAGTGTAAAGTACGTAAGCGTCTGCTGTGGATTCTTTTGCATCGAAGTACAAACCAGAGAACCCCCCTAATGTTACCGGTGGTGCACCTTCAAAAACAGGTGTTCCAACGCTTGGCCAGTTTGGCAATTCGTTCAAGAAAAATTCTTGTAACTTAGGTGCGCCCTTGCTGTGATCTTTATAGCCTAAAGGTAGGATGTCAATAGCCGTATTCGTTGTTAAGTTGATGACTGCCAAAGCATTGTTTTCTTGGCAAGTCACATACGCTAGGTTTTTAGCTTCTGATACAGCAATGTATTCTGGCTCTAAGTCTTGCGCAACCGTTGCATTTGGTCCGAAGATACGGATACCACGGTTCTGCAAAGACGCTTTACGGCTGTTGAATGCACTAAATGTAATTTGCGTTGCTGTTGCATTTGCCACGCCATTAGCTAAATCAACTATCGTCACTGAACCTTCTGGGTCAATTGTGTAGTCATCGTTAGGCTGACCTTCGTTGGCAACCAATACTTTTGTACCATTAAAAGCAAAAGTCAACATATCTGGCAAAACACCACAATCCACTGAGTTCAAGAAGTTTCCATCTGTATCGAAAAATACCACTTTGCCATTACCATCTACGGCATCTGCTTGAACGGCTGCTGCTACAATACCATTAGCCACATCTATGCTATTAGCTTGGTCGCCATAAGGAGTCAAGTCAATAGATTTAATGAGCGTAGGATTAGCAGGATTGCTAATGTTCAGCACGTCAATCGTGCTGGTGCTGGCATTTACAAAGAAAATGCGCTGTGTAATAGGGTCGTGTGCCACAATTTCGGCAGCACCTTCGTCGAATGCGCCTGCGGCATAGGAAGAAAGGTGTTCAATGACCACCTTTTGCGCAGTTGCTACCTGAAAGCATAGCGCTAACAAGGCTAGTAGAAAAATGCGTGTCTTGATGAACTTCATATTAAAAGTTTTGATAAAAGAATAAAAAAATAATATTAGTACAAAATTTCAATTTAGTTAAAATTAAATGTATTAAGTTTGTGTTAAGTTTATTTTGTGAGCGTTTGATTGATAAATCGGTCGAAACTGATGAAGTAATTACTAAAACAATAAAATGATAAACTTCGGACTATTTGTATTAAGTTTATTTTTCATATTTGCCAGTAGCCATGATGTTTATATCGGAATGATAGATGTTTATCCTACTGCCGCTCATCAGCAAATAGTGGTTCTTGTATTTGCTGATGATTTGGAAGATGTACTTTTTAATGAATTAGGTGATCACCGACCAACTGCACAAAATGTGAAAATATATTTCAAAAATCATCTTGAACTCAAGATAAATGGTCGGTTAATGGAATTGAACATGAGTAGCATACAACGGAACAAATGAGGATACTTATCAGTTATATTTCGAGGTAAAACAGCATGCAGTATGGCAAAATATAACTATAAAAGCTGATTTTTTGATGGAATTGTTTCCTACCCAAAACAATATAGTTCGGATTCATCATCAGAATACCAGGTATTTTAGTTTGACGAAGCAAAAAACTTTGTGTGCTGTTGTGCTTAACTAAAAAACAAAAAACACGTTGATTCAAGTACATATCCAGAATTCCTAAATGTTTACTCAATTAAAAATATCATGAAAAACGTTTTACTATCCTCGTTCTTATTGTTCATTTTAGTAGTGGCTGGTTATAGTCAAAACCACCACTCGGTGGCGCAGCAGTGGAATGAAGCTCTTTTGCAGGCTATCCGCAATGACTTTGCACGCCCACCGATTCATGCACGTAATCTTTTCCATACTTCTATTGCCTTGTACGATGCTTGGGCGGCTTACGATGAAGAGGCAGAAACCTTTTTTTTAGGCAAAACTTATGGTAACTATACTTGCCTTTTTAAAAGTATGCCTGCCACCAGCGACATACAGAAAGCGAGAGAAACGGCGATGAGTTATGCTGCATACCGTTTAATCACCTATCGTTTTGCCAATTCTCCAAGAATTGCTTTAACGCAATTGTATTTGGATTCGCTTTTTACATCATTAGGACATGACCCCACCTTTGAATCCATTGACTATTCCACAGGTTCGGCAGCAGCTTTAGGAAATTATTTGGCAAAAGAATTGATTGCCTTTGGCTTGCAGGATGGTTCTAACGAAGAAAATAATTATGCTAATCAATATTATTATCCACGCAATGGCGCATTAGCACCAGCTCTGCCAGGCGTTGGCTTCTTGCGCGACCCCAATCGTTGGCAACCGTTGAGCTTTGAGTTGTTTATTGATCAAAGTGGTAACCCTATTCCGGGTGGATCACCTCCTTTCATTAGTCCAGAGTGGGGACAAGTTTGTTCCCTTCGCACTGACTCCCAACGAGTTGACTACTTTATGAGTATGATGGATTTAATTACT
>JAAUTG010000020.1 GCA_012031785.1 Saprospiraceae bacterium | reverse complement strand
TGCTAACTTTAGTGCGTGGTTAGTTAGCTTTAATTGGAGTGGTTTTGGTCTGCCAGCCCAATTTTGGGCAATTTTAATGGTGCTGGTAGCCGCTGCTATTGGTGTTTGGATGTTGCTTCGACGCAATGATTTTTACTTTACACTTGTCATTTTTTGGGGATTAATAGGAATTTTAGCGCGCCAAATTTGGTACACTGTGCCGCTTGAGATTGCTTTTTTAGCAGGACTTATTGTGGCGACAGTAAGTTTAGTAGGTGCTTCTATTTGGCAATATAGCTATATTTTTAGACTTAAAAAAGAATAATATTCGTGAGTGTCATCAATATTTGAAATAAAAAAAATGAGGTTTTTTCCTCATATTAACTTTAACATATTGAACACAATAAAAGCCTCATTCGTTTTGCATACGATTGGGGCTTTTTGCGTATAATAATTATTTACCTAAAAATAGCTGAATTTTATCAACATAAATATTTGGAATGATTTGAATATATGTAATATAGGGCTAGATTTACAATGTCTTTAAAATATTGCAAATCTTCTTTACCTGCTTAACATCAACAACTGATACTACTTGACTATCTCTATAAAAAAGAAGAACGAATGAAGGATGCAAAATTTATTGTACTAGTCTGTCAAATTGTGATATTATTTAGCTGTCAAGCCCTTGCCCAGAATTATAGAGTGGATTGGGACAAAACACTTGGTGGCAGCAATTGGGAAGAATTGCACAGCATTACTCCAACCTCCGATGGAGGATTGTTGGTCGCTGCCATAACGCAGTCTCCTCAAGATGGCGATGTAGCTTTTCCTAGAATTGGCGATTGGGACTATTGGCTCATCAAACTGGATTTTTATGGCAACGTTCAATGGCAAAAACGCTACGGTGGTAATAAAGCAGACCGTATTTGGGTCAGTCAAGAAACAAAAGATAAAGGTTTCATTATTGGTGGAGAGTCCTTATCGGATGTGAGTGGCAATAAGACTGAACCCTCACGGGGCAACTGGGACTTTTGGTTGATTAAAATAGACCAGAATGGCGAATTGGAATGGGATAAGACAATTGGTGGCGATGGTTGGGATGCCATTCGTGGTGATATTATCGAAACCGAAGATAATGGTTATCTACTGGCGGGTATTTCTTCTTCTGGCGTAAGTGGCGACAAGACCGAGCCTTCTCGTGGCGATTGGGATTTTTGGATTGTAAAAATTGACGCTACGGGCAATGTGCTTTGGGATAAAACTTATGGCGGCGAAGCAAAAGAATTGATACAAGCAGCGATTCCGATGTCGGATGATGGCTTTTTATTAGGTGGTGAGTCGCGTTCGGGGGTTAGTGGTGATAAAGATGATTTTTTGCGTGGACTTAACGACTATTGGGTGATTCGAGTAGATGCTAACGGCGATATGATTTGGCAAAAAACCATTGGCGGCAACTGGGATGAAGCCATATTTGATATGGTGCAGCATCCCAATGGCATCATTTATCTTGCAGGATTTTCTGGTTCAGATGCACGCTTTGAAAAAACCTTTCCTTCGTATGGCAGTATAGATTTTTTTGTTGTTGCCTTAAACGAAGCTGGAGATATGCTTTGGAATAGAAACTACGGCGGCAAAAAGCCAGACACCGCTTATGACATTCGTATCAACGCGCTAGGCAACTTGGTACTGGCAGGTATATCTTCTTCTGAGGTAAGTGGCACTCGTACTGCACCAAACAAAGGAGAAATTGATTATTGGGTCGTTTGTATTTCTCCAGAAGGCGAACAACTTTGGGATGAGGCTTTTGGGGGTTCGCGTATTGACGCGCTTACCGAGTTAGAAATTGCACCAGATGGCGCGTTATGGTTGGCTGGACAAACCCAAACAGGGCTTGATGGTGATAAAACGGAAGATACTCGCGGTGTAAATGACATTTGGATTGTAAAAACGGCTTGTAACGTCAAAGCGCAACTCGCTGATACGATTCGCGTAAAATGCGATCAGGCTTTTACGCCGCTCAAAGCGAGTTTCTTGGACTGTGGCAACTGTAGTTTTCGCTGGAGTAATGGTGGTAAAGATAGCATCACTCTGGTCCCGTCCAGTGAAGAAAATCAATTTTATACCGTCACAGCTATTGATTTAATGGTTGTTTTAACCAAGATACTACTTTTTTGTACTACGACCAACCAACTTCTGCCACTTTTGAGGTGCAAGGAGTGAATTGTGAAATTGATTTACAAATCAAAGAAGCTACTGGTGGCGAGGGTCCTTATTCTTTCATTTTAGAGAGTGAGGATTATAACGCTAATCGAGTCTTTGTTACTTTACAACCTGGAGAACGTTACGCCTTAGCCATTAAGGATGCAAACGGCTGCACTTATGACACAATTGTCCAGTTTGGCGATAAACTCCCTTTGGAGGTGTATTTACCAGATGAGGATATTTTGGTGCAACTTGGGGATAGCCTTCAAGTGGAGGCAATTCCTAATCGTGCGGTTACGCAAGTAATTTGGACAAATCTTTCTTCATCTAACTGCGATACTTGCTTGCTAGTCAATTTTTTACCTTTTGAGCCATTGACGTTAGGGGTGGAAGTAGTTGACGCATTTGGTTGTACCGCTACGGATAAGGTTGAAGTATTTGTGCAGCGTGATTACGACACCTACATCCCAAATATTTTTTCTCCTGACGGCGACGGCAACAACGATTCATTCACTATTTTTGCGGGTAAAGATGTAGTGATGATTCGTTCTTTGCGCGTTTTTGACCGATGGGGACAACCAGCTTTTGAAGCCACTAATATTCCACCTAATGACCCTACTGTGGGTTGGTTCGGCAATATTAGGGATATTCTTGCGCCTCCAAATGTTTACATTTATTTCGCGGAAGTAGAGTTTGTTGATGGTCATATTAAATATTTCAAAGGCGATGTAGCATTGCTGAGATGAATAGGCAGCTACATATTGGCTAAATTTAGAATTTTATAAGGGCTTCACTTTAGGCGAGACCCTCACTAAACTTTGGCATAAACGTCATTCAACTAGGGTTTGTAGTTAAAGTAGTTTACTTCAAATTCAAATAGTTCCGTCACTAAATCAATAGCTTCTTGATCGTAGTAAGTGGAATAAGCTTTTTTCGGACGATTGCTCACTTTAAATCGCGGAATACGCGCTGGTTCAAACGGAATGTTTAATCGTTCACACACGGCTTTAATGCCGCCTTCCAAATCTTCATATTGAATGATATAATCTACACAAAGTTGATTATCAATGAAGTATTTATCCCTGTCAATAAACATCTTACCCTCTTTTAACCACTGTTTAAAATGCTTTTTCATAGCTGGCGAAACTCCTTGATACAGCCATTGGTTGACTACTTTTTTTACCTTTCTCTGGTAATAATACCATCTTGGTTGGTCGGGTAGTGCTTTATTTTGAAAGTGATAAGCGGAAATAACTTTGTCAAAAGGATTGCGAATGACGCAGAACTTGAAATAACTATTCCAAGCAGCATCGTTATTCAGGCGCGCTTTAATAAGTTCGGCGGGCATGTGATTCCACCAAGTTAGCTCACTGGTATCTCTTGGGCGACCTCGATAACCAATCACACCAGCTTCAGAAACATACTCTTCTCTCAGATGCTTCTCTTGCCAGTCGCCTTCTGGCATACAGTAAGGCTCAAAGTAAACTTCCACAGAAGTTCCGGCTGTCTTGTAAGTTTTAGTGTAGATAAATTGTTTGCGATGACTAATTAACATACAAAAATAGGATATTTATTTACAGGTGTTGCGCTATTGACTTGTGTTTTCAGGCGTTTAAGGCTAAATTCGCTGCTGCTTTCTTGGCGCTACTTTGCGTAAATGGGCTAATCTTCAGACCAATAGCAAACAACTTATGGCGTACCTTGAGCTGTTTTGTTTATGCAAAAATCAGCCTACATACTTTGGATTGAGGCTTTCTTTTAACTGATAATACATGGGTTCGTAGTTTTTCTTAAATTGCCGTAAGGTTTTTAGGCGGCTTTGAGCATAAATCAAATTAGCTTTCACGGTCAAGCGTTTTTGAGGTGAAAAGTAAACTACTAGGTATTTCCATGTTTTTTGAAAAACGGTTTTTCTACAACTTCGATAAGATTTTTCCCAATTAGGCTGTTTCCCTTGCACTAAGTCGCTGTAAATGGATAAAATGACAGATGCTGCACCAAAGCCTTTTTTAAGTTTCATCAAATATGCCTCATTAATTCTGTCTATTGGAATATGATGCTTGAACTGTAATTTAGGGGAATAGTACAAACGATAACCTAGTCGTTGCAAGCAAAAACAAACTTCAGCGTCTTCTCCTGCGGTAAGTTTGTTCCCAATTCGACCTGTCAAAAACGGCTGGTGCCCCACTTCAAAATACAACTCCCGCAATGCACTCACTCGAAATCCACTAGCGGCACCCCAAATGAAGCCATTTATTTTATAGCCCTCTTTTGTACCTTGCTTTCCCACCGCATAGTCTGCTTTGAACGTATTCCACCAATGCGGTGGTACAAAATGCGCTGGCAGTGCATCTTCACCATCGCCACCACAAACTGCTACATCTTCCCATTCCTCAAAAATTTGATGAACCGTTTGGACATAGTTCGAGCTAATGGAATTATCATCATCCACATAAATCAGGTAGCTAAATTGTGCCTCCTGCAAGCCTCGCATTTTAGCAAAACTGAGTCCAGGCTCTGCTTCCCAAACCACGCGAAATGGAATGTTTTTACCTTCACTTTCCCATAAAGCCAGTGCTTTTCGTCCCGTATCATCTTTAGAGTTATTGTCAATCAAAATCACTTCCCACGCAAGATTAGGCTGCACTTCTTGTCGGGCAATGTGGTGCAGCGTGGGTGCGATGCGCGATGATCCGTTATAACTACAAATCACAACGGACACTCCTTTACGATTTGCCATGTTTGCTCGTTTTTTGCTTGACTGCTGTTGGCTTGGGTTTTAATTTTGACGCGGCAAGATAAAAAGAATCGTTTGTAATTATGTAGTGGAATAGAAATAAACGATATAAAATTTGTAACTAATTGATTTACTGAATTTTAAATAAAAAGAATAAGCCTGTATTTTCATTTCCTGTACGATAACTTGAGGAGAATCATGGACCGCAGTTACTTTTTTTTGTCAAGCGAAGGAAAAGCTATTGCTAGCAATTGCTCGGCAGCATCAAAGGGCGACAAGGATTTTGCTAAAACTACCGCTTTGGTTGCTTCCCAATTGGAAGCAACTGAGGGATGGCGATAAAACTTTTGTTTAAGTTCTTGTTCAATTGTTTGTTCCAACCAATACAGGGCTTGTTCCTGCCGATTCTGAAGAAGAAACCCGCTTTTGGTAAGGTGTTCAAAATATTGACTGATTCTTTCCCAAAAATCGGTGATACCTTCTTTTGCTGTGGAGGAGCAGTGCCAGACTTCGGGTTGCCATCCGTGCGTTGGTGTGGGGAAATAATGCAGCGCACTTCGATAAGCCCGTTGTGCCTCTTTAGCTAAAGGTAGTCTGGTTCCGTCCGCCTTATGAATGCAAAGAAAATTTGCCATCTCCACAATACCGCGCTTGATCCCTTGCAATTCGTCGCCTGCGCCTGGTAAAAGTAGTAGTACAAAGCAATCCACCATTGAGTGTACAGCAACTTCAGATTGCCCAACACCAACAGTTTCCACAAAAATAATATCATATCCTGCTGCCTCGCAAAGCACAATGGCTTCTCTTGTTTTACGCGCCACGCCACCTAACGTTTCGCCAGCCGCAGAAGGTCTAACGAATGCCTCGGATTGTGCAGCAAGTTGTGCCATCCGAGTTTTATCGCCCAAAATACTACCGCCACTGCTTTGACTGGAAGGGTCAATCGCCAGTACTGCCACTCGATGACCTTGCGTAAGCAACTGAACCCCTAGCGTTTCGATGAAAGTGCTTTTACCTACGCCTGGCGCGCCTGTGATACCTATTTTTTTTGCGTTTCCACTATTCGGTAGGCAAGCATTGATTAGTGCTTTTGCGAAGGCTTTATCTTCTTCTTTTTTGCTTTCAATACAAGTAATAGCCTTTGCTAAAATACTTCTATTTCCTGCTCTTATGCCCGCTAGAAAGTCTGCTATTGGATAAGTGCTAATAGGAGCTACCTTTTTTTCCAACTTGTATTGATTTGGTAAGCCATAAAGATTTGTGGTTGGTGGACTGGTTTTGGAGTGGTTGCTGATGTCAAAATTATCATCTTTGGGAACAAAAAAGTGCATCAGCAACCATTAAAAATCAACTACTAACACGCTATTTGTACTTGATGATTAAATCAAAAGCCTTAGAAGAGCCTAGCTTTACAGGTGCATCTAAAATAATAGTGTTGCCATTGATTTGTGCTTCGCTGTGATTGATAGATTTTACTTTTTGGGGTACATGAATGATGTACTTGTAATCCAAATAAGTACCGCCAATCATTCCGGCTGCTGGACCTAAGTTTTCCATGATAGCAGACATATCAGTAGCAGGTTTGCGGATGCGAAATTCTCCTTTTTTCAAATCGTACACTGGGCTATTTCCCATCATCATTTCGAACATTTCGTTGCTTTCAGCATCGCTGGGTAGCTGTCCGCTCATCATTTGGCGCATTAAACTAGAGAAATCCATGCCTGCATCTAATTCTTTTTGATTTTTGAAATCCTGCATAATAGTGATGGCATAAAGATTTTGGCTTTTGTTCACACGCAAACGCAATTTCATGGTAGCCAAAGTTTTAATAGCGGCTCTTTCTTCTTCATTGATGCTGGTGTCATTTTCTAATTCTTCTATAAATGTTTCGGGAGTCACGTCGTTATTTTGTCCCATGGCGAGGAGGAAGTCTTTCATATTGAGAATTGTGTCTAAGGATTCTCGCTCGAAAAGCTCTAAAAAAGACATCGCTACGTTGTCATTAGTTGTATTTTCTTCTACAGAATCTGCTTCTGAAGATTGAGGTCGCTTCACTTGCCTGTCCACAATCATCTCGGTACTATCCGAATAAAAATCCTCTGACAGATAGGTGCTATCAGCAAACTGATCTTCAAATTGGTCTTTCATGCCCGCTATCATACCAAATAAACCTACATCCATAGTAAGTTCTCTGCGCACAGCACCATTTTTGTCAATCCAAATTTCTTCTGTTGTACTGCAACTGCTAGAAGAAAGTAGCACTATTGCGCTCCATAATACACTTTTAAAAATACTTCATAAGGCTTTTAATTTACTTCATAAGAAATGAGCGATCAGTAAAACATCAATTTAATTTTACAATTCATTGATGGTCTGATCATAAATTCGAAACTCATAATTTACAACTCTAAAACAACTTTAAAAAGAGGAGAAAAGTTGTTTGGAAGAGTAGGAAAGAAAAAGGGAAAAACAAGTTGCCTGTCTATCGGAAAACGGTGGTATCATTTGACTAATACTTACCACAGAGAAAAGGAAGCCAAGAAATGCGGGTAGATTTCTTTGACCATGCCAGCCCTTGTCCTTTCGATTTTTCAAAGAACTCTTCTTGTTTTTTTGGGTGCTTTTAAAATGTATAACTCATAACCAACATACCAATCTTAGCTATTTTTCTTGGATTTTCCAAATGTACACACTTATAAAAAAGCGATAAGAAAAGAATTGACGGAATATGGACTAATAAGCCTAATCGAATGTCACCAAAAACATGAGCTGTAAACTGAAAATAAAAAAAATAAAAAAACGATAAATGAGTTGAACGCTTTATGTATATTTGCGTCGTTACTTATAGCTTGGTACAGTAAAGCGTTTGTAAAAGCTATCCTTCCCACTTTCCGATTTAGAATCCTTTCAGCAACCTTGTGTTGGTTGCTGCTTGCATGGTATTATCTAATTTTTCATAATTACTAGTCGTCACATGAGAAAGTTCAACTTTTTTCAAGTTACATTATTACTTTTTGTGTCCTGTACCGTAGGGGTATTGCAGGCTCAATTAACAGTCACTCCAATTGGTACTTACAATACTGGTGTTGTAGGAGAAAGTGCTGCAGAAACGGTTACTTTTGACCCGGAATCAAATCGTTTATTTTTTACCAATGCGAATGCGAATGAGGTTGTTATTTTGGATATTACCGATCCAAGTAACCCAGATTCAATTGCTACAATTGACATGAGTCCTTATGGTTCAGGCGTGAACGATGTTACAGTAAAAAATGGTATTGTAGCAGTAGCCTCTGAAGTAGTCAACGACAATGACAACGATGATGAGGACGATGATTTCCAAGACAATGGCAAAGTAGTATTTTTCGATGTGGATGGTAATTTCCTAAAGTCTGTGCAAGTGGGTTCACTTCCAGACATGTTGACCTTCACACCGAATGGTAAGATGGTATTGGTGGCTTGCGAAGGCGAACCAGCGAGCGATTATTCTACTGACCCAGAGGGTACAGTAGCGATTGTGGATGTTACCAATGGCGTAGCAAATGCAACAGTAAATATCGTGAATTTCCAATCGTTCAACAACACAGCGCTGGAGCCAGGTATTCGTATTTTTGGACCAGGTGCTTCGGTGGCACAAGATTTAGAGCCTGAATACGTGGCAGTTAGCCCAGACGGAAACACAGCTTACGTTGCACTTCAAGAAAATAATGCGTTGGCAGTGATTGACCTTTCTACCCAAAGCGTGGTTGCCCTAAAGGCGCTTGGTTTCAAGAACCACAATATGATGGGAAATGGTTTGGATGCAAGCGATAGAGATGGTGGAATCAATATTGCCAATTGGCCCGTGTTCGGCATGTACCAGCCCGATGCCATAGCTACTTACAGCGTAAACGGTCAAACTTATATTGTGACTGCCAACGAAGGAGATGCAAGAGATTACGAGGCTATTGAAGAAGAAGAAAGAGTAAAGGACTTGACTTTAGATCCTACTATTTTCCCAAATGCAGCTACTTTGAAACAAGACGCAAATATTGGTCGTCTGACAGTGACCAGCACGTTGGGCAACGCAGATGGCGACAGCGATTTCGATAGTTTGTATGTATTTGGTGGGCGTTCATTTTCTATTTGGGATGCTAATGCAAAGTTGGTGTTTGATAGTGGGGATGATTTTGAGCAAATTACAGCCATGCGCTTGCCAAGCGTGTTCAACTCTAATGGGGACAACAGTGGTACTTTCGATACAAGAAGTGATAACAAAGGACCAGAGCCAGAAGCTGTGGCAATCGGACATATTTGTGGAAAATACTATGCGTTTATCGGTTTGGAGCGCATCGGTGGTATTATGGTTTATGATGTAACTGACCCAGCGAATGCTACTTTTGTCACTTATGTCAATAATAGAAATTTCACTAACTTGACAGGCGATATAGGTGTGGAAGAAGTAATTTTCATTCCTGCTGCTGAAAGTCCAAATGGTAAGGATTTGGTTGCAGCTTCTAACGAGATTAGTGGTACAGTAACCGTATTTGAGGTAACTTTAAATGAATCTTGCACTATTCCCGATATTGCTACTGCAAGTGTGGATTTCTGTAACTCCCCATTCGTAGCGATTGATTTTGCGCCCGTGGATGGTGCAGTTGGATATTTGGTGGAAGCCACTATTCCTACTTTGGGTAGAACCATCACTAAGCGTATTCCAACGCCACCATTGGTAGCTAGATTCCGCGTTCCAGCACGCGCTTTTGGCGAAACTATTGACATTCGCCTAGCTGCTATTTTTGCAAACAAAACAGTAGGAGCGTTTTCAAAAACAGGTACTTTCACGATTGGCTGCCAAGATGATGACCAAAACACTTTGGAAAACCGTACTGGCGAAATTGAAGAGATGGACTGGACGAATAGCACAATAAGTGTCTATCCAAATCCAGCACAAACTCGTTTGGAAGTAATTTTGGAAGCAACGATTGCTGATGAAGCAGTGTTAAAAATATTTGACTTGACAGGAAGATTGGTGCTTCAACAAAATGCAACTGCGTTCAATACGATTGCCGTAGAAGGATTGACTTCTGGTATCTATACAGTGGTTGTGGAGTCGCAAACGATGCGTTTGGTTGAGCGATTCACGAAGTTATAATTACTTTTTGGCGGTCGGTCTTTGATAGCTCAAAATCTAGGACTTAGGGTCGCAAATAAAGCGTTTAATTGCTGATGATAAGCAACTGGTTATTTGTTGGATTGATTCGGAACTGATGGTATGAAGTTAAACTTAAAATATTTAAAATAAAATACCGTCAAACAACCCATCCAGCAAATAGCCAGTTGCATTACATCACCTACTCAAGAAGGAATCATAAATTCCCAAGCTGTTCTGTAACTACCCAACGATTCGCAGTAAGCTAAAAAGTTGGCATAAAAAGAATCATTTCCAATGGTACTGCTGTCGCCTACAATAATTAGTTTTTTCTTGGCGCGAGTCATCGCCACATTCATTCGGCGATAATCGGTTAGAAAACCGATTTCTGATTTGCGGTTAGAACGCACCAAAGAAATATATACGACATCGCGTTCTTGACCTTGAAAACCATCAATCGTGTTAATAGTCATATCAAGCCCTTGCAACGCACGGTCATCTTCCACGCAAGCCTGCATGTAAATCACCTGCTCTCGATATGGCGAAATAAGGGCGATAGAAATGGGTGGCTCAACTGGTTTGATAGCTTTCACCAACTGATAAAGGTGTTCACAAAGTATTTGGAACTCATCAGGATTGTAGCGACTTTGAAACTGCTCATTTATTTTTTCATCAAATCCACAGCCTGCTGTATCAATAAATTCCACAGGCATATTGCTTTCAATAGGTAGCAAATGAGTTTTCACGCTTTCATGCGCACGAAGTTCGCCTCGATAGAATTGTTGGTTGGAGAACTGCATGATTTTTTCGTTCATCCGATATTGCACATTGAGAAAACTTACGGCATCAAAGCGATTTAAAGTTTTTTCTATTAATGTAATCTCGAAACCACCTTTTTTGGCTTCCATAGACTTTACCGTAGGTGGCAACTGGAATGGGTCACCAGCCAGCACCACTTTTGAGGCTTTGATGATTGGAATCCAAGTGGCAGGTTCCAAAGCTTGAGCAGCTTCATCAATCACCACTGTTTGGAATTTGTATCCATCCAACAAGGGATGGTTCGCTCCCACCAACGTGCAGGTAATAACTTGCGCACTACTTAAAATTTGCTCCACCAAACGGTCTTCCAATTGCTTTGCCCATCCAGAAAGCTCGCTGGCTTCTTTAAGGAGTTCCATTCTTTCCTCGCGTTCTCGTCGTCCATAGTTTCTTCGTATGCGCCATGCTTGTTTGCGCATTTCAGCAGCTTGAAGTCTAACTTTCTTGATATTTTTACTTTCAGGATGATCCGACAATTTGACTTCCAAAGTGTGCGCTATAACTCCTTCGTCCACCCTCGATATGTTTCCAATTCGCACTACATTCAAGTCCAATCTCGCTAAACGCTCTGTCAAAAGATCGGTAGCAGTATTGCTGGGAGCAGTCACTAATACCGTTTTTTCTATTTTACAAAGCTCTCGAATAGCGTAAATCAAGGTAGTAGTTTTGCCTGTGCCAGGTGGTCCATGTACTACTGCCACATCGCTGGACATTAGAATGTCTCTCACTGCTTCATTTTGAGCAGTGTTCAGTTCTTCAATAGCTATATTACGGATAAGCGGTAGTGATTGAGGCGCTTTAGTGCCTAAAAAAATAGAACGTAATTCCGCAAGTCTATTGTCTCTTGCATCCAACACCTGATGAATAGCTTTGTCCATTTCTTGATACGTTCTTGCGTCAAAAAGCATTTCGACCCCTAACATATCGTATCGTATCCAATTCGGTAAATCTTTGGTGTTGAGGATGATTTTCATCTTGTTTTGGTCAATGTAATCTATCACACCAGACTGCTCAGGGTCGTGAATGCGTGCTTGTTGCGTGATTAAATTAACCATTTTCCCTGCCCTAAAATGGTGCGGATGGTCTCTATTTCTGGTTCTTTCCACTAGCACAAAAGCCCGATCTCCAATCGTGTAGCCAGATTTTAAAACCTGCAAAGGATACCAACAATATCCTTTTACAATGCGCTGTTCCATAGGTAGGCTCTGCACCATTGCCTTGAAATACTCGTATTCCGCTTCTCGTTCTTGTTTAATGAGGTTAATCTGATTTTTTAGCTCTTTTAAAGGCTCCTCCATTCTTGCACTCAATTGTTTTTGGTTCTTTGACAATGCTTATGGCTGTTAATGATTGCTGACTAAACATACAGTTTCAGCTAACTTGCCACAAAAAACTGTCTAGGAACATTCTTTGGAATAAGCACCAAATTTGATAAAATCGTTGTTTTTAAATGCTTAAAATTAATACCAAAAGTTTTCAGCCTCATTCGTATTTTAGACGCAATCCGCTGTTTGTTATCTGCTTTCGCACAACGTCTCGACCATTAAAGTGTTCACGAGTACAATTCGCTAGAAAAGCAAAGGTTCAACAACAAATGGCGAGCTGCTTGACGTTATGGACACATGTTATACAATTTGCTATTCGCCATTTGCACCAATCAACCATTTTGGACAAACTTGATTTATTCAACTTTCATGCAAGCATAAGAAAACCTTTCAAAAGCAAACAGCAAACTCCGTAATGTTAGTTACTGACTAAAAACTTCTACCCAAGAAACTACTTGGTTGGCAATAAGTTTAGGTCATGTACTGCTTTTGCATTTTTAACCTAATCCCTACCATGACTTGTTAAAATATTTTTGTTCACACAAAGAGGAAGTAATGAAAAGCGTTGTGCGTCACATCAGTAAAATGCTTCCGCGAAAGCGACCGAATGGTTTAAAACCTTTATTCACTTGGCGACCTTTGCCTATTGTGCTTACACTTAAAAATAAGGTTACATTAACAGTCACCTCTTTGCAAGTTACTAGGCTTATTACTGACAAATTAATATTCGACTGAATGTTGCGCAATTTGCTATTCACCATCTTCCTAAATACAACTATTTTGAATAAACTCAATTTATACACTTTCCATATAATTATGAGAAAACGTTTTTTAAAAAGCAAATGACAAACTGCGTAACATGAGTTTGACTGAATTTTATACACAAAACCACCTATTTTATGGCACAAAGAAGGGCTGCTGGACCAGTAACGGAGGAAAAACCTGAAAAAACCTCCTTTCGAGAACAATTTTCTGCATTAGGCAATTTGCCACGTTTTTTTAGCTTAATTTGGCGTGTAAGTAAAAAACTAACCATCGCCAATGTGCTATTGCGTTTAGTTAAATCAGTCATTCCAATTTCTATGCTTTACGTAGGTAAAGAAATTATTGATGAAGTGATTCGCTTAATGGCAAGCGGTGGCGACCAAACGTATCTTTGGACGATGGTGGTGATAGAGCTGGGCTTAGCCATTTTTTCTGACTTACTCAATCGCTTGATTACCCTTTACGATGGACTTTGGGAGATTTGTTTTCCAATACTAGTTCGGTGGATATTATTCGCCATGCTGCCCAGTTGGATTTGTATCAATTTGAAGATGCTGATTTCTATGATAAACTGGAACGCGCTCGCCGCCAAACGATTGGTAGAACAGTTTTGATGTCGCAAGTGCTTTCTCAAATTCAAGATTTTATTACAGTATTATCACTAGGTACTGGTTTAGTGGTGTTTAATCCTTGGTTGATTTTGATTTTGTTCGTCGCTATTATTCCTTCGTTTTTAGGAGAAACTTATTTCAACCAAGTCAGCTATTCCTTGACGCGCAGTTGGACTCCCGAACGCAGAGAACTGGATTATTTGCGCTACATTGGAGCTAGTGATGAAACTGCTAAAGAAGTAAAAATTTTTGGTCTAGCTAATTTTTTAGCCGACCGCTTTGAGGTTTTAGCAAGTCAATACTACAAAGCCAATAAAAAAAGTGGCAGTCCGCCGTGCTTTAATTGGTGCTTTGCTTTCTATGTTGGGACTGGGTGCTTACTATGGGGCTTATATTTTCATTCTTTTGCAAACCATCGCAGGATTAATTACAATTGGTACACTTACTTTTTTTGGCGGGTTCTTTCCAGCGTATGAGCAGTTTATTAGAAGGCATCATGAGCCGTTTTTCAAGAATTGCAGAAGGTGCGTTGTACTTAAAAGATTTATTCGACTTCTTTGAAATTCAACCTACTATACGCTCTTTGCCCAATGCTACACTAATTCCGGTACCCATTCAAGAAGGGTTTACATTTGAAAATGTAAGTTTTAAGTACGCAAATAGCAAGGAATACGCAATTCGTCATCTTTCCTTTCACCTAAAAAAAGGAGAAAAACTAGCGTTAGTAGGCGAAAATGGCGCAGGAAAAACTACTTTAGTTAAATTGTTAGCGCGTTTATACGAACCCTCTGAAGGGCGTATTTTATTGGATGGTGTAGATTTAAAGAATTATAATTTAGCGGACTTGCGTGCTAATGTAGGAATTATCTTTCAGGATTATATCCGTTTTCAGTTGAAAGCAGGAGAAAATGTGGCAGTTGGAAACATCACCAATTTGACAGATATCCCAACCATTAGAGATGCTGCGAAGAAAAGCCTTGCCGATACTGTGATTGAACATTTGCCAGAGCAGTACGAGCAATTTTTAGGAAAACGCTTTAAAGATGGGGTGGAACTCTCTGGCGGACAATGGCAAAAGGTAGCACTTGCCCGTGCCTACATGCGCGACGCTCAGTTGTTAATACTGGATGAACCCACTTCTGCGTTGGATGCACGCGCAGAACACGAGGTTTTTGAACGCTTCACGGAATTGATTACTGGTAAAACGGCAGTGCTGATTTCACATCGCTTTTCCACCGTGCGTATGGCAGATAGAATTTTGTTTTTGGAATATGGAAAAATGCTAGAATACGGTTCTCATGAAGAATTAATAGAAAAAAACGGCAAATATGCCGAGTTGTTTCATTTGCAAGCACAGGGCTATGTGTGAGGAAGTGATTTTCAGCGATGCGTCTTTTGTCTTTCGTTTTACAATCTTAAAAGAACTTTAGCCTGCGTTAGAATGTATATTAACCACTAAAGCAAAGCGTTTTGCCGATCAAAGCGCGTAAAGGATTAAAAAACAACATTAATTTAGACAATAATACAACAGCTATGACTTATTTGGAGCGTGTTCGATTAGCGAAACAAGAGGATATTCATGCAAATTGGGAAGTTTTAGGAGATGAATCACAGTTAGCAACCCTGATTCAGCAATCTTATGAAAAACCAGTGGCGATTTTTAAGCACAGTATTCACTGTGGTACGAGTGCCATGATTAAGCATCACTTGGAAACTCAATGGGAGTTTAGCCCCGATGAATTGTCGTTTTTCTACTTGGATTTAATCAATCGTCGTTCAGTCTCTAACAAAGTGGCGGAAGTGTTCAATGTGGTTCATCAATCGCCACAAATCATTATTCTGAAAGATGGGGAAGTGACTTTTCATACCTCCCACCTGATGATTAGCACAAAAGCCATTCAGAAAGCTATAAAAAGCTAAATGAGAGTAGGAGGTTCAGGATTTTAGGATGAGTAGGATGAGAGGCTTCCCAATCTTTTTCATCCTAAAATTCTGAGTATTCTGCTTGTGAATAGCAACCAGTCATTAAGCTTCTTTCTGCAAGGCATTCCAAATTCTAAATAACCCCACAGCCGCCAACAACGTAATAACTGTGGCAACAGAAGCATAATTAACTTGCCCATAAATCCAGTAGCCAGTAGCCCCTAAAGCACTATAAACTGCTACACATCCGATAAACATTCCCAAAAGTTCTAAAGGCAAGCGACCTGCTTTAATTTCATGAGGTTGTATTTCGCCTTGCTGAGTGGCTAGGTGTAGCACATTTTTCCAGCCCCAAGCAGCCGGTTTGACAGTCCTATAAAAATTGACTAAAGTAGCGTGTGGTGTTGGGGGAGTAATGAAAGTAACCAACAACCAAGCGGCTGTGGTTAGTCCTACACCCAAAATCAATTGAATATGATCTGCAAGTGGTGAAAACCAAGACGTTCATGCAATAATTGAAAATACAATGCAATAGCAAAAGAAACAATCATCGCTGTCAACTCGCTGTATGCACTGATGCGCCACCAAAACCAGCGCAGGATGAACAATAAGCCCGTTCCTGCTCCGACTTGTAACAAAATGGTGAATGCTTGCAAAGCACTTTTCAAGCCCAAAGCGAGTAAAACCGCTAGCACCATCAACAACAAAGTAGAAATTCGCCCTACATTGACCAATTCTTTTTCTGATGCGTTGGGTTTGATGAAGCGAATGTACCAGTCATAGACAATATAAGAAGACCCCCAATTTAATTGGGTGGAAATGGTGGACATAAACGCGGCTATCAAGGATGCTACTACTAAACCAAGCAGTCCTGACGGTAGATAAGTTAGTGCGGCAGAATAAGCCAAATCATCATTGACAAAACTATCGGGTAAATTCGGGAACGCCGTTTTTAAATCGTTTAAAGTAGGAAATAAAATGAGCGATGACAAAGCAACTAATATCCAGGGCCAAGAACGCAGCGCATAATGAAAAACATTAAAAAGTAAAGTAGCTCCCATCGCATTATTTTCATCCTTTGCTGCAAACATTCTTTGGGCAATATATCCGCCACCACCGGGTTCTGCACCTGGATACCAAACGCTCCACCACTGCACGGCGATAGGAATGATGAGCAAAGTAAAAAATAAATCCTTATTGCTTGGGTCAGGAATCATACTCAATTTTTCGCTGACCACAGGATGAGTAAGTAGATTACTTAATCCGCCTATTTCCGGTAGATTGACAATAAAAATAGCTGCTCCAACTGAACCAATCATGGCAATAATAAACTGAACAAAATCAGTAATTAGCACCCCTCTAAGTCCACCGAGCGCAGAGTAGGCAACCGTAATTACAGAGGCAATCGTTAAGGTTTGCCATGGTTGTAAATCCAGCATCACGCCGCCAATTTTAATGGCTGCCAAGCAAACCGTTGCCATAATCATCACATTGAAGAAGATGCCTAGATACAAAGCGCGAAAGCCCCTAAGAAAGGCTGCTGCTTTGCCGTCGTAACGCAATTCATAAAATTCCAAATCCGTATTCAGGTTTGATCTACGCCACAATTTAGCATATACAAATACGGTAAGCATACCTGTTAAAAGAAAAGCCCACCAAGCCCAATTGCCAGAGACCCCATTTTTTCTAACAATATCCGTAACTAAATTCGGGGTGTCTGCGGAAAAAGTAGTTGCTACCATAGAAATCCCTAAAAGCCACCAAGGCATACTGCGTCCAGCTAAGAAAAACTCCTGTGCATTTTCACCAGAGCGGCGCGAAGTTATAATTCCTATTACAAGGGAGAATACAAAAAAAGCTAAGACAATAGACCAATCTAAAGTGGAAAGCCTCATGTAAAAGTTGGTTGAAGTGGAACAAAGTTGTGTCAAGCAGCCGTAAAGATAATCATGCTTTGTAGGTTTACAAGTTTTGAAGTAAAAAATTGGGAAATAACACCAATGATATTATTATTTGATGGTAGCCAAAAAATATTTTGAAACCAGCACCTACTACTTTCAGATATTATCCCAATTCATTTACCACAGCCCAAATTTTTTCAGCAATAGCTTCTTCTGTTTCCGTAGCATCTAGGAGAATAATATTTTCTTCGCTTTTTACTCGACTTATGGCAGCGTGATACTGCTGATGCACCAGCGTTAGTCGCTCTTTTGTTTCGTATAAATCTAAATGGGCGCGAGTTTTGGTCAAACGCGCTAAGCTCATTGTAGGTGGAAGATCCAAAAAGAAAATAACATCAGGACGGAGCAATTTGGCGCATGGCGCGTTGCAAGCAATTACCCATTCGAGCGGTAAAAAAGCACTATGGTAAGCGTAAGAAGAAAGATAATAACGGTCGCAAATTACGTGTTTCCCCAGATGTAGGTGTTTCAACATTCCATCCGTTTCCGCTTGAATATGATGAAAACGGTCTGCCAAAAAAAGGGCTGCCATCGTTTTTTCATCTAATTCTAGTTGTTTGTTCAGCACTTGGCGAATAAGTTGACCTACCACCCCTTCCGTAGGTTCTTTAGTAGCATGGTATGTGACGTTCGCTTTTTCCAAACGGTTGAGCAGCAATTTGAGTTGAGTGGTTTTACCCGCGCCATCTATTCCTTCAAATACAATAAATTTTCCGACGTTCATGGACGATTTTTTTGCAGATTTGACAAAGCTAATTAGACTTTCACTAATATTGTGGGAAAAGAAAAAGAAAAAGTCGAAATCTACACCAAAATTGATAAGATTTGCAAGATTGATAAGATGGAGTTGCTTGATTTTAAGGGTTTAATAAGTATTTTTTTTGCAAACTAATTTTGTTTAAGTTTTAATTGTGCATAGTGCCAATGAATAAGTTATTGATTTTCACAGCGCCATCGGGTGCAGGAAAAACAACTATTGTAAGACATTTACTAACTCGTTTTGAAGAACTCGCATTCTCGGTTTCTGCCACCACTCGTGCGCGTCGTCCGAATGAAATAGAAGGAAAGGACTATTATTTTCTTAGTCTGGCTCAATTCAAAACTTTAGTCCGCGATGGTGCGTTTTTAGAATGGGAAGAAGTATATGAAAATAAATTTTATGGCACTTTGCGTTCAGAAGTAGAGCGACTTTGGAACTTAGGCAAGTGCGTTGTGTTTGATATAGACGTGAAAGGTGCGGAAAGCATCAAAAACATTTATCCTGACCAAGCTTTAGCAATTTTTGTGAAGCCACCTTCTTTCGAGGTATTAGTAAAGCGATTGGAAATGCGTCGCACGGAAAATGAGGATAGTTTTGCAAGTCGAGTGCATAGAGCAAAGGAGGAATTGTTGTTTCAAGATAATTTTGATGCGGTGTTGCTCAATGACGATTTGCAGCGCACCTTACAAGAAGCAGAAAAAATGGTAAGTAGGTTTATACAAATTTAACTGACCGACGATGAATACACTAATCACAAAAGATGTAAAAATTAGCGCGGAAACATTTTTCCGCCCTGAATACTCACAACCCACCGCTTCCAAGTATGTCTTTTCTTATCAAATTACGATTCATAATTTGGGCAATACCCCTGTACAACTTTTAAGAAGGCATTGGTTCATTTTTGATTCTGTGGGTGCAAAGCATGAGGTGGAAGGCGAAGGTGTAATTGGGCAGCAACCCATTTTAGAACCAGGAGAATTTCATCAGTACCAATCATGGAGCCAATTGACCACAGAACTAGGTAATATGAAAGGTAGTTACCTGATGCTAGATTTGAAACGCAACTTGCAGTTTCAAGTATGGATTCCGTCTTTTCAATTGATTGCCCCTTTTAAGATGAATTAAACAGGCTTTAAAAAATTATGGTTTGACTTCATGCTCTTTGCTACGAGCCGTTTGTCCAAATACAACTCTTTCGGACAAGCTCAGTGATTAGTAGCTTCGCACAAGCAGAAGAAAACCTTTTTTAGAAAGCAAATAGTCAACCACGTAGCGTTGGTTGCTATAATAGCTTGCAAATCAGTCATTCTACCAATCCGATGATGAAGACAAAATTATCTTAAAAACAAGTGTTTTTAAAAATAATACCCGAAAATATTTGTATTTGCGGCTTAAATTAACGTATTTTGAATTTTATACTTTCAAAAGTGAATCAATTCTGTGGTATAGCCGTTGACAGAACCAATAGCAGAAAACCAATATTTTTATTTATAATATTTCCAGACGATCAGATATGGGGAAGATTGTATCGTTGATGAACCATAAGGGTGGAGTAGGTAAGACAACAAGTGCTATTAATATTGGTGCAGGGCTTGTGGAACTTGGAAAAAGAGTTTTACTAATAGATTTGGACCCACAAGCAAACCTAACCATTTCCTTAGGGATTTCGCGCCAAAGAATTACTATCTACGAGGCAATTCGTGGAGAATCGGAATTAGTGCCTTTTAAAGTAAAGGAAAATATGGATGTAGTGACTTCTAACTTAGATTTATCAAGTGCAGAAATGGAACTCATCAATGAAGCAGGTAGAGAGTACATCCTGAAAGAACTATTGGAGCCGTTGCGTGAGGAATACGATTACATTATTATTGATTGTCCTCCTTCTTTGGGGCTACTTACCCTTAACGCGCTGACTAGCAGCGATGTAGTTTATATTCCTTTGCAAACCGAGTTTTTGGCGTTGCAAGGCTTAGCAAAAATTAAGCAAGTAATTGATAAAGTGCGATTTAGGCTCAATAAAGACCTTGAAATTGGCGGCGTAATCGCTACCATGTACGATGCGCGAAAAGTGCTAAACCGAGACGTGGTGGACACCATCAGAAAGTATTTTGGAGAAAAAGTATTTGAGACTTTAATCAGAGATAACGTAGCACTTGCCGAAGCACCAGCTCAACGAAAGGATATATTCGATTATAGCCGAAATAGCTCTGGTGCAGAAGATTACTTGGCACTTTGCCATGAAATATTAATCAGAACGAATGGTGCATTAGTCAATGCCTAGCAGATTTTTTCAAACTTTTTCTTCATCTACAATTCAATACGAGGTGCCAGAAATAACGAACAAAGGATTTAAAGAAGGATTGGAAAGTCTTTTAGCGGATGCGTGGCATGAGGACTTTCAAGAGCAAACAACACTTTTTGCTGCTCCAGCACCGCCTAGTAAACGCGCTTCAAGAGCATCTGGGGGAAAACATTTCTCTGATAACCTTAGCAACTTGCTGGAAGAGGCACTCAAGGAAACTATTGCAGAAAAGACACAATCGTTTAAAGAGGATGATTTTTCCACGCTCGCCCAAAAAATAATCGCGCATTGAGCGGATTGGATAATTTGATTCGTAGCACAGTGGAAAGCAGTCGCATAGAAATTCACGAAGCTAATGTGCGAAGAGTCACATTTTGTTTTGAGGAAGACAAAATAGAAAAATTAAAAACCATAGCTCGTTTGGAAAAAACCTACTTAAAAAATGTAATTCACGACATTGTTACTGAATATATTGCCCAATACGAGCAGGAAAGAGGTAAAATTGCCTCTTAATCATCTCAAAATAAGCATCAAACATCCAAATCACATATTCAACCTCAACTTTAAATTACAGATTGCGTTTTAATGCTAATTTTTCAACTAAATGTATCGTATGAAATTGCAACATTTTATTGTTGGCTTAATTATGGTAACTCTAAGTTATGGATGTCAGCCGCGTCCAGTTTCTGTAGAAGACAATAGTGAAGCTGTAGTTACTCCATCTAAGACAGAAAAAATTAAGCCAAGTATTCAAGTGCTCAATTCACAGCAATTTGCACAAAAAATTAATGCTACCGAAAAAGCGCAAGTGGTGGATGTAAGAACTGTTCCTGAATTTGAAGCAGGGCATCTTGACCAAGCCATCAATATTAATGTTAATGGTGCAGATTTTGCAACACAGGTCAAGAAAAATATAGACCCTAACCAACCTATATTCGTCTATTGTCAAGTGGGAGGTAGAAGTGCGCGTGCTGCTAAAATACTGGCAGACCTGGGATATACTCAAATTTATGATTTAGCAGGTGGCTATCAAGCTTGGTCCACTTCGCCCAAATACCAAGTGCCAGACCCAAAAACGATCTCTGATCATTAAGCGCAAAGAGGATCAACTAAAGATGACAGATCACAGAAATAATTACCGATGCCATTCGTCTCAAATTTAGTTGGTGAGGAAACAATAGGCTAGAAAAGTTCTATCTACGTTATTGGTGTTTTGAAAAAGCAAAAGCCAACAAGTAGTTTAACATCAGATATTTAGTTTCATTTCTTTGCTTCATCGTTGCGTTTTTATGAATATACAAAACAGCACTAAACGGCTAAAAATATTTTAAAATATCTGATTGCGCTTCTTGTAGTGGCTTTCATTAGTGCTTTATTCCCTATACTGTGCGTTTTAAGTACAGTTTTGAAAAAGGTAGAACTTGGAACTACGACGATCTTATAGCCCCTTTGATTTTGCAGTTAAAAAAATGATTTAGAGGCACAAAACGACTTAGCAAAGCAGGAAGCCTCTTTTTCGCCTTACTATTTGCTAAATTTTGAAATCGAAAAGCAAAGAAAAGCACTGTTTCAAGAGGTATTCCAAAAGCGATACGAAGCTGCACAAAGTAATGCTCAATACACCGATGTAATAGAATTTCCCAGCCGCTATCGAGCCTATGGGGAGCAGTTTTTGACACGCATTTACCAGCAGGGGGTCATTCAATTAACTAGTCAACACGAAGAAAAGCCTAAAAATTTCGTGATTCATGTCATCAAGGGTAACACTACCGAACAGCATGTATTAGGTGATTTACTCACTTTGAAAGATGCACGAGCGTTGCTAGTTGATTCATTGCCTTACAGTAACTTAAAAGAAATAGAATTTTTACACCCCATTTTGGAGCAACAAATTGTCAGCAATATCTTTTATAGCCCAGAACGTACTTTCCAATTTAAAGAAGATTATTTAAGCACTATTTCCACCACCAAAGCGTAGTGAAAAAAGGACAAATGATAGTGGCGAAAGGCACAACTATCACTGACGAGATTTATGACGAACTGGCTTCTTTTAAAGCTGCTTATGAGGAAGAAATCTCCAAAGACCGCTCTAAAATTGGTATTTTTTTAGGCTACTTTTTGATGACCAGCATCATAATAAGTGTGTTTTTACTATACATTTACCGATATTCAAGAAACCACTTCGACCAATTTGGTAAATTTATCTTTCTTTTGTCTTGGTTTGTCATTTACAGCTATCTAGTGTACCTAATTGACGGAATTACAGTTTTGAGTGTATATATGATTCCGTTTTGTATTATTCCAATGGTAATTAAGCACTTTTTTGATAGCCGTTTGGCGTTGTTTACCCATTAATTGTCATTTTAATTGCTAGTTTTCTGACTTCAACTGGCTATGAGTTTACGTTTATCCAAATCATAGCGGGTATTGTGGCAGTGATTGGGAACATAGATTCTCGTGATTTATCTCAATTTTTTTACTCAATTTTGTTCATTTTCTTAGCGTATTTACTGACTTTTTTAGGGCTATCGTTGATTCAAGAAGGCAAAATCACCATTGCAGGTGTTCAAGTTATTTCTGCACTTTTTATTAATGTTTTTTTAATTTTACTAGCCTATCCGATCATTCCGCTCCTAGAACGGCTATTTGGCTTCACTTCCACTAGTTTACTGTTAGAGCTTTCCAGTACCAATCGCCCTTTGATTAAAAAATTAATCGTTGAAGCACCTGGCACTTGGCAACATTCTCTGCAAGTTGCTAACATCGCGGAAGCCGCTGCTACTGCTATTGGCGCAGATGCCTTACTAGTGAAAGTGGGTGCGCTCTACCACGACATTGGTAAAACCGTAAATCCGGAGTATTTTATTGAAAATCAGAAAGGGTATAATGCGCATCAAACACTTTCCTCGCTTCAAAGTGCTGAAAAAATTATCGCTCATGTACACGAAGGAGTGAAACTAGCAAAAAAATATAGACTCCCTCAAGTCATTATTGACTTTATTGAGACCCACCATGGTACAACGAAAGTGGAGTTTTTTTACAGAAAATACAAAGAAGAACATCCCGAAGAGTTGGTGGACGAACAGCAATTTAGGTATCCTGGTATTAAACCTTTCACCAAAGAACAAACTATTTTGATGGTGGCAGACTCTTTGGAGGCAGCTTCCAAGACCTTGAAAGACCCAACCATGGAAGACATTAACCAATTGATTGACCGAATCATTCATGGAAAAATTACTGGTGGGCAGTTTGCACAAGCTGAATTTACTTTTCAAGAGCTAGAAATTTGTAGAACAGTTTTTCAACAAAGTTTATACAGCATTCACCATGCTAGGGTAGAGTACCCAAAAGAGATTGAACTCAAACAAGAACCTACGGAATTGGAATAGACGGAAAATTATTCTTGTTCGGTAGGTCGTCTCCAGTAACACAGCCTAATTTTTAAGTATCTGAGCACTAATCACATAAGTTACGGAATCATATTAAACTGCTTAATCTCATGCCCAAATAAATTCCAGCCAACCCCAATAACATACTGCCGAACATATTAGTTAAGCCATACAGCCACTGCCCATGTTGCAGCAAGGTCAAAGACTCGGCTGCAAACGTGGAAAAAGTGCTAAATCCTCCGCAAAACCCCGTGGCGATTAACAGCCTCATCGAAACCGGAAGATGATGTTGCGTACTATACATCACAAGGAATCCTAAAATACTACTACTCAAAATGTTAGAAACTAAAGTGGCTAAAGGAAACATCAGTGCGTAACGCGCCAAAGCTAGACTCATACCGTAGCGACATAAACTGCCCAAACCTCCTCCCAAGAAAACAAGCAACACGTTCCACATGGTCAAATGCTTTTCGTGCGACCACCGTCCACTGCAATACTTACACCGTTAATATAGCTGGCAGACGGAGAGGCTAAAACCCAACCACATCTGCTATTTCGTTGGGTGCAGCAAAACGTCTAAGTGGCACAACAGATAGCATTTGGTCAATCACCTGCTCCCTAGAAACTTGTTGTTGTTGCATTTGACCTTGAACTACTTGTTCCAAACGTTCTGTGGTAGTAAAACCAGGCAAAATATTATTAACCGTAATTCCATAAACGCCTAACTCGCCAGCCATTGTTTTTGCCCAACTTGCCACCGCCCCTCTTGTGGTATTAGAAACTCCTAAACCCGCAATTGGCTCTCGCACAGAAGTTGAAATAATATTGATAATTCTTCCGTAGCCGTCCATTTTCATGCCTGTTGCTACGCGCTGTACCAATAAATGATTACACAGTAAATGATTCTGAAAAGCATTCAAAAACTGTTCAGGTGTGGCGTTTATAATTGCGCCAGCAGCAGGTCCACCAGTGTTGTTGACTAAAATATGAATATTTTTACGTAACAACAAACCATCCAATTGCTCTTCCAAATTCTCCCTATTTTCATAGTTGACCACCAAAAAATCATGCTGCTGTCCGAGCGAAGTATCTAAAGAAGCGACCACCTGCTCAAGTAAAGTAGCGGAACGTGCCATGAGCGTTACATTCGCCCCCAACGCGGCTAAAACTGCTGCACTTGCTTTTCCAATTCCCTTGCTGCTGCCTCCTACAAGTGCATTTTTTGTGCTGTAAATTTAGATTCATTAGTTTGTCGTTTGTAATCAAGCATTGCAGAATGCTCGCCAGTTAAGGATTTAGGCTGTTAGCCATATTTTTTAATTTTACCCTTTTCGCCTTTTGCTGGTAAAATACAGCTTTTTCAGAAGCGATAAGTACCGTTCGATTATCCCAAAAATCAATAGATTCGTATTGGGAAATTGGCGTAAAATACCTGACTTTTTTGCTCAGACAAGTCGCCGCGCAAAAAGTTAGTATTGTTGAAGTGATGGAGCAAAAAAATGGAAACTTTTGATTTAGGAAACCATTTTAAATGTACTTTATAATCGTAAGTCAGCAATGCAACCGTTTGATAGTCAGGACTAATAGCTGCCGAAGTAACCACGCGATTTGGCAAATAAATACTGTCGCGCAGTGTTGCCTGTTGCAAACCAGGCGCATCTGATAAAGTGTAATGCTTGGTATAATAATTACCCATCGGCAATTTATTTTTAGAAAACAGATGCAACTGGCTATTATACCAAAAAAAGCCTTCCATATCAAAATTTCTGTCTTCAGAAGCAGGTGGGAAAGCGCGTTGGTCAGGATAGTTAAACATAATAGAATCTAACGCACGACTTGATAAATGATATTTGTAAATCTTTAAGTTGTTTCGTTGGTTAGCATTATTCCCAAAATCCCCAATATAAATATTGCCCATTTTGTCATAAGTCAAATCTTCCCAATCTACATTTCTCACGGGGAGTTTTACCTGTTGTACCAACTGACCTTTAGCGTTAGTTAGGTACAAACTGGGCGCATTGCCACTATCATTCACCCACCAAAGACTATCTGGCGATGCCACGTACAAACCAGAAACTTCTTTAAGGACATCGGGTAGCCCTATTTTTTTTGGCGCATGTTGCGCACAAAGACTGGCGGTGCCACTCAACAAAAGTATAAGATGAAGTATTTTCATGAAAACAAAAAATATTAAAACTTAGAACTAAAATTATACGTTCTTTAGTTTATCACTAAACAACTGCTAAGGTAAGGTTTTGAGCCATTTGCTCCTACATTTACGTTTCTTTTTTTGACTTACTCAAAAAAGTGGATAAGACAAAATCAAAATTAGACAAATGAAGTATATTGTATTAATAGCCTGTTTATTAGTAAATTACAGCGTTTTTGTTCAAGCACAAATCACGCAAGTTTCTGACCAAGACGTAGAATTGGAAGGCTTATTTATTGAAGCCAACCGCGAAAAATTGATAGGTAACTTTGAAAAAGCAGATTCTCTGTATCAGCTTATGTTGAAAAGAGATCGCAACAACGATGCTATTTATTTTGAGTTAGCAAGGGTACAACTCAAGCTCAATAAAGAGCAAGAAGCGTTCAAATTCATTAAAAAAGCCATCGAATTGGAACCCACCAATGAATGGTATGCCTTGTTTTTAGCCGAAATACATGAAAAAATGGGCGATGAAACCCAAGCTGCCAAAGTCTATGAAACCTTGACGACTACGCATCCTAACGACAAATCATATTATGAAAAATGGGCATTTCACCTCGTCAAAGCAAATAAAGTTTTGGATGCAGTGGAAGTGTACAATCGTTTGGAAAAGCAAACAGGAATTTCAGAAGAGTTGACGCGCAAAAAACACCTGCTTTACGTCGGGTTGGGGGATAATAAAAAAGCGGCAAAAGAGTTACAGGCTTTAGTGGATGCTTATCCTAAACATTTAGAGTATCAATACACCCTTGCTTCTTTTTATCAACAAGTTGGAGAGACTGCAAAGGCTAATCTAGTATTTCAGAATATTCTAAAAACAAATCCAAACGATACTAAAGCGAAATTAGCCTTACAAACACCTGATGGCTCGCAGGGACTAGCTGTACAATTACCATTTTTCAGCGTAAAGATGTATCTATTGACCTGAAAATTAAACAATTAATCCCAGTTTTGCAAAAAGTGGTAAACAATTCGGACAAAGCACTGGCAGAAGAAACATTGCCACTAGCCGTTGCCTTGATGGAAGCGCATCCACAAGAAGCAAAGGCTTACGCCGTTTACGCTGATTTACTTTACCATTCAGGACAACGCCAAGCCGCACGAAAGGCTTATGAAAATACCATCGAATTAGATGAATCGGTTTACACGGTTTGGGAGCAATTGCTTTACATTTTACAGGAAGAACGCGACTTCGCAGCGCTGAAAAAGACTTCTGAAACAGCTTTGGAGCTTTTCCCTAATCAAACTCATATTTACCTAATGAATGGGTTAGCTCTGCATGAGCTGGATTTGAAAGAGGAAGCAGTTGAAATATTACAAGAAGCCTTATTGGTGGCAGGTAATAATATTTTTATGCAACAAGAAAATACAGACTTACTTGGGCAAAATTCACGCTGAATTGGGTGCTGACGTGGTTTCTGACCGAGCATTTGAAAGTGCTTTGAAATTGAATCCGAATAATGCAAAAACGCTCGCATTTTATGCTTATGCGCTAGCACAACGCAGCGAAAATTTGGAGCAAGCCAAAAAAATGGCAACCGAAGCTAATCGTTTGCAACCTAATCAAGCAACCGTGGAACATGCTTTAGGTTGGGTATATTACAAACTAAACGACCTGAAAAATAGTAAAATATGGTTAGAAAAAGCAGCTAATAATGCTATTGAAGCAGCAGTGGTAGAACATTATGGTGATTTGCTTTTCCGACTGGGACAAACCGAAGAAGCACTATCGCAATGGCAACGCGCCAAAACATTAGGTGGAAAGTCTGAATTGTTGAATAAAAAAATTGTGGAGCGCAAACTGTATGAATAAATTACGAATTTTTCTAATTGGCTGCGGTGTAATCGCATTATTGAGTAGCTGTAGAAGTACGAAAAAAACAATTTCAACCACAGAAACCATCTATGTAGAGACGGTACTAAAACAGTTGTTGAAGACTCAAATTAAGGCAGATTGGTTGGACGCACAAGTGAAGATTACGTATAAAGATGCGTCCATGTCTCAGACCGCAAACGCTAATGTGCGGATGAAAAAAGATAGTCTAGTTTGGATAAGTGTAAAAAAGTTAGGGTTTGAGGTAGTTCGTGCCCAAGTCACTAAGGATTCTGTGTACTTTTTGGATAGGTTTAATCAAAATTATGCGGTGAAAGACTTGAATTTTTTATCCGAAATGTATAGTTTACCAGCTAGTTTAGAAACTTTACAAGCCTTGCTATTAGGGAATCCTATTTTTTTTCTACCAGTGATTTGCAACTGGAAAGCACTGCCC
>JAAUTG010000225.1 GCA_012031785.1 Saprospiraceae bacterium | reverse complement strand
TGTCCACTAACCGAAGCTAAGTTAGCTGATCGTCAACAACTTACTGTATTGGAATATGGTTTAATGGACTTTGCCACTTTTTTTACGCATAATCCCAGTGATTATGATCGATTAGTTAAAGCTATAGAAAAAACTTTAGCCGCTTATGAACCCCGGTTAAAAGATATTAAAATTGTGATTATGCCACCAGAAGAGAGTCATATCCATAGTGAATTACAAGTTGGTTTAGATGCGCGACTCGATGCAACTTTGTTAATGGATAAAGTGGAGGAGCCGATTTCCTTTTTCATTAAAGGCGGCCAAACTGGAGAACTAAAAATTGTCAGCGAATAAGCAAGAAATTTTATTATGTTCCCATCCACTCTTTGAATTGCTTGACTCGTTCCCGACTTACAATCCACTCAACTTCTGCTGTAATTGGTTGCACTTGTACGACCAAACGGCTATTGAAGTAATTAGAAACTTTATGCACTGCTTCAATATTTAAGATAGCTTTTCGATTGATTCTGAAAAAAAGTTTAGGCGCAACCATTTTTTCCAACTGGTCGAGCGTATAGTCGAGAAGGTGTTTTTGCCCATCTTTTGTTTTGAAAAAAGTGAGGCTTTCCTCAGAGTAAAAATAAGCAACTGATGTAGCTGGTACATACATCAAGTGCTGACCAGTTTTGACTAAAAATCGTTCTGTGTGATGAGTAGGTAGAACGCTTTCGATAAGTTTCTGTATCGTTTTGAAGTCATAATTTGGAGTCACTTGGTGAAGTTGCTCAAACTTTTGGAAAGCTAGTTCTAATTCTGCTTCATCTATCGGTTTCAATAAGTAATCTACGCTATTCACTTTAAAAGCTTGAATTGCGTACTCATTGAAGGCTGTGGTAAAAATGATAGGAGAGCGTACTTGGGTCTTTTAAAAATATCGAAACTCAAGCCATCTGCCAGTTGGATATCAAAGAAAGCTAAATCTGGTGGCGGATTATCCAAAAACCAATCCACACTGTCTTCCACACTATCCAATGCTGTAATCACATTGGCATTGGGGCGAAGAGACAATATTATTTGGCTCAAACGACGTACTGCATGATATTCATCTTCTACAATCAAAATATTCATAAACTCAGCTTTGTATTTTTTCTTTAGTTCCCACTACTTGCTCTACCTCATGTTTAGGCTTTATCCAAAGCGAAAGTGCTATACCTACACCTAAAAAAATGACAATTACTACCAAAGATAGCCATTCTGGTAAATGAAATAATTTAACTGTCAGCATCTTTAAGCCCACAAAAGCCAGAATCCCAACAAGGCTATATTTCAAATAATGAAATTTATCAATCAAAGCAGCTAGTACAAAATACAGTGAACGCAATCCTAATATGGCAAAAATATTACTCGTGAATACAATAAAAGGGTCAGTAGTAATACCAAAAATTGCGGGGATACTATCAATTGCAAACACAATATCTGTAGTTTCAATAACAAGAAGCGTTACAAAGAGCGGAGTAGCAAATTGTTTATTATCTATTCTAACGAAAAAATGGTCTTGATGAAATTGTTGGGTGATGGGGAAAAATCTCCGCAACAGCTTAATGGCTGGATTATTTTCTGGATGGATAGCCTCTTGATCAGAACGCAGCATTTTATAGCTTGAGTACAACAAAATAAGACCAAAAAAATATAAAATCTCCTCGAATTGCTTTATCAAAATTGCCCCTAACCCTATCATCAAGCCTCTAAACACAATTGCGCCCAAAATACCCCAAAAAAGTACGCGATGCTGAAGATGGCTTGGCACTTTAAAATAGCCAAACACCAGTGCAATTACAAACACATTATCCATGCTCAAAGATTGCTCTACCAAGTATCCAGTAAGGTATTGTAAAACGGCTTCCTGCCCAGAGAGGCTGCCATTACCCATCCATCCCCTGCTGTAAGCAAAGTAAATAAACACACTAAAAGCTAGGGACAAAACCACAAAAAAGCCAGTCATTCTGAAAGCTTCTTTTGCGGAAACTACATGAGCTTTTTTATTAAAAATTCCTAAATCCAAAGCAAGTACAACGAAAACAAAAACAATAAATCCGATCCAAAAAAACATACAACTTTCGTATTATTAGTTTTATGATTGTAACTGATGATAAGCAGGTCGCTATCCGTATTTGGCTCTAAAAGAATCTTTTTCGCGCTTGCATGGAAAACCTATCACTAAATTAAAGATGCTCAAAATAATTACATTTGAGCGAAAGGAGAATAGCAAAAAGCAAATTGCGTAACAGTAGTTACATGACAATTGACTATACGCCATACCGTTCCTTAAAATTTACAATCTGGGTCAAATGATGTTTACCGTGCCAAGCATAAAGCCCTAAAGTAAAATCTAATCGCAACGCTTCTTTAAATTCAGGATGCACAAACGTTCTTTGATAATCTTCCAAACGCATCGTATCCAACACCATGCCCCAACGCTGGTGTACACCTTCTAGCAACATCAACGACCAAGCCAAAGGCGCGTGCTGAGCATCTTGTAAATCACTCCATCTATCTTGAAGATAAGGCTTGATAGTAGGATTTTCTTCTGTTAACGCCAACTTAAACCGTACATAGGCATTGATATGACTATCTGCCAAGTGGTGTGTAATTTGCCTTACATTCCAGCCTCCTGCTCGATATGGAATTTCAATATTCGCTTCTGTTAGCTCAGCTACTGCGCTTTTCAACAACATAGGCAGTGCAGCAATATCATTTTTCCATTCCTGAATCTGCGTTTCATCTATTACAGACAGGCGTTGATAGCGACCAATCGGATAGCGCAGTTGCTCTAGTTCTATTTCATTCAACATACAGGTAATTAAATTTAGGAATTTGATAAGTTCAAATCAAAGTTGCTTTTTTATAATTGATTTACCATTAAAGTTCATTAGCTACAGGTCAAGTAAAGCCCAAAGTAAATCACCAACAATGCCACTTTAAGGCTTGAACCGTTTATCTTCTCATTTTGTTAACAAAGGTAAATTATTTTTATCTTTTATCAATTACACAAGGACTACAACATGTCTAACTATACCCATTTGTCAGGCTCTTCAAGAGTTTGGATTTATCAGAGCAGCCGTGCATTTACAGATGCAGAAAATACCGCGATTAGCAACAAATTACAATTATTTGCTAATCAATGGATTAGTCACAATAATGCACTCTCCGCCTATGGTAGTGTTTTCCACCGCCAATTCGTAGTATTGATAGTGGATGAGAGTAGAGCAGGTGCAAGTGGCTGTTCCATAGATAGTTCTGTTCGGTTTTTACTACAAACTCGCCACGCATTACGAAATAGATTTATTCGACCGTTTGACGTTTGCTTACCAATTAAATGATGAAGTAAAGACTGCTCACCGCGACGAGTTTGCAGCACTTTATCAATCAGGACAAATTACTGATGACACTCTAGTCTATGATAATTTAGTTACTACCAAAGAAGATTTTGAAAATCGTTGGTTGAAACCACTAAGAGAGAGTTGGCA
Organism: Saprospiraceae bacterium; assembly: GCA_012031785.1. GTDB lineage: Bacteria > Bacteroidota > Bacteroidia > Chitinophagales > Saprospiraceae > JAAUTG01. The sequence goes on along the minus strand of JAAUTG010000225.1, from coordinate 4,526 downwards.
CTTACAATTGGTACAATAACAAGTAACTAATCTTTTTACTGTCAGTTCAGTTAAATTGATTTGCGAAATTTGCAGGTTTCATTTACCTGATTGCTCAAGGTATATTTTTGCTGCTGCTCGCAAATCAATTTAACCCAACTGTTATCATGCCACTAATAATTACCGCTCAGAAAAGCAACTCTTATTTCTTATCCGCACTTCGGAACAGTCTATCGAATCGAATACCCTTCGTAAGTTGCCATCTACAGCAGACAACCAAATAAATAAAGGTTTTCCAACAATATGATCCTCTGGTACAAAGCCCCAAATACGAGAATCTTCTGAATTGTGGCGGTTATCACCCATCATCCAATAATAATCCATTTTGAAAGTGTATTGGTTGGTAGCCTCACCGTTGATATAGATTTCATTCCCTTTCAACTCCAAGTTGTTTCCTTCGTACACCTGAATTACTCTCCGATAAGGTGCCAACGTCTGTGGAGTAAGGGTAATGGTAGCTCCTTTTTTCGGGATGTAAAGCGGTCCAAAATTATCCACTGACCACTTATAATTAGCTAAATCGTGTGGAAAAATTTTATTGGAGCTCTCCATTGGCGCAGGTTCAATTACAATTTTCGAGTCAAGCGATTGTACTTTTGCTTTTTGTTCATCCGAAAGCACCAAAACCATGAATCCATCTCCTTCCTGTAAAATATCATTTACGCTAGGGCTATTAGAAATTCCCCACTCCTCAAACTTAGAACGATTAATAACCGTGCCAGCAGGATAACGCACAATGTATATATACTGCAAATATCTTGAATTTATGCCCGGTTTTCCATTGATATGTAACTGTCTATCAATAATTTGAATAGTATCTCCTGCCACAGCCACACAACGCTTGATGTAATGATCTTTTTTATCAATAGGTCGAGCTGTGAGCTTCGTGCGTCCAAGCGTAATTTTTTGATGATGGTCTGGTCTGCCTTCCTGCACTGCTCCTCGCCGATAGTCATTGATGCTCCAAGTACGTTCGGGGAAAAAATAAACGCTATCTCCTTCTGGATAATTGAACACGACAGGGTCGTTGCGGTCAACCGCCTCCAAAGCTCGCCAGCGATAAGCCTTTAAACTAGGCTCCTGCAAATAAGAAGGTAGATTCGTGAAGGGGATTCTATTATGCACCAAAGGTACCATGGCTATTGTCCTCGGTGTACGGATGCCATAATTCACCTTGCTTACAAACAAAAAATCACCCACCAACAACGAACCTTCCATAGAAGGCGTTGGAATGACATAGGCTTCTATCAAAAAAATACGAATGAGCGTTGCTGCAAAGACCGCAAAAATGATAGCCTCTGTCCACTCTCTCGTAGATGATTTTCGATAAACATGTTGTTCTAATTTTAAAATTCGTGCTTTATCCTTCTTCTCCCTAGCATCCATCAATTCCATCTTATAAGCCTGCTCCATTTCGCGGGTCTTCCCTAAATACTTATCTTTAGGATTAAATGCTAGATAAAGAAAATAAAATGGGAGCAGCCACACCGCCAAAAAAACTATGGTAAAATATGTATTTTTCCAAAAGAACGCACCATTCCACCGTCATGCCTGCATAAAATAAAAAACATTGACCAAAGGTAACAGCAACAAAGCCACATGCCAAGTTGGGCGACCCACTATTTTACACCAAGTAATAAAATTCAGGAATGGTATCAAGCCTTTCCAGCCTGCTTCACCAGCTTTGGGGAACAAGAAATACAAACTCACACTCAACACCAAATAGGAAACTAAAATGAATATTAACAACCACATTTTTTTAAATTTTCATTTGAATAATTCAGTAGGCACCCTACTGAATAAATGACCGCACAAAGGTAACTGAATTTGTAGCTATAAAAGTGCTTTATGACAGAAATACCACTGACAAATTTCGACTAACACCACTTTTTTAAAGACGATTCAGCCTACGTTTTTAGATTGAAGCGGATATGTATTAGCTATTCCGTTTCTTAGTTTAAAGCATAATAGCAAAAATTCAACTATTAAAGATGTTGTTACTGAAAACCCTGAAGATTCTAAATTTAGCAATTTTAACCTTTTACCAAAACCATAAAACATTTATTATCAGATATTTGTAAATATAATTTTCGCTCAGCATTATCCAAAAAGGCTTGTTCTAAAAATATTTGGAGTTTACAGCATCCATTCGACTTTTAAAAAGTGGATACAAATGCTAAGTGTATCTATTATACCGCATATAATATTTTTAAATTTGGTAAATGTTATAAATTTAATTATTTTTGTTGTGGTAATCTTGAAAAACACAAAAAAAACAAAATGACCATGCACCATTGTAATGATTATCAACATCTCTCTTCCAGACGTGACTTTCTAGCTAAATCCGCGCTAGGGTTAGGAGCAGTTGCTTTAGCCACATTAATGCAACCTTGGCAAAGTTTAGCCAACCAACAGGCAAGCAATGCTGCAACTGCTCAAGCACTTGGCAGCGACACTAGGTTGGGATTACCTCATTTTACACCGCGCATCAAGCGAGTGATTTATCTTTTCCAAAGCGGTGGACCTTCACAAATGGATTTATTCGACCACAAACCTGAGTTGTTGAAATATCAAGGACAAGACCTACCAACTTCCATTCGAGGTATGCAGCGACAAACAGGCATGTCAGCAGGGCAAAAAATCTTTCCTGTTGTCCCTTCCCCTTACGCTTTTCGGCAGCGCGGACAAAGTGGGCAATGGATGAGTGACATGCTACCATATACTGCACAAGTGGCAGACGAACTAACTATTGTTCGTTCCATGTTCACGGATGCCATCAACCACGACCCTGCTGCCACTTTTATTCAAACGGGTTCGCAACAGCCTGGTCGTCCGTCTATTGGTTCTTGGGTTAGTTACGGTTTAGGTAGCGAAAATGAAAACTTACCTAATTTTATCGTACTGCTTTCGAGAAACACAGGCAGTGGACAACCACTTTATGACCGACTTTGGGGCAATGGCTTTCTAGCTTCTCACCATCAGGGCGTAAAGTTTCGTGCAGGAAAAGACCCTGTACTCTATCTGGATAATCCAGAAGGCATCAGCCATGAAGACCGTCGCCGACAACTCGACTATCTAAAAGCCTTACAAACCGTACAACAAACTGAAATTAAAGACCCTGAAATAGAAGCTAAAATCGCACAATACGAAATGGCATTCCGAATGCAGGCTTCTGTACCAGAAGCTTTAGATGTGCGTCAAGAACCTAACTATATCCACGACCTTTACGGACCTGATAGTCGTAAACCTGGCACTTTTGCTGCCAACTGTTTGCTGGCACGCCGACTAGCGGAGCGCGACGTGCGTTTCATACAATTATATCATCAAGATTGGGATCATCATGGAGGCTTACCACAAGCTATGCCCGATGTCTGCCGCGCCACGGATCAAGCGTCGGCGGCGTTAGTACAGGATCTCAAACAACGTGGTATGCTTGAGGATACACTTGTTATTTGGGGTGGCGAATTTGGCAGAACTACTTATTCGCAAGGTAAAGTAACCGCAGAAACTTTCGGACGCGACCACCATCCTGGTTGTTTTACAATTTGGATGGCAGGTGGTGGCTTAAAAAAAGGCTTCACTTATGGCAGAACTGACGACTTTTGTTTTAATGTAGCAGAAAATGGGGTTCATGTACACGACTTCCAAGCTACCCTACTACACCTTTTAGGTTTAGACCACGAAAAGTTGACTTATAAATATCAAGGTCGCCGCTTCCGATTGACGGATGTGCACGGCAAAGTGGTGAAAGATTTATTGGCGTAAAGCCTACTAGATGAGAAATAGCTTCGGAGAAGTCGGACATTTGTAGAAAAATTCAATGACAAAATAAGTGTTGAACCTCTTTGAAGTCAGGTTATTTTTTCACAAAGGTTAAACTTCTACGAAGTTCTTTTTTTCGATATATCTGTATAACTCAATAAAGATACATAAAATCAGCCATTCCTAATATAAAATATACGTGTATATTCCACATCAGGAATGGCTACATCTTACAATTCGTTACTAAGATGCTAACTCAAAGCGATCTAGGTTCATCACCTTTGCCCAAGCTGCTACAAAATCTTGAACAAATTGATTTTGTCCATCCTCGCATCCATACACTTCAGCAATTGCTCGAAGTTCTGAATTTGAACCAAAAATAAGGTCAACGCGCGTTCCAGTCCATTTTACTTCACCAGTTGTACGGCTACGACCTTCAAATACATCCTCTGCGCCTGAAGTAGCTCTCCATGTCACACCTAAGTCAAGCAAGTTAACAAAGAAGTCATTAGTTAATGTCTCTGGACGTTGAGTGAATACGCCGTGTGAAGTGTAGTTGAAGTTCGTATTAAGTACGCGCATACCACCAACCAGTACCGTCATTTCTGGTGCTGTTAATGTCAATAATTGAGCTTTGTCTATGAGCATTTTCTTCTGCCGATACTGTGTATTTGGCTTTCATGTAATTGCGGAATCCATCTGCAATTGGCTCTAACACAGCAAAA